>NZ_LSJM01000228.1 GCF_001557215.1 Sphingomonas sp. CCH9-E2 | reverse complement strand
GCGCGCCATCGCCGCCGCCTTGCTCTCGGCATAGAGGCGATCGTTGACATAGCCGAGTTCGGCGAAGCGCTCGGCAATCTCCGCCGGGTCGGGCGGCGTGCCGTCGAAGCCGCGCTCGCGGATCTTGCGCGTCAGATAGGCGGCCAGTTTCCCCCGCGTCGTCGCGAACCGCTCGACATAGCGCAGCGCCAGCCGGTCCAGCGCGGGGCGGTCCAAAGGTGGGACAGGGCGGCGAGTGGGGCGCATGCGCCTTGTTTGTGCCACACTGACAACCGAATTTGAACGCCAGTGCGTAGCAGAGCCGCCCGCATTTCAGATGTGGGGCCTATCGTCGATGACGGGCGGGTGGCCTGACACGATCTGGGGGCACGGATTTTAGGATATGGCTTTGGACGTCAAGGATCAGGTCGAAGTTTCGGGCGCAACGCTGCAGCCGACGCCGACCGAATGCACCCTCCCCCGCCGACTGGCGGATTTTGCGACGCTGGGCGACGCGCTGGATTATGCCGCGCAGGGCAGCCGCGGGCTGAACTTTCACGACGCGCGCGGCACGCTGACGCGCCCCTATCCCTTCCGCGAAATGCGCGACGACGCGCTGGCACAGGCACGCCGCCTGATCGCCGCGGGCGTGAAGCCGCAGGACCGGATCGCGCTGATCGCCGAAACCGGCACCGATTTCGCCTCGCTGTTTTTCGGCGTCATCTATGCCGGCGCATGGCCGGTGCCGCTCCCCCTGCCGACCAGCTTCGGCGGCAGCCAGCATTATATCGACCAGCTCTCGGTCCAGCTCGAAAGCTGCGATCCCTCGATGCTGTTCTACCCCGCCGAACTGTCGGCGATGGCCGGCGAAGCCGCGCGCCTGAAGGGCGTCCAGGGCATCGACTGGGAAAGCTTCGCCACCCGCGAAGCCCCTGAGGCAGAACTGCCCAAGGCCAGCACCGACGACATCGCCTATCTTCAGTACAGCAGCGGCTCGACCCGCTTCCCGCATGGCGTAGCGATCACCCACCATGCGCTGCTCAACAATCTGTCGGCGCACAGCCACGGCATGAAGCTGCAGGACAGCGACCGCTGCGTCTCGTGGCTGCCCTGGTATCACGACATGGGGCTGGTCGGCTGCTTCCTCTCGATCGTCGCCAACCAGGTCTCGACCGATTATCTCAAGACCGAGGATTTCGCCCGGCGTCCGCTCGCCTGGCTCGACCTGATCAGCCGCAATCAGGGCACCACCCTCTCCTATTCGCCGACCTTCGGCTACGATATCTGCGCGCGCCGCATGTCGAGCCAGACCAAGGCGTCGGAACGCTTCGACCTCAGCCGCTGGCGCGTCGCGGGCAATGGCGCGGACATGATCCGTCCCGACGTCATGCAGAATTTCGTCGATGCCTTCGCCGATGCCGGGTTCAAGGCCAGCGCCTTCCTCCCCAGCTACGGCCTCGCCGAAGCGACGCTCGCCGTGTCGATCATGCCCCCGGGTGAGGGCATCCTGGTCGAACTGGTCGAGGAAACCCAGCTGTCGGGCGGCGTCAACGGTGGGGATCGCCCCCAGCGCTTCCGCGCGATCGTCAACTGCGGCAAGGCGGTCAAGGACATGGAGATCGAGATCCGCGAGGAGGACGGCACCCCGCTGCCCGACCGCGCGATCGGCAAGGTATGGTGCCGTGGCCCCAGCGTCATGGTCGGCTATTTCCGCGATCCCGAATCGACCGACGCCTGCATGAAGGACGGCTGGCTCGACACCGGCGACATGGGCTATCTGTCCGAAGGCTATATCTACATCGTGGGTCGCGCCAAGGACATGATCATCGTCAACGGCCGCAACCACTGGCCGCAGGACATCGAATGGGCGGTGGAACAGCTCCCCGCGTTCAAGCAGGGCGACGTCGCCGCCTTCGCGATCACCACGCCGGGTGGCGAAGAAACCCCCGCCGTGCTGGTCCAGTGCCGCACCAGCGACGATGAAGAGCGCCAGAAGCTGCGCGAGGAAATCCGTGAGCGCGTCCGCGCGGTCACCGGCATGAACTGCGTGATCGAACTGATCCCGCCGCGCACGCTCCCGCGCACCAGCTCGGGCAAGCTCAGCCGCGCCAAGGCGCGCAACCAGTATCTCAACGGCGAGATCAAGCCCTACAGCATCGCGGCGTAAGGGCAGACCCTTTCTCCACCAATCCTCCCCCTCCAGGGGGAGGTGGCGCCGAAGG
>NZ_LSJM01000227.1 GCF_001557215.1 Sphingomonas sp. CCH9-E2 | reverse complement strand
CACCACCGGCTTCGCCGGCGGTCCCCCTCCCCTGAGACAAGCTCAGGGGAGGAATGAGCTCAATACACCACCCGCTCCACCTTCAGCCCCCGCTCGCCCAGCAGCGCCTGCACGCTGCCCTTGCCGGCAAGGTGCCCTGCGCCGACCGCGACGAATACCGTGCCCGGCTGGTTCATCCGCGCCGCGACCCAGTCGGCGAAGCGCGCGTTGCGCCGCGTGATCAGCGCGTCGGCCACTTCCGGCGACGCCAGCGCGCCGCGGTTCATCTCCGCCCCGACGCTTTCGGCATCGCCCTTGGCCCAGGCGGCGACGAACTTGTCAAGCCGCGCCTTGGTCCCCGGCAGCGCCTTGACCGTTTCCTCGAGCATCGCGCTCTGCGCCGCGCCCGACAGGCCGTCGAACAGCATCAGCTGCCCGCGCGCCGATTCCAGCGCCTTGACCGGCTTGCCCGCATCCTCCGCCGCCTCCGACAGCGTCGCCTCGACCCCGTCGCCGGCGTCATAGCCCGCTTTCTTCACCGCCAGCTGCGCCAGCGTCAGCGCCGCCAGCCACGGCTCCTGCTCGTCGATCGCGCCCGCCGGTATGCCCAGGTCGCGCGCCGCTGCATCGACCTCCGGCGCGAAGGGCGGGCCGCCGCGCGTGCCGAGCTGCGCGGTCAGCGCCGCGATCGCCTGCGGATCGGGCTTGGCGATCTCCAGCACCACCTCGTCGCTCGCGTCGAACGCCTCGCGCACGCCTTCGTCGAACCAGTGCATGCGGGGTTTCAGCACATGGACGGTGCCGAACAGATAGATGGTCGTGTCGCCATCCTTGACCACCCACAAAGCGGGGTCGGCATCCTCGCCGAACAGCGAACAGCTGGAGAGCAGCAGGGCGGCGAGGGGGGCGATCAGACGCTTCAACATGATCGCCCCTCCAAAGCCGTCCGCGCCGCCCGCGTCAACCGCAGTTGACCGCGTATCGCCCTTTCGCCAAAGCCCGGCACCATGACCACGCCGCTCAGCTTCCAGGGCATGATCCTGCGCCTCCATGATTATTGGAGCCAGCGGGGCTGCCTGATCCTTCAGCCCTATGACATGCGCATGGGTGCCGGCACCTTCCACACCGCTACGACGCTGCGCGCGCTCGGGCCGGATCCGTGGAACGCCGCGTTCGTCCAGCCGTGCCGCCGCCCGACCGACGGCCGCTATGGCGAAAACCCCAACCGGCTGCAGCATTATTACCAGTATCAGGTCATCCTGAAGCCCAGCCCGCCCGACCTGCAGGAACTGTATCTGGGCAGCTTGACCGCGATCGGCATCGATCCGCTCAAGCACGACATCCGCTTCGTCGAGGATGACTGGGAATCGCCCACGCTCGGCGCCTGGGGCCTGGGCTGGGAAGTGTGGTGCGACGGCATGGAGGTGACGCAGTTCACCTATTTCCAGCAGATGGGCGGCTTCGATTGCAAGCCGGTCGCGGGCGAGCTGACCTACGGTCTCGAACGCCTCGCCATGTACATCCAGAACAAGGACAGCGTGTACGATCTGGCGTTCAACGATGCCGGCGTCACCTATGGCGACGTGTTCCTCGAGAACGAGCGCCAGATGTCGAAGTATAATTTCGAAGTCGCCGACACCGAGACGCTGTTCGAAGGCTTCCGCAAGGCGATGGCCGAGTGCGAGAATTGCCTGACCAACAATGTCCCCATCGCCGCCTATGAACAGGCGATCGAGGCGAGCCATCTGTTCAACCTGCTCCAGGCGCGCGGCGTCATCTCGGTCGCCGAGCGCCAGGCCTATATCGGCCGCGTCCGCGATCTCGCGAAGGGCAGCTGCGAGGCGTATATCGAACATATGAAGCCCGACTGGAGCGCCAAATATCCGGAGTGGTCGCTGTGACCGACTTCCTCCTCGAACTCCGCTCCGAAGAAATTCCCGCACGCATGCAGGATAAGGCGCGCGAGGATCTCGCCCGCCTGTTCACCGCCGAGCTCGACAAGGCAGGCCTGAAGGCCGGTGCGCTGGTCACCTATGCCACCCCGCGCCGCCTGACGCTGATCGCCCGCGACCTTCCCGAGCAGACCGCGGCGGTGAGCGAGGAGCTGAAAGGCCCGCCCGCCGACGCGCCCGACGCGGCAGTCGACGGCTTCCTGCGCAAGGCGGGGCTGACCCGCGACGCGCTGAAGACGCGCGACGTCAAGGGTCGCGCGACGCTGTTCGCGGTGATCGACAAGCCGGGCCGCGCCACGACCGAGGTACTGGCCGAGGCGATCCCGGCGATCGTTCGCGCCTTCCCCTGGCCCAAATCGATGCGCTGGGGGGAAGCGTCGCTGAGCACCGAGAGCTTGCGCTGGGTCCGCCCGTTGCAGGGCATTGTGGCGCTGCTGGGCGAGAGCGTGGTGGATTGCGAAGTTGCGGGCGTGCAGTCCGGTGCTGTCACCGCGGGCCATCGCTTCCACCACCCCGACGCGATCACGGTTCGGAGCGCCGCGACCTATGTCGATCAGCTGCGCGACGCTTATGTCATCGTCGACCAGAATGAACGTCGCGCGACCATCGCGGTCGGCGCAAAGCTGGCGGCGAACAAGGCCGGCCTGACTTTGGTCGAGGACGAGGGGCTGCTGATCGAGAATGCCGGCCTCACCGAATGGCCGGTGCCTCTGCTCGGCCGCTTCGATGAAGCGTTTCTCGATGTCCCGCCCGAGGTAATCCAGCTCACCGCGCGCGTGAACCAGAAATATTTTGTCTGCACAAATGCCGATGGCAAGCTCGCCAACGCCTTCATCTGCACCGCGAATATCGACGCGGCGGATGGCGGCGATCGGATCGTCGCGGGCAACCAGAAGGTGCTCGCCGCACGGCTGAGCGATGCGCGCTTCTTCTACGAAACCGATCGCAAGACGCGGCTGGATGACCTGCATCCGAAGCTCGAAAAGATCGTCTTCCACGAAAAGCTCGGCACCGTCGCCGACAAGGTCGACCGCGTCGCCAAACTCGCGCGGTGGTTGGTGGAAGAGGGCATCGTCGCCCCGGCGAAGGCCGGGGCCGCCAGCGATGGCGCGACGCAAGAGCCGCAAGCGGCCCCGGCCTCCGCCGGGGCGACGGATTTGGCCACCCTCGCCGAACGCGCCGCGCGGCTGGCCAAGGCGGACCTCGTCACCGGCATGGTCGGCGAATTCCCCGAGCTGCAGGGCCTGATGGGCGGTTATTACGCGGCAGCGCAGGGCGAAGACCCGGCGGTCGCCGCCGCGATCCGCGATCATTACAAGCCGGTCGGGCAGGGGGATGACGTGCCGACCGCACCGGTCACGGTGGCGGTGTCGTTGGCGGATAAGCTGGATAGTCTGTTCCAGTTCTTCCTGATCGACGAGAAGCCGACCGGTTCGAAAGATCCATTTGCGCTCCGACGCAGTGCAATCGCTGTAGCAGCGTTGGTGCTCCAGAATGGGTTGCGACTGCCACTTCGCTATCTGTTCGACTTCAGCGGTGACGTAGAGAGCGCGAAATTCGAACAGCTCCCCGAAGCGGCTTGGACCGCGAAATGCGGGAAGACGCGCGCTGATCTGGCGGTTGCAGGTTTTGAGCCTGAAAATGACGAGATGGCTCGCGGTATGCTTTTCGGCTGGCCGGTGGGCCTTGCCCGCGATGCTGTGGTTGATTTCCTCATCGACCGCCTCAAGGTCCAGCAGCGCGAAGCTGGGGTCCGCCACGACCTGATCGACGCGGTGTTTGCGCTGGGCGGGGAGGATGATCTCGTCCGCCTCCTCGCGCGCGTCCATGCGCTGCAGGCGTTCATGGCGACTGAGGATGGGGCGAATCTGCTCGCCGGGTACAAGCGCGCGGCGAATATTCTGAAGAAGGAGGGCTTCGTCGCCCCGGCGCAGGCCGGGGCCGCTGCGACAAGCGCGACGCTGGAGCCTCTGGCGGCCCCGGCCTTCGCCGGGGCGACGCTGTCCTATACGCCCGAGCCCGCAGAGGCGGCGCTGATCGCCGCGCTCGACGCGGCCGAGCCCAAGGCGGCAGCTGCGGTGGAGGCGGAGGACTTCGAAGGGGCGATGGCCGCGCTCGCGACGTTGCGTGCGCCGATCGATGCGTTCTTCACCGATGTGACCGTCAACGACAGCGATCCCGCCAAGCGCGCCGCGCGGCTCGCCCTGCTGGCCCGCATGCGCGACGCGGTGCACCGGGTGGCGGATTTCGGGAAGATCGAGGGGTAGGCAAGCCCCGCGCCCGCTCAGCCCGGCAAGCGCCAGGCGAAGCGGGCGACGATCACCGTCGGCACCGCGCTGCCATCCGTCAGCCGGGCGGCGGGCAGCGATCCGCGTTCGCGCATCAGCGTGCAGGCGCGCGTGTCGAGGTCCTCATTCCCCGACGATGCGACGATCTGGCAATCGGTGATCCGACCGGTGCGGTCGAGGCTGAGGCGGAACAGCGTGTCGCCCTCCGCCCCCTCGCGCAACGCGGCCATCGGATAGTCGGAGACGGTGGTGTCCTTTTCGGGCGCGACGATTGCGGGGCGCCAGCTGATCTTGGCCTCCACCGCCGGGTCTGCGCCCCAGCTGCGCAGCAGATCGTCCTGACAGGTCGATGCCGCCGCCATCGCCTTGCCCATCGCCAGTCCCGCGATCGCGACGCGCTTGCCGCCACGGCTGAAGCCGATGTCGCGGGCGATGGCCATCGCCTTGACCTGTTGCGGGGGCACGTCGAAGCGGATCAGGCGGCGGCCGTCGCTGGTCGACCCGCTCTGATAGGATGACGCGACATCGGGGACGGTGTTCATGCTGACCGTGACCATGCCGGAAACGGCGCTTCCGTCCTCGGGCATGATCAGCATGGCTTCGGCGAAGGGGGCATTGGGGATGAGGCGCAGGCCGAACGTTACCTTGCCCTGTTCACCGCGATAGTCGCGAAAGACCAGGCAGCTGTTATCCGCGAAATCGACGACCCAGCCGCCAGCGGGCGGCAGCGGCGTCGGCTGCTGCACCGACGCAGCGGAAAGAAGCAAGGCCGTCAGCATGTTGCGCTCCCCCAAAGGCGGGACGCTCGGCCCGCAAGCACCGATCATATGACCAGTTTTGTGCGTGTGAAGCAAATCTGTCACGTGACAACGGGGGACAAGCCCTTCCCCCGTCTTCGCACCTGCGGTAGGCGCGGCCCAAGTCACGGAAGGGGTTCGAATGACTCGTTATGTGTACCGCTTCGGCGGGGGTGTTTCCGACGGCGGCCAGGGCGACAAGAATCTGCTCGGCGGCAAGGGCGCGAACCTGGATGGGATGGCGTCGATCGGCCTGCCGGTGCCGCCCGGCTTCACCATTTCGACCCCGGTCTGCGCGCTCTATTACGAGAATGGCGAGACTTTCCCCGACAGCCTGAAGGCCGAGGTTGCGACCGGCGTCGCGCATATCGAGGCGGTGACCGGCAAGCGCTTCGGCGATGCGGCGGACCCGCTGCTCGTCTCGGTCCGCTCGGGCGCGCGCGTGTCGATGCCGGGGATGATGGACACGGTTCTCAACCTTGGCCTCAACGACGCCACCGTGGTCGGGCTGGCGGAGACCAGCGGCGACGCGCGCTTTGCGTGGGACAGCTATCGCCGCTTCATCCAGATGTACTCCGACGTCGTGCTCGAACTGGATCATGGCCGGTTCGAGGAAGCGCTGGAGATCGCCAAGGAAGATCGCGGCTACAGCCTCGATACCGAGATGACTGCCGACGACTGGCGCAAGCTGGTCGAGGAGTACAAGGCGCTCGTGCAGGAGCTGTGGGGCAAGCCGTTCCCGCAGGACGTGCATGACCAGCTGTGGGGCGCGATCGGCGCGGTGTTCGGATCGTGGCAGTCGGAGCGCGCGAAGGTCTATCGCCGCCTCAACGACATTCCCGGCGACTGGGGCACGGCGGTCAATGTCCAGGCGATGGTGTTCGGCAATATGGGCGACACCAGCGCCACCGGCGTCGCCTTCACCCGCGATCCCGCGACCGGCGAGAACGCCTATTATGGCGAGTTCCTGATCAACGCGCAGGGCGAGGATGTCGTCGCCGGCATCCGCACGCCGCAATATCTGACGCGGGCCGCGCGCGAAAAGGCGGGGGCCAAGCCGCTGTCGATGGAAGAGGCGATGCCGGAGGCCTATGCCGAGCTGGCGCGCGTGTTCGACCAGCTCGAGCGCCACTACCGCGACATGCAGGACATCGAGTTCACCGTAGAGCGCGGCAAATTGTGGATGCTCCAGACCCGCTCGGGCAAGCGTACGGCCAAGGCGGCGCTGAAGATCGCTGTGGACATGGCCAATGAGGGGCTGATCACCCGCGACGAAGCGATCCTGCGCGTCGATCCCTCGGCGCTCGACCAGCTGCTCCACCCGACGCTTGACCCCAATGCGCCGCGCGACGTGCTGACCAAGGGGCTGCCCGCCTCGCCCGGCGCGGCATCGGGCGTCGCGGTGTTCGACAGCGACACGGCCGAGAAGCGCGCTGCGGCGGGCGAGGCGGTGATCCTGGTGCGCGTCGAGACCAGCCCCGAGGACATTCACGGCATGCACGCGGCCAAGGGCATCCTGACCGCGCGTGGCGGCATGACCAGCCACGCGGCGGTGGTCGCGCGCGGCATGGGCCGCCCCTGCGTTTCCGGCGCGGGCACGCTGTCGATCAAGGCGTCGGAAGGCGTGATGCGGATCGGGTCGCGTGAGGTGCGCGAGGGCGAAGTGCTGACGATCGACGGCACCACCGGCGAAGTGATGCTGGGCGCCGTCCCGACGATCCAGCCCGAGCTGGCGGGGGATTTCGGCACGCTGATGGTCTGGGCGGACGAAGTGCGCCGCCTGAAGGTGCGCACCAACGCCGAAACCCCGCTCGATTGCCGCACCGCGCGTGAATTCGGCGCGGAGGGGATCGGCCTGTGCCGGACCGAGCATATGTTCTTCGACGCCGCGCGGATCACCGCGGTGCGCCAGATGATCCTGGCGAGCGATGAGGCGGGCC
>NZ_LSJM01000226.1 GCF_001557215.1 Sphingomonas sp. CCH9-E2 | reverse complement strand
GGCATGACGTGCCGCCCGACAAGATCGTCGCGCGGCGCACGCGATCCTTCGACCAACTGGCCTGGTTCTGCAGCAATATTGATCGTGGGTGGATCTTCGACAATTCGACCAGCGAGCCCAAGTTTCTTGCGGAGATTCTGTCCGAGGGCCGCGTGCTGCGCTGGAACGATCTTCCCGATGATCTGCTCGCCGCATTGAAGGGGGCGGGCGTACCGGTACTGCATACGTTGCCGGACGGCGATTAATCCCGGTTGGCATCAGGGCGGGCGCGTGGTTATGGGCACGGCATGAGCGAACTTCCAAAGACCTTCGACCCCGCCGAGATCGAGCAGCGCTGGTACGCGCATTGGGAAAGCAACGGGCTGTTCCGGCCCGATCGTCCGGGCGCGCAGCCCTGGACGATCGTCAACCCGCCGCCCAACGTGACGGGTTCGCTGCATATCGGCCATGCGCTCGACAACACGCTGCAGGACATCCTCGTCCGCCATGCGCGTCTGAAGGGGATGGACGCGCGCTGGGTGGTCGGCATGGACCATGCCGGCATCGCGACGCAGATGGTGGTCGAACGCCAGCTCAACGCACGCCAGCAGAAGCGCACCGACTTCACCCGCGAGGAGTTCGTCGCGAAGGTGTGGAAGTGGAAGGCCGAGAGCGGCGGCGCGATCACCGGCCAGCTGCGGCGCCTCGGCTGTTCGATGGACTGGTCCGACGAACGCTTCACGATGGACGAGGGCTTTTCGAAGGCCGTGCTCAAGGTCTTCGTCGAGCTGCACAAGCAGGGGCTGCTCTATCGCGACAAGCGGCTGGTGAACTGGGATCCGGGCCTGGGCACCGCGATCAGCGACCTTGAGGTCGAGACGCGCGAGGTGAACGGCAAGTTCTGGCACCTGCGCTATCCGCTCGCCGATGGCAGCGGCTACATCCATGTCGCGACGACGCGGCCGGAAACGATGCTGGCCGATATGGCGGTGGCGGTGCACCCGACGGATGAGCGCTACGCCGCTTTGGTCGGCAAGCAGGTGAAGCTGCCGATCACCGGCCGCCTGATCCCGATCGTCGCCGACGAACATGCCGATCCCGAGCTGGGTTCGGGCGCGGTCAAGATCACGCCTGGGCATGATTTCAACGACTTCGAGGTCGGCCGCCGCGCCGGGATCGAAGCGCGCGACATGCTCAACATGCTCGATGCCAAGGCGATGATCTGCCAGACCTCGGACGGGCTGATTCCGCCCGAGCTGATCGGCCTCGATCGCTTCGACGCGCGCGAGAAGGTGGTGGCCCGGCTGAAGGACGAGGGTTTCCTCGTCCCCTGGACCGACAAGGACGGCAACGAACACGACGCCGAACCGCGCAAGATCCAGACGCCGTTCGGCGACCGTTCGGGCGTTGTGATCGAACCCTGGCTGACCGACCAATGGTATGTCGACGCCGCGACGCTGGCCAAGCCCGCGATCGAGGCGGTGCGCTCGGGCGCGACCAAGATCGTGCCCAAGAGCTGGGAAAAGACCTATTTCAACTGGATGGAGAATATCCAGCCCTGGTGCGTCAGCCGTCAGCTATGGTGGGGGCACCGGATTCCGGCGTGGTTCGCTGACGACGGCAGCGTCTATGTCGCTGAAAACGAAGCCGAAGCGCAGGCGCGGGCGGGCGAGGGGGTTCGCCTGACGCAGGACGAGGACGTTCTCGACACCTGGTTCTCCTCCGCGCTCTGGCCGTTCGCAACGCTAGGCTGGCCCGATGACAGCGACCCCACGCTCGGCGGGCGTTATCCCAATGACGTGCTGATATCCGGCTTCGACATCCTGTTCTTCTGGGATGCGCGGATGATGATGCAGGGTTTGCACTTCATGAAAGAAGTGCCGTTCAAGACCTTGTATCTGCACGGACTTGTCCGCGCCGCGGATGGCGCGAAGATGTCCAAGTCCAAGGGCAATGTCGTCGATCCGCTCGGCCTGATCGACCAGTATGGTGCGGACGCGCTGCGCTTCTTCATGGCGGCGATGGAGAGCCAGGGCCGCGACGTGAAGATGGATGAAAAGCGGGTCGAGGGGTATCGCAACTTCGCGACCAAGCTGTGGAACGCGGCGCGATTTGCCCAGTCGAACGGGATTCGCGCAAGCGAACATGTCGAGGCTCCTCGCGCCACGCTCGCGGTCAACAAGTGGATTGTCGCGGAGACAGTGTCCACGGTGCAGGCGATGGACATTGCCTTTGCCGACCATCGTTTCGACGGCGCGGCCAACACCATCTATCAGTTCACCTGGAGCCGCTTCTGCGACTGGTATCTTGAGCTGATCAAGCCGGTGCTGCAGACCGAAGGCGCCGAGGGTGCCGAGGAGACGCGCGCCGTCGCCGGATGGGTGCTCGACCAGATCCTGGTCATGCTCCACCCGTTCATGCCCTTCATCACCGAAGAGCTGTGGTCGAAGATGGGCGAGCGCCCGGATTACCCCATCATCACTGCGCAATGGCCGATGGCGGATGCGCGCGCGCTCGATCCCGCGGCGGCGCAGGAGATCGACTGGCTGATCCGGCTGGTGAGCGAGCTGCGCGCGGCGCGGACCGAGCTCAACGTCCCGCCGGGCGCGCGGCTGGCGCTGCACGTCCGCGACGCGCATGCCGACACGCTGGAGCGGTTGACGCGCCAGAATGCGGCGCTCGCCCGTCTGGCGCGCGTCGACCGCGCCGAGGGTGAAGCTCCGGCGGGCGGCGCGTTGCAGATCGTGGTGGACGAGGCGACCTATGTCCTCCCGCTCGAAGGCGTCATCGACCTCGACGCCGAACGCGCCCGCCTGACCAAGGCGATCGCGGCGGCGGAGAAGGAGCGCGACAGCCTCAACGCACGCCTGTCCAACCCCGCCTTCGCCGAAAAGGCCAAGCCCGAGGCGGTGGAAAAGGCCCGCGCCGACCATGCCGAGAAATCGGCCGAAGCGGCGCGGTTGAGCGCGGCGCTGGGCCGGTTGGGGTGAGGTGTCCTCCCTGGATCGGGGAGGACGTCGCTCATTTGATCAGCGCATAGACGATCACGATTTCGGCGCTGGTTTCGACTGCACTGGGAACGATGTCGATCTTGACTAAAGGCGCCTGGGCTAGCTCGGCGACCGCGAACATGGCGTCCGCTTGCCTCTCCAGCATCGCCATCGCGCGGTCGTTGCCGTCGAGAATCGAGACGACCGGGCCGAGCTTGGCGCCCGACGCGCTCGCCACCGCCTCCGCGCGGGCGCGGGCATCCGTGATCGCAGCCGCCATTGCGCTCTTGCGCGCCGCCGCAGGGTCGCTGAGGCGAAAGCTTGCAAGCTCGGCGGAACTTGCCCCGAGGCGGCTGGCCAGACCGATCGCGGTGCCGACCTTGTCGACCGCGCGCATCTCGACCGTCGCCTCGATCGTCGCGATATAGCCGACCACGCGGCACGGTCCCTTGTCCGCGCGGTCGCTGTCGTCGCCGAGTCCCATCAATTCGCGATCCGACGCGCAGTCACCCTTGCGCACCTCGCGCATCGACACGTCGCCCGTGCGATAGCTGGCCTTGGGGTCGAGCGACATGATCCCGCCGATCACCGATTTTTGCGCATCGGCCAGCGCCTTGCTCGCGGCGTCGGCGGTGGTGCCGTCGCCGCGCAGGTTGATCGACAGTTCGGCCATGTCGGGCGGGGTCTTGATCAGCGCGCGCCCCTGCACGACGATGCCGGGTGGCAGTGCGTCGCGCATCGATTGCGCCGCTGCGGGCAAGGGCGAGAGTGCAGCGATTAGCGCGACGAGCCTGAGCATAAGCGATCCCTCCTGATATGGTATAAGATAACATCGCTGAAACTGGCGTGTGGTCAAGCATCTTGTCTGCCCCTTCTCCCTCGTCGCCCCGGGCTTTACCCGGGGCAGGGCTTCGTCGCCGTCTCAAGACAGCCCGGCCCCGGGTAAAGCCCGGGGCGACGGTGGCGGGGGCAGTCTGCCGCGCTTACCGCCACCGCTTGCGACCGCGCGGGACTTGGCCCAAAAGCCAGGCATGTCCCATTATCCCGCGCTTCGCCTTCGTCGCACCCGTAGTTCCGCGTGGAGCCGCCGGCTTCATGCCGAGACGGTGCTGACCCCGGCGGACCTGATCTGGCCGCTGTTCGTGACCGAGGGGGAGGGGGTCGAGGAGCTGATCGCCAGCCTCCCCGGCGTGTCGCGCTGGTCGGTCGATGGGATCGTCGCCAAGGCGCGTGAGGCGGCGGCGGCGGGGATTCCGTGTCTGGCGCTGTTTCCCAATACCCCGGTCGATCTGCGTACCGAGGATGGCGGGGAGGCGCTCAATCCCGATAACCTCATGTGCCGGGCGATCCGGGCGATCAAGGATGCGGCGCCGGACATCGGGGTGCTGACCGATGTCGCGCTCGACCCCTATACCGCGCATGGCCATGACGGGCTGGTCGATGCGGCGGGTTATGTGCTCAACGACGAGACTGCGGAAGTGCTGGTCGGGCAGGCGCTCAATCAGGCCCGCGCCGGAGCGGACGTGATCGCGCCGAGCGACATGATGGACGGGCGCGTCGGCCTGATCCGCGCGGCGCTGGAGGACGAGGGCTTCGTCAACGTCCAGATCATGGCCTATGCCGCCAAATATGCCTCGGCCTTTTATGGCCCATTCCGCGATGCGGTGGGATCGCGCGGGCTGCTCAAGGGCGACAAGAAGACCTATCAGATGGACCCGGCCAATGCCGAGGAGGCGCTGCGCGAAGTGGCGCTCGATCTCGACGAGGGCGCGGACAGCGTGATGGTCAAGCCGGGCCTTCCCTATCTGGATATTGTCCGCCGGGTGAAAGAGCGGTTCGAGGTGCCGGTGTTCGCCTATCAAGTGAGCGGCGAGTACGCGATGATCGAGGCGGCGGCCGCGGCGGGGGCGGGGGACCGCGACGCGCTGGTGCTGGAGACGCTGATGGCGTTCAAGCGGGCCGGGTGCAGCGGGGTGCTGAGCTATCATGCGCTCCACGCCGCGCGGCTGATGGGCGGATGATCGAGACGGAGCGGTTACTGCTGCGCCCGCCGGTGGAGGCCGACCACCCGGCGCTGTATGCGATGTGGGCCGACCCGGTGGTGATGGCCGATCTGGGGCCGGTCAAGGACGCTGCGGCGAGCGCGGCGGCGCTGGCGCGGCATGACGGCTATCGGCACGAGGGGCTGGGGTTTTTGAGCGTCATTCGCAAGGAGGATGACGCGGTCATCGGCTTTTGCGGGCTCAAGCGCGGCGATGCGCAGAACCCGATTGCGGGACAGGTCGAGGCGGGGTGGATGCTTGCGCAAGCCTATTGGCGGCGCGGCTATGCGCTGGAGGCGATGCGCGCGGTGCTGGCGTGGGGCTGGGCCAGGTTCGACGTTCCGTACATCGTGGCGATCACGTCGCAGCGTAATGCCGCCAGCCGGGCGATGATGGAGCGGCTGGGCATGGCCTATGTCGACGGTGGCGATTTCGATCATCACGCCTTTGCGGCGGATGACCCCTTGCGCCGCATCGTCACCTACCGCATCACGCGGCCACGTAACGCGTAAGCCGAAAGGGGAGGCGATGAGCGCCGAAGCAGTCGCCGAACCACAGCCGGGTGCACCCGGATGGCTGAAGGGTGTGAGCGGCCCGCTCTTCGTCATCACCATCCTGCTCGGCAGCTTCCTGCTGTTCCTGGTTCAGCCGATGATCGCGCGCATGGCACTGCCGCGGCTGGGCGGTGCGCCCGCCGTTTGGAACAGCGCGATGCTGATCTATCAGGCGTTGCTGCTGGGCGGTTATGCCTATGCCCACTGGCTGGGCCGGGTGCCGGTGCGGCGGCAGGCGATGATCCATCTGGGCGTGCTGGCGGTCGCGGCCTTGTGGCTGCCGATCGGGCTGATGGCGATGGAGATGCCGGCGGATGCCGAGCCGGCGGTTTGGGTTCCGTGGCTGCTTGCCGCCTCCATCGGCCCGCTGTTCTTCGCGATCTCGGCGCAGGCGCCGCTGCTGCAGCGCTGGTTCGCGTCGGCGTCGGGCGGGCGGGATCCCTATGCGCTCTATGCCGCGTCAAATGTCGGCAGCTTTGGCGGGCTGATTGCCTATCCGCTGCTGGTCGAGCCGGGCATGGCGCTGCACGCGCAAAGCTGGCTGTGGACCGGCGGCTATGCGTTGGTGTTCGTCGCGGTTGCGGCCTGTGCGCTGCTGCTGCCGCGCAAGGCGGCGGACGCGCCGCATGTCCATGCGACCAGTGCCCCGCCGTCGAAGCGGCGCGTGGCGCACTGGATCGCGCTGGCCTTTGTCCCCTCCGGCCTGATGCTCGCGACGTCGAGCTTCCTGACCACCGATATCGTCGCGGTGCCGATGCTGTGGGTGCTGCCGCTTGGCCTGTACCTGCTGAGCTTCACCATCGCGTTCGCGGCGCGGCGCGCGGTGGCGACGCTGCTGACCCGCTTTGCCCCGATCACGATCCTGTTGTTCGGCGGGCTGATGATCGCGGGGCATAATGCCAATCCCGAGCTGAACGCACTGATGGCGCTCGCCCTGCTGTTCATGGTCGCGGTGGCGCTGCACACGCATATGTACGACCTGCGGCCCGAGGCGGACCGGCTCACCGGCTTCTACCTCGCCATGTCGGTCGGCGGTGCGCTGGGCGGGGTGTTCGCGGCGCTGGTGGCGCCGTTGGTGTTCGACTGGACATACGAATATCCGATCCTGATCCTCGCCGCCGGGCTCCTCGTGCCGCAGGAGTGGCTGCTGCCGTTTTTCCAGCGGTTATGGGG
>NZ_LSJM01000225.1 GCF_001557215.1 Sphingomonas sp. CCH9-E2 | reverse complement strand
TCCGCTGCTGCGATATGCCCCCGGCATATCGCTGATCGCAGCTACGCCCCCTCCGCCAGCGCTTCGCGCTGCCACCTCCCTGCGCGGCAGGGGAGCAATTAGCGCTTAGCCCGCCATCCGGTCCGGGCGCTGGATCGGCAGTTCGCTCTCGATCGTGGGCTCGGGCGGAGCTTGCACCAGCAACCGGCGCTCCGCGAGCAGGCGGCGCGCGCCGCTGACCGACAGCGGCTTGCCATAATGCCAGCCCTGCGCCTTGGCACAGCCCAGCGCCTTGAGCCGCGTCGCGATCGCCTCGTCCTCCACGCCCTCGGCGGTGATCGGCAGATTGAGGCTTTCGCCCAGCGATACGATCGCGTTGACGATCGCCGCCGAATCCGCGCTCTCGTTGAGCGAGATGACGAAGCTCTTGTCGATCTTGATCCGGTCGAACGGCAGCGCGCGCAGGTGCGCCAGCGAGGAGTAGCCAGTGCCGAAATCGTCGAGCGCCAGCCGCACGCCCTGATTCTTCAGGC
>NZ_LSJM01000224.1 GCF_001557215.1 Sphingomonas sp. CCH9-E2 | reverse complement strand
ACCGACCGCCAGCCCCGACATGCTCGACTATGCTCTGGTTCAGCGCGCCTTCTTCCCCGAAGCCGCCGAGATTTCGGCACCGGACAAGGCACCGCGGTGACCGGCACGCCCTTTGCCGGACTGGGTCAGTCCAATGTGTCGCAGCGCGCGCGCTGGCTTGCCCCGCTGTCGATCATCCTCGGGTCGCTGATCACGCTGATCCCGTTCAAGGCGACCGTCCCGCTGCTGCCCCCGTTTGGCCTGATGATGCTGCTGGCGTGGCGGCTGCACCGGCCCGATCTGCTCAAGCCCTGGGCCCCGCTGCTGCTCGGCTTCGTTGATGACATGGTCAGCGGCCAGCCGCTCGGCAATGCGATGTTCTTTTGGACCGTGTCGTTCATCGCGATCGACGTGCTCGACACGCGGATCGTGTGGCGCGATTTCCTTCAGGACTGGTTGCTGGCAGCGGGCGCGATCGGTTTCTGCCTGATCGGCGGGCGGCTGGTCGCGACCCCGCTCAATGCGCATGTGGATACGGTACTGCTGATCCAAATCCTGATCTCGATCGCGCTGTTCCCAGTGCTGTCGCGCCTCGTCTCCCGCCTCGATCAGCGCCGGAAGTGGCAATGAACGGCCCGGTCCGCATGATCAGCGAGGGGCAGCAGGCGTACAGCTTTTCGCGGCGCGCGATGCTGCTCGGGGGAATCCAGACGGGCCTGGGGCTGGTGCTGGCGGGGCGGATGGCCTGGCTGTCGGTCTATGAAAATGACAAGTACAAGCTGTTGTCGGAGAGCAACCGCGTCAACCTCACCCTGACGCCGCCACGGCGCGGATGGATCGTCGACCGCCGCGGCGTGCCGATCGCGAACAATCGCACCGATTTCCGCGTCGACATCATTCCCGACCGGCTCGAGAACAAGGGGCAGGTGCTGACGACGCTCAAGCAGATCCTGCGCCTGACCGCCGAAGATATCGCGCGGATCGAGGATGATCTGAAGGGCGCGGCGGGGTTCCAGCCGGTGCAGGTTGCCGAAAATCTCGACTGGGAACGCTATGCCGCGGTCAGTGTCCGCCTGCCCGAGCTGCCCGGCGTCGCGCCCACGCGCGGCTTTGCGCGCAACTATCCTGCGGGCGCGGCGGTCGGGCATCTGATCGGCTATGTCGGCACGGCAAGCGCCGAACAGTTCCAGCAGACCAAGGATCCGCTGCTGCTGACCCCGGGATTCAAGCTCGGCAAGGACGGGCTCGAAAAGACGCTCGAGAGCAACCTGCGCGGTGCACCGGGGGCCAAACGGTCGGAGGTTACCGCGCGCGGCAAGCTGGTCCGTGAACTCGAAACGCGGCCCGATACGCCCGGAAAGACCGTACGTCTGACGATCGATGCCGGGCTGCAGGAGTATACCGCGCGTCGGCTCGGCCTCGAATCCGGATCGGTCACGGTGTTCGACCTGACCAATGGCGATATCCTCGCGATGGTGTCGATGCCTTGCTACGATCCCAACGCCTTTTCCGACGGGATCAGCCGCACTGAATGGAAGATGCTGTCGGAAGATGACCATCTCCCGCTGATGAACAAGACGCTGCAGGGCCTGTATCCGCCCGGATCCACGTTCAAGCCCGCAACCGCGCTCGCAATTTTGGGCGCGGGAATCGACCCCAATCGCACGGTCTATTGCAATGGCGGGTACCAGCTCGGCAATCGCCGCTTCGGCTGTCTCGGCCGCCACGGGCCGATGACGATGCACACCGCGATTGCGCGCAGCTGCAACACTTATTTCTACGCCATGGGTCGCGAGATCGGGATCGAGCCGATCGCCGCCGCCGCACGTAAGCTCGGCTTCGGCGCGGAGTTCGACCTGCCCCTTCCCTCGCAGCGTTACGGCACCGTCCCGGACACGGCGTGGAAGATGCGCCGTTTCAAGCAGGACTGGACCCAAGCCGACACGCTCAACGCGGCGATCGGCCAAGGCTATGTGCTCGTCAGCCCGTTCCAGCTCGCCGTCGCCACCGCGCGCATCGCGTCGAGCCGCGCGCTGCTTCCCTCGCTGATCATCGACCAGCCCAAGCCGCCCCTGCGCCTCGAGTTCCCCGAGGAGCATCTCGCGATCGTCCGCGCCGGGATGGACGAAGTGGTGAATGGCGCGGGCACGGCGGGCGCATCGCGGCTGCAGCTCGACGGTATCCGGATGGGCGGCAAGACCGGGACGGCACAGGTGCGCCGCATCATGGACCGCAATCGCGGTCAGGGCGGCGAGTGGAAATATCGCGACCACGGCCTGTTCGTCTGCTTCGCGCCGGTGGACAATCCGCGCTACGCCGCGTCGGTCGTGATCGAACATGGAATGGGCGGCGCGCGTGCCGCAGCCCCGGTCGCCAAGGACGTGCTGACCTGGCTGTTCGACCGGCAAAAGGCGATGGATACGCTCGCCGTGCTCGAAGCCGGGTGGGGCGGCGACATCCGCACCCGCATGGCGGCAAAGGAAGCCGCGTTCCGCACCGCGC
>NZ_LSJM01000023.1 GCF_001557215.1 Sphingomonas sp. CCH9-E2 | reverse complement strand
CCGCCGCGACCGGCGGGATCGCCGTCCGCGTTAAGCGGGGCGCCGCGCCACGATCGCGTTGGCGATGAAGCTCAGCACCGGCTCGTCATGCTGGTTGAACACCAGCATGCGCGAGCGGGTGCGGCCCATTTCCGGGCGTTTTTCCGACTCGCGCTTTTCGAGCAACTCGGTCTCGCAGCGCAGCGTGTCGCCGGGAAAGACCGGTTTGATCCAGCGCAACTCGTCGATCCCCGCTGCGCCGAGGCTGGCGGTGGGGCGCACTTTCATCTGTTCGACTAGCATCGCCATCGTCATCGCGGCGGTGTGCCAGCCGCTCGCCGCGAGCCGCCCGAAATGCGTCTTTGCCGCCGCTTCGTCGGAGATGTGGAATGGCTGGGGGTCGTATTTCTGCGCGAACTCCAGCACCTCATCGCGCGTGACCGCATAGGAGCCGAAGCTGGCCTTGTCCCCGACCGTCAGGTCTTCGAAGTAGATCATGAAATCAGTTTCGGACCGAAACTGGATTTTGGCAAGGGGTATCAGGGTTTGAGGACCGACCCCAGCACTGCAGGGTCGCCATCGGCATCCTCGGCCTGGGGGACGCCGGCAAGGCGACGCAGCAGCGGCGCGACATGGATGTTGTCGAACGCTGGCAATATGACGCCCGACGCAAAGGCCGGACCATGGGCGAGGAATAACGCCGCCATCTCCGGCGCGGCGGGGTCATATCCGTGCGCGCCGCCGGGTCGCAGCGTTTCGGTCGCCGGGCGGGTGGTGATCGTCCAGCCGATCTGGGCGAGACACAGGAAGGACGGCGTGCGCGGGTTGCGGCCATAATGGAGCCGCGCGGGGATATCCGCGCGCCGCCAGCATTCCATATGCGGATGCGGCTTCAGCAGCGCCGCCGCAAGCGCGGTTTCGCGGCCCAGCTGCGGCTCGATCGCGGCATAGGGCCCTTCCTCGATCGTGCGGAAGTTGCTCGCGGCGACGACGCTGTCGAGCTGGATGCGGCGGATTTCATTCACTGCGGCCATGCCGTGATCGGCGACGAAGACGAGGTTGGCGGGCTGGCCCAGCGCGGCGAGTTCGCCGGTCAGTCGGCTGATCAGGGCGTCGACCTCCGCCACCGCCGCGTTCGTCTCGGGCGCGTCGGGGCCGTAGCGGTGCCCGGCGGTGTCGACCGTGTCGAAATACAGGCCCAGCAGCTTCGGGCGGGTCGCGGCGGGACGGCGCAGCCAGTCGATGATCGCATCGACCCGCTGGCGTCCGGTTACCGCCATGCCGAACGCCTGCCAGTCATGCGGGTAGATGCCGCCAATCTCCACACCGGAGCCGGGCCAGAACATCACCGCCGTCTGTATCCCGGCCTTTTCGGCGGCGGTCCACAGCGGCTCGGCCTGATCCCACCAATAGGGTTCGTCCGACGCCAGCGTGAAGCGCTCGCCGGGGCGTGCGGGGTCTTCGAAGCGGTTGCCGACAATGCCGTGGCGGTCGGGGCGCTTGCCGGTGACCAGCGTGTAGAAATTGGGAAAGGTCTTGGTCGGGAAGGACGGACGCATCGTCGCGCGCACGCCCTGCGCCGCCAGTTGCGACAGCACCGGGGTGACGCCGCGATCGAGATAGTCGGGGCGGAACCCGTCGATCCCGATCAGGATCGTCACCGGCGCGCGCTGCTCGACCGGGCGCGCGGGCGGGACCGGCGCAACGGCAGGCGGGGTGGTGCAGGCGTAGAGCAGCCCGGCAATCGAGGCCGCCGCCAATGTCCTGAGCCAGTGCATGGCGACGGCCCCTAATGCGCTTAGATGACGGTATCGAGTCAGTCGCCCAGCGTCAGCTTGGCAAAGGCCGTGCCGCTGACCGGGCTCTTCCCATAATAGGGATCGAGCGCGGCGGGCTTGGCATAGGCCGCGACCGATCCGCCCAGCGCCAGCGTCACCGTGTCCGCCAGCGGGATGCGATAGGCGTAACCGCCTTCGAACCGCGCGACGCGGAACGGCTGGTCGTGCAGTGGGTGGCTGTGCTCGGGGAACAGCTCGTCATTGCGGACCAGTTCGGCGCGGCCGAAGAGGCTGTGGCGCGCATCCACGTCCCAGTTCGCCTCTGCCACCCAGGCGCTGAGCGTATCGCCAGGGATGCGGTTCTTGGCCGACCAGGCGAGCGTCGCGGACAGGCCGCCGCGCGCATAATGCACGCTGGCGGTGGTCCGCGCCTCGTCATTGCCGCCGTGCAGCGCCTCGGGGCTTTCGAGCCGCCCATGGCTGACCTG
Organism: Sphingomonas sp. CCH9-E2; assembly: GCF_001557215.1. Taxonomy (GTDB): domain Bacteria; phylum Pseudomonadota; class Alphaproteobacteria; order Sphingomonadales; family Sphingomonadaceae; genus Sphingomonas. The sequence continues at coordinate 302 of NZ_LSJM01000023.1, read as the reverse complement.
CACCGCCCAGTTGGGGGAGGGGGTGAAGGTCGCGCGCAGGCTCCATGAATCGAGCTTGATGGGATCGAAGCCCCAGCGCTCCTCATCCGGCTCGCGGCCCTTGAACACCGATGCTTCCAGCTGGACGGGGCGCGTGCGCACGCCCGCCGTCACCACGCCATAGGTGATATGGGTCGAATCGAACCAGTGATGCGCGATCGGCGACATCGTCTGATAGCGTGCGGAACGGCGGTGCATGAAGGCGGGCGGGCCGAGCGCGCATCACTGGTTCGATTCGACCCATATCACCTATGGCGTGGTGA
>NZ_LSJM01000223.1 GCF_001557215.1 Sphingomonas sp. CCH9-E2 | reverse complement strand
CCTCGCCGATATCGTCGAGGCGATCGAAGGCCCGATCGCGCTCACCGCCTGCGTCGAAACGGGCAAGCATGATTGCGCGATCCAAAGCGACTGCCGCGTGAAGCCGCACTGGAACAGCGTCAACGCATCGGTCCGCGGCGCACTTGCGAACGTCACCCTCGCCTCCCTCTCCTCCCAGTCGGTACCCGCATAATGGCCACCAAGAATGCCGAGGCGCTCGCCGCCGCCAACAAGAAATATGAGTGGGGCTTTTCCTCCGACATCGAGCAGGATTTTGCGCCCAAGGGGCTGAGCGAGGATACCGTCCGCTTCATCTCTGCCAAGAAGAACGAGCCGGAATGGATGCTCGACTGGCGCCTGAAAGCCTATCGCCACTGGCTGACGATGCCGTCGCCGGACTGGGCGAAGCTCGACATCGACCCGATCGACTATCAGGGCGCCTATTATTACGCCGAGCCCAAGGCGAAGCCGAAGCTCGGCAGCCTCGACGAGGTCGATCCCGAAATCCTGCGCGTCTATGAAAAGCTCGGCATTCCGATCGAGGAGCAAAAGGTGCTCGCCGGGGTCGAGGGCGCGCGCAAGGTCGCGGTCGACGCGGTGTTCGACAGCGTCAGCGTCGCTACCACCTTCCGCAAGGAGCTGGAGGCTGCCGGCGTCATCTTCCGTTCGATCAGCGAGGCGATCCGCGAATATCCCGAGCTGGTCCGCAGGTGGCTGGGCAAGGTCGTGCCGATGCACGACAATTACTTCGCCGCCCTCAACTGCGCCGTCTTCAGCGACGGCACCTTCGTCTACATTCCTGAGGGCGTGCGCTGCCCGATGGAGCTCTCCACCTATTTCCGCATCAATGCCGAAAATACCGGCCAGTTCGAACGCACGCTGATCGTCGCCGACAAGGGCGCGTATGTCAGCTACCTCGAAGGCTGCACCGCCCCGATGCGCGACGAGAACCAGCTCCACGCCGCCGTGGTCGAACTGGTCGCGCTCGACGATGCCGAGATCAAGTACAGCACCGTCCAGAACTGGTATCCGGGCGATGAGAACGGCAAGGGCGGCATCTATAATTTCGTGACCAAGCGCGCGCTGTGCCAGGGCCGCAACTCCAAGGTCAGCTGGACCCAGGTTGAAACCGGCAGCGCGATCACCTGGAAATACCCCAGCTGCGTGCTGAATGGCGAGAACAGCGTCGGTGAATTCTACTCGGTCGCGGTCACCAACAACCGCCAACAGGCCGATACCGGCACCAAGATGATCCACAATGGCAAGGGGTCGCGCTCGACGATCATCTCCAAGGGGATCAGCGCCGGCCGCTCGAACAACACTTATCGCGGCCTCGTCCGCGTCGCCCCGGGCGCAGAGGGCGTGCGCAACTTCACCCAGTGCGACAGCTTGCTGCTCGGCTCCGAATGCGGCGCGCACACCGTGCCCTATATCGAAGTCAGGAATCCTTCAGCCCAGATCGAGCACGAAGCGACCACGAGCAAGATCAGCGAGGACCAGATGTTCTACGCCATGCAACGCGGGCTGGATCAGGAAGCGGCGGTCGCGCTGATCGTCAACGGCTTTGCGAAAGAGGTGCTCCAGCAGCTCCCGATGGAATTCGCGGTCGAGGCGCAAAAGCTGCTCGGCATTTCGCTGGAAGGAAGCGTGGGGTGATCACCGCGCTCGCCCTTCTGGCCGTCGTGCCGCAGGACGCGACCGCCGCGCCCGAACCCGAATATGAGGAAGTGGTCATCACCGCCCGCGTCGGCCGCGTCGCGCTGGTGTTCGACCGCGCGCCCGATGGCCGCCTGATCAATTGCCGCGTATTCAAATCCTCAGGCACCAAGCGGATCGACGACGCCGCCTGCACCGCGCTGCCCGATTGCGTCACCTCGACCAAGGGACAGGAATATTGCGGCGGCACCGGCGCAGGCCTGACCGCGACCGCGCCGAAGATTCTGACGACGGAGCCCAAGCTCGGCCTTGGCGTCTCGCTCAAGCCCGAAGCGCCGAAAGTCCCCGCGGTCGGCCCGGTGGTCGGCGGCACCAAGGACGAAGACCCCAACCGCCTCGGCAAACTCCCGCCCCCGCCCAAGGACGAAAGCGGCACCCCCGCGATCACGCTCGGCGGAATGAAACCGCAGGAGGAGCCGCGGTGATCCTCACGCCATCTCCCTTCTTCCGTCATACTGAACTTGTTTCAGCATCCACCGCGCCTCTAGCGGCTCAGTCGCGAGTGGTAGGGTGGACCCTGAAACAAGTTCAGGGTGACGAACTTCAGATTTCGCACGCAGGATAACATGCTCCACATCAATAACCTCCACGCCGAAATCGACGGCAAGCCGATCCTCAAGGGCCTGACCCTCAGCCTCAACGCGGGTGAGGTTCATGCGATCATGGGCCCCAACGGCGCGGGCAAGTCCACGCTCGGCTATGTCCTCGGCGGCCGCCCGGGCTACGAAGTGACCAAGGGGAGCGTGACCTTCAACGGCACCGACCTGCTCGAACTCGAACCGCATGAGCGCGCCGCGGCCGGCCTGTTCCTGGGCTTCCAGTACCCGGTCGAAATTCCCGGCGTGTCGAACGTCCAGTTCCTGCGCGAAAGCCTGAACAGCCAGCGCCGCGCGCGCGACGAGGCCCCGCTGTCGGGCGCCGAGTTCCTGAAGCTCGCCCGCGCCCAGGCCGCCGCGCTGGAGATGGACGCGGAGATGCTCAAGCGCCCGGTCAATGTCGGCTTTTCCGGCGGCGAGAAGAAGCGCAACGAGATGGTCCAGATGGGGATCCTGAACCCCAGCCTCGCGATTCTCGACGAGACCGATTCCGGCCTCGACATCGACGCGCTGCGCATCGTCGGCGAAGGCATCAACCGCATCATGCGCGCACCCGACAAGGCGGTTCTGCTGATCACGCACTATCAGCGCCTGCTCGATTATGTGAAGCCGGACTTCGTCCACATCCTCGCCGATGGCCGCATCGTGAAGACCGGCGGCCCCGAACTCGCGCTCGAACTGGAGCGTGAGGGCTATGCGCAGGTGGCGGCGTGATGACATCCCGGCAAGGCGGGATCGCGGCGCTGCTCGGCACCAGCCTGTGGGCGTGTGGCGCGGCCATCGTCCACTTCTTCCCCTTCCTGTTTGACGGCGGCCTGAAAACCGCAGCGATGTTCGGGGTCGGCGTCATTACCAGCCTGATCACGGTCGAAATGGCACGCCGCCTCGGTAGCGCGTCCGGCGCTCCGCTGATCGCGATGATGGCGCTGGGGACCGGTGTCGCCCTGCTGCTCGACGGGATCGGCTTCGCCTTTGTGCCCGATGTCTATGCCGGGCGCAGCTTCGCCAGCCAGGCTGGCGCCGCCTTCATCATGTGGGCCGGCGGTGCCGGGCTGCTGATCGCACTGGTAACGGAGCGCAAGCGATGAGCCCACTCGTCCTCGCACTCGCGCTCCAGACCGCCGCACCGCCGCCCGCCGATGCGGTCGCGGAGGAAATCGTCGTGATCGGCGAAAAGATGAAGGCTTGGCGCGCAACGATCCGCTTCGGAAAGAAGGGCACGGAATGCACGGTCAAGGTTTCGACCGGCGACGCCGCGATCGACCGGATCGGCTGCGCCGCGATGGAGCAATGCTGGCCCGACGTCGCCGCCCGCTTCGAAGCGACGCGCGCAAAGGGTGTGACTGCCGCCGCTCGCAAGACGCAGCGCGCGGCGCTCAACACGGAACTCGGCACCTTCGTGATGGCGCGGCGTGAGGCGGCCATCGCCGAACTGGCCGATGCCCGCGTGGCGGAGAAATTGAAGTGACCCACGGACTCGTCCTCGACGCTCCCATTGCGGAGGATTGGCGCTGGTTCGACGCCGCGCCGCTCGACGCGCTGGCGGCAACGCCGCGTGCCGCCGCCCCCGATGTCGCACATCTGTGGATCGACCTGCCCGGGCCGCGCCTGTTGTTCGTCGATGGTGCATTCGTCGCCGAAGCGAGCGCCCCCGGCACGGTCGAGATTTCCGCCGCGCCGATCATGACCCGCGCCAATCCCTATTCGGAAGCGGCGTGCGCAGACGCAACCGCCGGCTATGTCCTCTACCTTAAATCGCAAGCCGCGCTCGACGGCCCGATCCAGGTGATCCATGCCACCACCGGCGGCGTCGCGCACCTGTCGAACAAGATCGTGATGCAGGCCGATGCGGTCGCTTCACTGGTCGAAACCCATATCGGCCCCGGCTGGAGCAACGCCAATCTGTGGGTCGAACTCGGCGAAGGCGCACGGTTGATGCGCGCGGTGCGCGTGCTCAAGGATGACGGCGCGCACACCGATTATGCCGATGCCACCATCGGCGCGGCGGGCAGCTTTGTCAGCACTGCGCTCGTCACCGGATGCCGCACCGCGCGGGTCGAAGCGCGGATGACGCTGACGGGTGAAGGCGCCTTTGGCGAAGCGGGGGGCGCGCTCCTGACGCGCTGCGGCGAGAAGGCCGATTCCGCGACCGTCGCCGATCATGCCGCGCCCGAGGGGACCAGCCGCCAGATCTGGCGCGCGGTCGCCGCCGACACCTCGACCGCCAGCATCGCCTCGCGCGCCGAGGTCCGCCGCGATGCGCAGAAGACCGATGGCGAACAATCGCTGCGCGGCCTGCTGCTCAAGCGCACCGCGACGGTGAATTTGAAGCCCGAGCTCGAAATCTTCGCGGATGACGTGAAGTGCGCGCACGGCGCGACCGTGGGCGAACTCGACGCCAAGGCTTTGTTCTACATGCAGTCGCGCGGCATCGCGGAGGCACAGGCCAAGGCGCTGCTCACCCGCGCCTTCGTCGCCGACGCAATCGACCGGATCGGCGACGAAGCGGTGCGCGATGCGTTCGCGGCGGACGCGGATGCCTGGCTGGAGGCGGCGCTTCAGTCCTCCTCCCGCTTGCGGGAGGGGTTAGGGGAGGGCATGTCCGCATGACCGTCCACCCGATCGAACAGGCCCTCCCCCGGCCTAACCGCCAAGCGGGAGGGGAGATGCGCCCCCTCGACGTCATCACCGATTTCCCGGCGATCCCGGCGGGCTGGGCCTATCTCGACACCGCCGCGACCTCGCAAAAGCCACGCCCCGTGATCGACGCGATCACGCGCGGCTACGCGCAGGACTATGCCACCGTGCATCGCGGCGTCTATCAGCGCTCCGCGGACATGACGCTGGCCTTTGAAGCCGCCCGCCGCCGCGTCGCCACCTTCATCGGCGGGCGCGAGGACGAGGTGGTGTTCGTGCGCGGCGCGACCGAGGGGATCAACCTTGTCGCGCAGAGCTGGGCGATCCCGAACCTTCAGCCCGGCGACCGCATCCTGCTGAGCCAGCTCGAGCATCACAGCAACATCGTGCCGTGGCAGCTGGCGGCGGAGCGCACCGGCGCAGTCATCGACGTGGTGCCGCTGACGCACGACCACCGCATCGACCTCGACGCGATGGCCGCGATGCTGACCGAGCGCCACAAGCTCCTCGCGCTGGCGCATGTCTCCAACGTCATGGGCTCGATCCTCGACGTGCAGCGCGCCACGCAGCTGGCGCACTCGGTCGGCGCAAAGATTCTGATCGACGGGTGTCAGGCGGTGCCTCGCCTCCCGGTCAACGTCGCCGAGCTGGGATGCGACTTCTACGTCTTCTCCGGCCACAAGCTCTACGGCCCGACCGGCATTGGCGTGCTGTGGGGCCGCCACGCCCTGCTCGACGCGATGCCGCCGTGGCAGGGCGGCGGGGCGATGATCGACCGGGTGACGTTCGAGAAGACGACCTACGCCCCCGCGCCAGGGCGGTTCGAGGCGGGGACCCCGCACATCATCGGCGTCACCGGGCTGCACGCCGCGATCGACTATGTCGACGGCATCGGCCTCGAGCGTATCCACGCACATGAAAGCGCGCTGGTCAAACAGGCCCGCGACGCGCTCTCGGGCCTCAACAGCGTGCGGCTGCTCGGCCCTGACGACAGTGCCGGAATCGTCAGTTTCGTCGTGGAGGGGGTGCATCCGCACGACGTCGCCACCATCTTGGACGAAGGCAATGTTGCGATCCGCGCCGGGCATCACTGCGCCCAGCCGCTGATGGACAGCCTCGGGCTGCCGGCAACCGCACGCGCCAGTTTCGGCGTCTATAATAGCGCGAGCGACATCGCCGCGCTGATCAAGGGAATCGAGCGAGTGACGAGGATCTTCGCATGAACGAAGAACGCAGGATCGAAGTCGAGGAAGTGGACGCGGTCGCGCCGCCGCCGCGCGCACGTGTGGAAGATGCGCGGGGGAGTTTCGAACGCAAGCGCGACTATCTCGAGGGCTTCCTCGCTCAGAAGCCCGCAAATGTCCCCGATGGCGAACCCGGCGGCGCGACCTATGACGCGATCATCGACGCCTTGAAGGACATTTACGACCCCGAAATCCCGGTCAACATCTACGACCTCGGCCTGATCTATAACGTCGAAGTCACCGATGCCGGCCACGCCGTGGTGACGATGACGCTCACCACCCCGCACTGCCCGGTCGCCGAATCGATGCCGGGCGAGGTCGAGCTGCGCGTCGGCGCGGTCCCGGGAGTCGGCCATGCCGAAGTCAACCTGGTCTGGGATCCGCCCTGGGACTCGACCAAGATGAGCGACGAGGCCCGGCTCGAACTGGGGATGCTGTGATGACCGAAGTCAAAACCCGCGCCCGCCCTGCCGCGATCCTGCTGACCCCGGCGTCGGAAGCGCGCATCGCCGAACTGATGGCAAAGGCACCCGAAGGCGCGATCGGCGTCAAGCTCTCGACCCCGCGCCGCGGCTGTTCGGGCCTAGCCTATTCGGTCGACTACGTCACCGCCGCCAACCCGATGGACGAGCGGATCGACACGCCCGGCGGCACCCTGTTCGTCGATGGCGGGTCGGTGCTGTACCTGATCGGATCGACCATGGACTGGGTCGAGGACGATTTCACCGCCGGGTTCGTGTTCAACAATCCGAACGCCAAAGGCGCCTGCGGCTGCGGCGAGAGCTTCACTGTCTGACGAAGCCCCCAAGTCGAACACCGCCCGCAACGCCGCCATCGCAGCGACGGTGCTGCTCGCACCCGGCGGGTTCATCCTCGGCAGCATCCTGATTGCCCGCGCGCTCAAGAAGCGGCGCGAGGCGAAGGAAGCGGACGGCGCGGATTAGACCGCGAACAGCTGCCCGATATCCTTGAATGCCTTGAACTCCAGCGCATTGCCGGCGGGGTCGAAGAAGAACATCGTCGCCTGCTCGCCGGGCAGACCTGCAAAGCGGATATGCGGTTCGATCACGAACTCGGTTCCCGCCGCCTTCACCCGATCGGCCAGCGCGTGCCATTCGTCCCAGTCGAGCACCAGCCCGAAATGCGGCACCGGCACCGCGTCGCCGTCGACCGCGTTGCGCAGCCGTACCCCGGCGCCCTCACCCTTGTGCAGCACCAGCTGATGCCCGCGCAGGTCGAAATCGATCCAGTGGCCGGGATCCTCGCGCCCCTGCGGACAGCCGAGCAGATCGCCGTAAAAGGCGCGTCCCGCCTCCAGGTCGTCGACCGGAATTGCCAGGTGAAAGCGCGGCATCGTCATCACATCCATCCTTCCAGCACCTGATCGGGCGGACGATGACCGTCAGCCCAGAAGCGAATATTGGCGATCACCTTCTCGCCGGTCGCCTGCCGTCCCTCGAAGGTCGCGGAGCCCATATGCGGCGTCATCACGACATTGGGCAAGGCCAGCAAGCGCGGATCGATCTGCGGTTCGAACCGCCACACGTCTAGCCCTGCCCCGGCAAGCCGCCCGCCCTCAAGCGCATCGACGAGCGCCGCTTCATCGACGATCCCGCCGCGCGATGCGTTGATCAGATAGACGTGGCGCCCGAGCAGCCCGATCCGCCGCGCGTCGATCAGGTCGCGGCTCTGGTCATTCAGCGGCGTGTGGATCGTCAGAATGTCGATCTCGCCCAGCATCGCGTCGAGATCGGGGTGGAAGGTCGCGCCCAGTTCCGCCTCGACCGCTTCGGGCAGACGGTGGCGGTTGTGATAATGGATCGACAGGCCGAACGCCCGTGCGCGCCGCGCCACCGCTTGGCCAATCCGGCCCATGCCGACGATGCCGAGCTTCTTTCCGCCGATGCGATGGCCCAGCATCCCGCCGGGCGACCAGCCCTTCCACTGGCCCGACCGGACCAGCTTTTCCCCCTCGGCCAGCCGGCGCGGCACCGCGAGGATCAGCGCCATCGTCATGTCGGCGGTATCCTCGGTCAGGACGCCGGGGGTATTGGTCACGACGATGCCCCGCGCCCGGGCCGCGCGCAGATCGATATGGTTCACGCCCGCGCCGAAATTGGCGATCAGCTTCAGCCGCTCCCCCGCCGCCGCAATCAGCTCGGCATCGATCGTGTCGGTGACGCTGGGGACCAGCACGTCGCAATCCTGCACCGCCGCGATCAGCGCAGCGCGGTCGATCCCCTCCTCGACCGGGTTGAGCACCGTGTCGAACAGCTCCACCATCCGCTGCTCGACCGCGTCGGGGAGCTTGCGGGTGACGATCACGCGGGGCCGGGAGACGCGCGGCTGTGCCATGCCGGTCCGCTTGGCCCCGCCGCGCGCGCCAGTCAACGGTTGATGCGGACAGCCGACCGCCCCTAAGATAGGGGCAACACGTCTTCGCGGGGGAAATAATGCAATTGCGGGTGGTTCTTGCCGCGCTGGTGACGGTCGCACTGGGGATTTGCGCGATCGGCGACGCCTGGGCGCAGCAGCGCAAGCCGCCCTATTTCGCATCGATCGCGGCGAGCAAGGCACGGATGCGCACCGGGCCGGGCCGCAACTATCCCTCCAGTTGGCTCTATGTCCGCGCCGACCTGCCGATCAAGGTGATCGAAGTCTATAACGACTGGCGCAAGGTCGAAGACCCGGACGGCACGCAGGGCTGGATGCTGGTTTCGTTGCTGTCGAGCCAGCGCACCGCGATCGTCGTCGGATCGGTGCTGGAGATGCGCGACGAGCCGCGCTTCGGCGCGCGGGTCAACTGGCGCGCGGCCCCCGGAGTAGTCGGCAAGATCAGCAAGTGCCGCCGCGGCTGGTGCTGGCTCGATGTGCGCGGACGCGGCGGCTATGTCGAACAGAACCGCATCTGGGGCACCGAACCGGGTGAGGAAGTTCCTTAAGCCTCGTCCACCGGGGTCTCCGCCCGCCCCTTGAACCCCTGCGCAACCACGAACCATTCGACCGATCCCTTGCGGCTCGATGGCGGCTTGGCGTGTTTGACGCTGGTAAAGTTGCGCTTCATTTCGGCAACCAACGCACTGTCAGCCCCGCCCGCAAACACCTTCGACACGAACGCCCCGCCCGGTGCGAGATTCCGGATCGCGAAGTCGAGCGCGGTCTCGACCAGTCCCATCGTGCGCAGCGCATCGGTCTGGGCGTGTCCGACGGTGTTCGCCGCCATGTCCGACAGGACCAGGTCGGGGGCACCGCCCAATGCTTCGACCAGCCTGTCCGGGGCGGCATCGTCGGTGAAGTCCATCTGAAAGATCGTCACCCCCTCGATCGGGTCGACCGGGAGCAGGTCGATGCCCACCACCGCCGCCTTGGGCAGCTTGCGGCGAACCACCTGCGCCCATCCGCCAGGTGCGATGCCGAGATCGACGACCCGCTTGGCACCCTTGAGCATGTCGAACTTTTCGTCGAGCTCGATCAGCTTGTAAGCCGCACGGCTGCGATAGCCCTCCGCCTTGGCGCGCTTGACATAGGGGTCGTTGAGCTGGCGTTCGAGCCAGCGGATCGACTGGCTGGTGCGCCCGCGCCCGGTACGCACGCGGGTGTGCCCGCGCGTTCCGCCGCGGCTCACAGTGTGCGTCCGTCGATCAGGCGGCGCAGGATGCCCTCGCGAATGCCGCGATCGGCGATGCCGAGCCGTTCGGCGGGCCAGATGTCCATGATCGTCTCCAATATCGCACAGCCCGCGACCACCAGGTCGGCACGCTCCGCACCGATGCACGGGATCGCCGACCGGCCCGCAAGGTCAAGTTCGGCGATGCGCTGGCTGACCGCGCGCATCGACGCGGCCGGCACGATCAGCCCGTCGACCGCATTGCGATCATAGGACGGCAGGCCGAGATGCACGCTGGCCAGCGTGGTCACCGTGCCACTGGTCCCGAGCAGTCGCGGGGTGCCGCGCACCGTCGGCAACCGCGCGACGAATGGCGCAAAGGCTTCCTCCACCGCCGCGCGCATGCGGGCGTAGGAGGTCGCGCGCGTCTCCGCATCGTGATCGCCGGTAATCCCGCGCGCCTCGGTCAGCGACACCACGCCCCATGGGGCGCTGTGCCAGTCGAGGATGCGCGGATGAATCCCGGCCGAATCGACCAGTACCAGCTCGGTCGATCCCCCGCCGATGTCGAATACCAGCGCGGGCCCGTCGCCGGGCTCCAGCAGCGCATGGCAGCCGAGCACCGCCAGCCGCGCCTCTTCCTCCGCCGTGATGATATCGAGCACGATTCCCGTCTCGCGATAGACGCGCTGGATGAATTCCGGCCCGTTCGCTGCCTGACGACACGCTTCGGTCGCGACCGAGCGCGACAGCGCGACATTGCGACGGCGCAGCTTGTCGGCGCAGATGCGCAGTGCCGCGATCGTCCGCTCGATCGCCGCGTCGGATAGCCGCCCGCTCGATGCCAGCCCCTCCCCCAGGCGCACGATCCGCGAAAATGCGTCGACCACGGTAAAGCCGCCCCCGGTGGGTCGGGCGATCAGCAAACGACAATTATTGGTGCCCAGATCCAGCGCGGCGTAATGGCGCGCCTCGGGCCAGCGCGCACGCCCCGCATTCGGGACAATGTCTGGGGCCGGGCGGGCCGGTTTCTTCGCCGGCGGGCGCGGCATCCTGGCGGAGCCATCCCCCATGCAACTACTCACTTATGTTCTTCCGTCACGGCCGGAACAGGCCGCCGGTGCTTGAGAGCCAAGCTAGCGCAACGACTTGGGGCAAGCAAGCGGCGGACCGATGGCCTCCGCAACGTTACCCTATTGACCCGGACGCCAAGCCCGCATAGATGCGCGCGCTCCGAGCGCGATGCCCTGTCGTCTAATGGTAAGACCACGGACTCTGACTCCGTTAATTGTGGTTCGAATCCACACGGGGCATCCAATTTTCCGATAAGCGCCGATGGCACGTTGCTCTGTTGCGACAGCAACGTTGCGCAGGATGCTCCGCGCTGGCCGATTCACGGTGCGCGCCGCCCGAATCCTTGGGCTCTCCGCTAAGATGTAAAGTTCCAGCCGACTGTGATCGGCGGGGCGTTCCATCCGGTCGTGTGTCGGCCCTGTACGAGGATTGAGGCAAAGCAGGCCGCCGAATGACGTTTTATCGCGCGATGAATGGATTATGGGCCATCGGCAGTTCGCCCGACCTGGTGGCTGCGCAATATCGCGCGCTGCGCAGCCAGATTCCGCTGATGTACGCGCTGATGCTCGTCGACACCGCGTTCCTTGCGGCAGCCACCTTCCATGACGTGCCCCTGGCGCTCAGCATCGGGGCCCCCATCCTTCTTGCCGTGCTGGCAACGTGCCGGGCGCTGGTCTGGCTCAAGCGTCCAGATGCCATCGAGGACAACGCAAACATCCGTCGCTACCTCCGCGGCACGGTCGTGGTGGCGGCCATCCTCAGCACCGCATTTGGCGGCTGGGGCCTGGTCCTCATGAACGTCGCAACCCCGGAACAAATGCTCGCCATCGCGCTCTACATCTTCGTCGGTGCGATCGGATGCTGCTATTGTCTTCAAGCGCTTCCGGCTGCTGCACGCATGGTCCTGCTGCTCGGCGCGGCCCCGGTTACCGTCCGCCTGCTGCTGTCGCACGACTGGTATCTGTTCGGGATCGGCATCAACTTCATCCTGGTCGCTGCGCTGATCGGCAAGATGCTGTCCCGCTATCACGATGGCTATATGGACATGCTCAACTCCCGCTCGGAAATACTGGCCGAGCAGGCGCGGGCGCAGACCGCGGAGCGCAGGGCGCAGCAGCTGGCCTATCGCGATGTGCTGACCGAACTTCCCAACCGCCGCGCGCTGATCGAACATCTTGCGGACCTGCGCCTGCTGCCATCGGGACGGGCCTTGGCGCTGCTCGTGCTCGACCTCGACCATTTCAAGGCGGTGAACGACGTCCATGGTCACCATGCCGGCGACGAACTGCTCGAACGCGTCGCCGAGTGCCTGACCGAAATCGTGGCGGATAGCGGAACAGCCTATCGCCTGGGAGGCGACGAGTTCGCCATCACGCTGGACCTGGACCGCGCCGATTCGGACGCTCCTGAGACGCTGGCGCAGCGCATCGTGAGCACGCTCGCCGCGCCGTTCTGGATCGATGGCTTGGTCCACCATATCGGCGGGAGCATCGGGATTTCGCTCTACCCGCGCGATGCCACCGACAGCGACACGCTGATGCGGCGCGCCGACATCGCGCTGTATCAGGCCAAGGCGGCCGGACGATCGCAATTCCGCATGTTCGAACGCGCCATGGATGCTGCGATCGTCCGCCGCTCGGTGCTCGAACAGGAGTTTCGCCGCGATCTCGAACAAGGCGCGTTCCGGCCCCATTATCAGCCGATCGTGCACCTCGAATCCGAAGAGATCACCGGGTTCGAAATGCTGGCGCGGTGGAAGCGCGACGATGGCACCGACGTCGGCCCTTGCGAATTCATCCCGATCGCGGAGGAATGCGGGCTGGTCGGGGAGCTGATGCTCAACCTGCTCGAACAGGCGTGTATCGACGCGACGGCCTGGGGGCCGGGCCTCACCCTGTCGATCAACGTCTCGCCAACCCAGCTCAAGGACCGGTGGCTCAGCGAAAAGATCCTGCGCGTCCTGACCAAGGCCGGGCTACCGCCCCAGCGGCTCAAGCTGGAAATCACCGAAAATGCACTGATCGCCGAACCGGCCCATGCCAAGCTGGTCGTCGAAAGCCTGAAAAATCAGGGCGTCCTGCTGGCGCTCGACGATTTCGGGACCGGCTATTCGTCGATTCAGCATCTGCGCATTCTGCCGTTCGACAATGTGAAGATCGACCGCTCTTTCATCACCGGCATCGAGCACGACGCGGAGGCGCATCGCATGGCGGTGTCGATCATCCACCTCGCCTTCAACCTGGGCCTGACGGTGGTGGCCGAGGGGGTGGAGAGCGCCGGCGTGCTGAACATCCTCAAGGAGATCGGCTGCGCCGAGGGTCAGGGCTATTTCTTTGGCCGTCCGGTCAGTCAGGCCGGAGCGCTCGCCCTGCTGGAAGGATCGCGCGAGGTCACGGACGGGAGTAAGCGCCGCGCGATCTGACGACCCGCGCGGCACCCTCGCCAGATCAGTCGATCAGTTCCAGCGCGACCGCCGTCGCCTCACCGCCGCCGATGCACAACGATGCCAGCCCGCGCTTCTGCCCGTTATTCTGCAGCGCGGCGATCAGCGTCGCCATGATCCGTGCGCCGCTCGCACCGATCGGGTGCCCCATCGCGCACGCGCCGCCATTGATGTTGAGCACGTCGTGCGGGATCGAAAGGTCGCGCATCGCGATCATCGCGACCACCGCGAATGCCTCATTCACCTCGAACAGGTCGACATCGCCGACGCCCCAGCCCGCCTTGGCCAGCGCCTTCTGCATCGCGAAGACCGGCGCGGTGGTGAAGCGGGCCGGGGCATGGGCGTGACCGGCATGCGCCACCAGCCGCGCGACCGGGGTCAGGCCCAGCCGCTCCGCCACCGACGCGCGCGTCATCACGAGTGCCGCGGCGCCGTCCGAGATGGACGAGGCATTCGCGGCGGTCACCGTGCCGTCCTTGGCAAAGGCGGGCTTGAGCGTCGGAATCTTGGCGGGATCGCCCTTGGCCGGCTGTTCATCCTGCGCGACGGTGACCACGCCCTTGCGGGTCTTCACCTCGACGGGCACGATCTCCCGGTCAAAGCCGCCCGACCGCTGCGCCGCCTGCGCGCGGGTCAGGCTGGCGATGGCATAGTCGTCCTGCGCCTCACGCGTGAACTGATACTCGGTCGCGATCTCCTCGGCATAGGTGCCCATCGCGCGACCGGGTTCATAGGCATCCTCAAGCCCGTCGAGGAACATGTGGTCGAACAGCCGGTCATGGCCGATCCGCGCGCCGTTGCGGTGCTTGAGCGACAGATACGGCGCGTTGGTCATGCTCTCCAGCCCGCCCGCGATGATCAGGTCGGCCGATCCCGCCGCCAGCGCGTCCGACGCCATGATCGCCGCCTGCATGCCCGATCCGCACATCTTGTTGACGGTCGTCGCCTCGATATGCTGCGGCAGGCCCGCGCGGATCGCCGCCTGGCGCGCTGGGGCCTGACCCAGCCCTGCCGGAAGCACGCAGCCCATATAGATGCGCTCGATCGCCTCCCCCTTCAGGCCAGCGCGCTCGACCGCTGCGCCGACCGCGGTCGCGCCCAGCTCGGTCGCGGTCACATCGGCCAGCGCGCCCTGCATGCTGCCCATCGGCGTGCGGGCATAAGAGACGATGACGACGGGATCGGTGGACATGTTGGCCTCTCCGGGAGTTTGCGTTGCGGGCGATCTAGGCTTGCGCCCCGGCAAATGCAAAAGGGAGCGACGATGGAACTGCTCGACATCCTCAAATGGTTCGCCTCGATCAGCGGCATCATCGCCGCGTTCATGGTCAGCCTCGACAATGGCCGCCGCGTGACCGGATGGGGCTTTGCGCTGTTCGTCGCGTCGAGCATCGCGTGGATCAGCGGGGCGTTGATCCAGGGCGAGGAAGCGCTGTTGTCGCAAAATGCGGTGCTGTTCGGGATCAATATCTTCGGGGTTTATCGCTATCTGATCCGCAAGAAGGCCGTCGATGGCTGAGCGCGTTTGTCACCCCGGACTTGTTCCGGGGTCCACTTCACAACAGGCGCGAGAGATGAGGGATTTGCCGAATCGTTTCCGCATGTGCCGAGATGCTTGGGATTGGGCGAGGAGTGGACCCCGGAACAAGTCCGGGGTGACGCGCATGAGGAACCTCCATGCCTGAGCCCTATTGGCCGATCCTGCTCGGCATCCTCGGTGCGGTGTTCGGCAGCTTCATCGCCACGGTCGCGATCCGCTGGCCGCAGGGGCGCAGCGCATTGCAGGGACGGTCGGCATGTGACGGCTGCGGCAAGGGGCTGGCGGCGCATGAATTGATCCCGCTGGTCAGCTTCGTGCTGCAGCGCGGGCGGTGCCAAGCGTGCGGGAACGCCATCCACCTTGCTCACCCGGCGACTGAAGCTGCGGGCCTTGCCATCGGCGTCGCCGCGGGGCTGGTTGCACCGGGATGGGAAGGCGTCGCAGGCGCGGTGTTCGGCTGGCTGCTGCTGGCACTGGCTGCGCTGGATCTTGCCGCCTTCTGGCTGCCCAATGTGCTGACCGGTGCACTCGCCCTCGCCGGCGTAGTGGACGGACTCTTCTTCGAACCCGGATGGATCGACCGCATCCTGGGCGGACTGATCGGCTTCGGCCTCCTCTACCTGGTCGCGTTCACCTATCGCCACGTGCGCAAGCGGGAAGGGCTGGGCGGGGGCGATCCCAAGCTGTTCGGGGCGATCGGCCTGTGGCTCGGCGCATCGATGCTCGCCCCCGTGCTGCTGGGCGCGAGCGTCACCGGCCTGGCCGTCGCCTCGGCGATGAAGCTGTCGGGACGCGAAATCGGGATGACGAGTCGGCTTCCACTCGGCACATTGCTTGCCATCGCCGCATTCCCGGCGTGGCTCTATTCGGTTGGAGTGTGACGATGCGCGAGATTCTGTATGCCCAGCGGGCAGCGTTCATGGCGGAGCTGCCGGTCGGGCTGGATGTGCGCAAGGACCGCCTCAAGCGCGCTGCGGCGATGATCCGCGACAATGCCGCCCGCTTCTGCAACGCGCTGAGCGAGGATTTCGGCCATCGCAGCCGCCAGCAATCGATGATCACCGACATCGCGGCTTCGGTCTCCCCGCTCGACCATGCGCGCAAGTCGCTCGACCGCTGGGCGCGGCGCGAGAAGAAGCCGGTGATGTTCCCGCTCGGCCTGCTCGGTGCAAAGGCGTGGGTCGAATATCAGCCCAAGGGCGTGGTCGGGATCATCTCGCCGTGGAATTTCCCGGTCAATCTGGTGATGAGCCCGCTCGCCGGCGTGTTCGCCGCCGGTAACCGCGCGATGGTCAAGACGAGCGAATTTACCCCGGTCACTGCCGCTTTGTTCGAGGAACTGGCGCCCACATACTTCGACCCGACCGAACTGGCGTTCGTCAGCGGCGGGCCGGAGGTCGGCAAGGCGTTCGCGTCCCTGCCCTTCGACCATCTGCTGTTTACCGGCGCGACGGGTGTTGGCCGCCACATCCTCCACGCCGCCGCGGATAATCTGACGCCGGTGACGCTGGAGTTGGGCGGCAAGTCGCCCGCGATCCTGGGGCGTTCGGCCAATCTGGCGCAGGCGAGCGAGCGGGTGGCGATGGGCAAGATGCTCAACGCCGGGCAGATCTGCATCGCGCCCGACTATCTGATGGTCGCGGCGGAGCAGGAGGCGGCGGCGGTCGACGGCATCGTCGCGGCAGCGTCGGCGATGTACCCGACCTTGCTGTCCAACCCCGACTATACGTCGGTCGTCAACGACCGGCACTATGCCCGCCTGACCGCCGCCATTGCCGATGCGCGCGACAAGGGGGCGGAGGTGATCGAGGTCAACCCGGCGAACGAAGATTTCGCCGCGTCCAACAGCCGCAAGCTGCCGCTGCATATCGTGCGCAACCCGACCGACGACATGATCGTGATGCAGGAAGAGATTTTCGGACCGATCCTGCCGGTGCGGAAGTATGACAGCATCGACGGGGCGATTGCCGAGGTGAATCGGCGCGATCGTCCGCTGGCGCTTTATTATTTCGGGACGGACGAGGACGAGCGACGCCGGGTGCTCGACCGGACGATCTCCGGCGGCGTCAGCCTGGACGACACGATCTTCCATGTCTCGATGGAGGAGCTGCCGTTCGGCGGGATCGGGCCGTCGGGCATGGGCGCCTATCATGGCGAGCCGGGCTTCCGCACCTTCAGCCATGCCAAGTCGGTGTTCAAACAGTCGAAGCTCGATGTCGCCAAGCTCGGCGGGCTCAAGCCGCCTTACGGCAAGAATACCGACAGCGCGATCAAGCGGCAGATCGGCTAAAGCCCGGCGAGCCACTCGCTGAGCATCGCCCGCCCCGCGGCAGCGGCTGCGGGGCCGAGTCGATCATGCTGGTCGCGCAGCTCGGCGATGGTCAGTCCGGCTTGCGCCACATACTCGTCCGATCCGTTGAGCCACTCTGCGAACTGCGCATCGTCCCCGATTTCGGGATGAAACTGCAGCGCCAGAAGCTGCGTGCCGCAGCGGAACGCCTGGTTGCGATAGGCCGCGGTCGACGCGAGCAATTCGGTGCCATCGGGCAGGTCGAACGTATCGCCATGCCAGTGCATCACCGGCACGCCATCCAGATGGTGGAGCGGCGATCCTGTCCCGGCGTCGTTCAGGTCGACCGGGGCGAAGCCGACTTCCTTGACCGGCCCGGCGAACACCTGCGCCCCCAGCGCCGCAGCGATCAGCTGCGCGCCGAGACACACGCCGAGCGTCGGCTTGTTCGCGGCGAGGCGGTCCGCGAGCCGGTCGACCTCACCCTTGATCCACGGATGGGCGTCGCGCTCGTAGACGCCCATCGGCCCGCCCATCACCACCAGCAAGTCCGGCGCCACGAAATCCAGCGAGGCAAAAGCCGGGCCATCGACATCCACTGTGTCGATGGCATAGCCCGCCGCAGCAATTGGTGCCGCAAACCCGGCCAGCCCTTCATAGGGCTTGTGCCGGATGACGAGCGCCCGCACAGCTCAGTCGCCGGTCAGGATGCGATCGACCAGCTGCTTCACCGTCGGCACGAAGCCGTTGGAATAGAAGGGGTCGCGCTTGAAGTTGTAGGCGGCGTGACCGGCGAACATCAGATTCTGGTCGGTCGGGCCGCCATGCGCGATGTCCTGCAGCGTCTTCTGGATGCAGAAGCTGCGCGGGTCGGCGAGGCGGCCGGTCGAGTTGGTTTCGCTGTCCGCCCAGCTCGAGAAGCTGCACTGGCTGAGGCAGCCCATGCAATCGGCCTGATCCTTGCGGATCGCCTGCTTTTCGACCGGGTCGACGAAGATCAGCGTGTTGTCCGGCGTCTTGAGCGCATCGGTAAAGCCCAGGCCAACCCATTCGCGCGCGCGCAGCAGGTCGTTGCGGGTGACCCAGAAATTCCGGCCCTTCACCCCGGCGTCAAGCTGGAAGGTGTGGTCGCCCGCCTGCTCGGTTGAATAGGGGATCTGGCGTTCCGAGCGCGCTTCGAGATTGCGCAGGAACGGGTTGCGGACGGCCGAGGAATAGAAGCCGGTCGGGGAGAAGCGGTGGAGGAGCACGTCGCCCTCCTCGATCTCCATCAGCTTGGCCTTCCACCCTTCGGGGATCGGGCTTTCCTGCGTCAGCAGCGGACGGGTGCCGAACTGGAAGGCGATGGCGCCGAGTTCGGGATTGTCGATCCAGTCGGACCAGTCCCGCAGATACCAGACGCCGCCGGCCATCACGATCGGCACATCGTCCGAAATGCCGCCTTCGCGCATCACGTCGCGCAGTTCCTTGACGCGCGGATAGGGATTTTGCGGGGCGCGCGGGTCTTCGGCGTTGGACAGGCCGTTATGCCCGCCAGCAAGCCAGGGATCCTCATACACCACCGCCGCCAGCCATTCGCTCGCCTTGGAATAGGCGCGCTTCCACAGCGCGCGGAAGGCGCGGCCGGAGCTGACGATGGGGAGATAGTTGACGCCGTAGGAGGCGGTGATCTCCGACAGCTTGTAGGGCATGCCAGCACCACAGGTGACGCCGGCGACCATGCCGCGGGTCCGCTCCAGCACGCCGTGCAGGATGCGCTGGGCGCCGCCCATTTCCCACAGCACGTTGATGTTGATCGCGCCCTTGCCGCCCGAGATTTCGAACGCGCGCTTAACCTGCTGCACCGCGCCTTCGATCGCGTAGGCGATCAGCTCTTCATGGCGTTCGCGGCGGGTCAGCGCCTTGTAGATCTGGGGGATGATCTTGCCATCGGCGTCATAGCTGTCGGCGTTGACCGCGCTGACCGTGCCGATGCCGCCGGCTGCGGCCCAGGCCCCTGCCGAAGCGTGGTTGGTCGCCGCGACACCCTTGCCGCCCTCTATCAGCGGCCAGACTTCATGGCCGTTATAGACGATCGGCTTCAAACCCTTGAACAACGACATCCTCCAGAAAATTTCGCGCGACCCTAGCCGCGATCCTTGATTTTGGCGAGGGGAATCACCCCAGCGCGCCGGGGCGACCTACCGCTTCTGAATAGAGCTTTGCATAGGACGCGATCATCGCCTGTTCGTCGAACAACGCACGGGCGCGCAGCTGGTTCGCCTTGCCCACCGTCCGCCGCGCATCGGGATGGGCGGCGAGCACCTCGATCCGGTCGCGCAGATGGACGGGGTTCCAGTCCTTGCTGATCGTCGAGACATTGTCGGGGTGGACCATCTTGGCGACGTCGCCGACCGGGGTCGATGCGATCGGAAGGCCCGCCGCCATCGCCTCCATCACCGCGATCGGCTGTTGCTCGCTCTTCGACGACAGCGCGAAGATGTCGAACAGGCCCATGTACTTGTGCGGATCGGGCAGGAAGCCGGCGAGCAGCACCTGTTTTTCCATGCCCATGTTGGCGATCGTATCCTCGATCGCTTCGCGGTCCGGGCCTTCGCCGACGATCACCAGCTGCGCCTTGGTCTTCATGCCGCCGACCGCGCGGACCAGCATCGGGATATCCTTGACCGGCCGCAGCCCGGCGAGCGTGCCGACCACGACATGACCGGGCAGGCGCTTGAAGCCGGGGATCGCCTTGGGATCGGGCTTGCGGCCATAGGCGGCGACGTCGATGCCGTTCGAGATGCGGTGGAGGCGCGCCTTGGGCTGCTTCCAGATATGGTAGGCTATGCTCTCCAGCTGGTGCGACGGGACGACCAGGCCATGCGCCGCGGTGAGCGCGATGCGGCGATACATGTTGCGGACGCGGTTGAGGCGGAGCGCCTCGTCCGAGTTGAAGCCGTCTTCGTGGTGGATCACCGGGGGCATGTTCTTGCCGAACACCCGCCGCGCCATCACCCCATCGATCGCGCCCCAATTGTAGGTGAGGACGAGATCGAAGCGCGCCATGAACTTGGCAATCGCCTCATAGCGAGCCACTGAGGGCTTGCCGGTCAGCGGCGGCGGGTTCTGCGCGATCTCGTAGCGAATACCCTTCGCAATCGCGTCGCGGGCACCATAGGCCCCCTCGACCCCGGAGACGATGACATGCTTCGCCCGGTCGCCGAATGCGTTCATCAGGCGGACGGCGCGGGCTTCCTTGCCGCCCAGGTCGAAGCTGGAGTGGAGGTGCAGGATGTTGAGCATCATCGGCGCTTTGCAGTCCTGATTTCCCGGGCGGTGTCAACCGGGGTGTCCGACGAAGCTGACGTAAATGCGGGGGTTTTGGGGTGACGCGACTGCGACGGGACTGCGACGCGACGGGTTTTGGACTGGGGCGCGACAGGTGGGCGACGGTTGCGCGACGCGCGCGCGACAAGATGACAACAGTGGCAGGCCCGGAACGCGACACCTGCGCGACTGCCAAGCGACGGGCGCGCGACCGTGTCAGGCGGGGTGATTTGCGGGAGGGGGAGTAGGATGCTGCTCACCCCAAGGGTAGATCAGAATAAATCCAACATTGGAAGGGATTTGGCTGCCTTCTTAGCCCTCTCCCGCTAGCGGGAGAGGGTTGGGTGAGGGTCTGCTTAATCCTCCCCCTGGCGGGGGAGGATTTTAAGTCACCCGCGCCAGCAACCGGTCGATTGCGGCTTCCGCATCGGGTTCGGTCAGGGTTGGGGTGTGGCCGGTGTCGGGGATGGTCACCAATTCGCTGCCTGCGACCTGGGCGTGCATGCGATCCGCCACGGCGGCGGGGAGGATGTCGGAGGTGCCGCCGCGGACGATCAGCAAGGGTTTGTCCTTCAATCCCTCAAACGCGCGCCACATGTCGGGGCCGGCTTCGTTGCCGGGGACGCGGAAGGGTTCGGCGATCTTCATGTCATAGTCGAGCACGATCCGGCCCGCGCTGGTCAGGCGGTGCGTGCGCTTGGCCATGTCGAGCCACTCGGTGATGCCCCAATTGGGGTACACATGCGCATTCGCCTCCGCCACCGCGCGGGCGGCATGCATCCAGGTCGGGTGCCAGCTCGGCTTGCCGACATAGCCGCGGATGCGCCCGAGGCCCGCCGGATCGATCTCCGGCCCGACATCGTTGAGCACCGCGCCCGCGATCCGCTCGGGGTGAGTCGAGGCCATCAGCATGGTCAGGATTCCGCCCAGTGAGGTGCCGACCGCGACGAACCGGTCGAGTTTCAGCTGTGCGACGAGCGCCTCCAGATCCTGAAGATAGGTGAGCGGGACATAGCTCATCGGATCCTTGGCATAGCCGCTCTCGCCGCGCCCGCGCAGTTCGACCGCGATCACGCGCCATTCGCCCGCCAGCCGCTCGGCCAGCTTTTCATAATCGCGCGCGTTGCGGGTCAAGCCGGGGATGCAGACCAAGGGCGGGCGGTCGGCGCGGCCGGGATAGTCGCGATAATGCAGCCGCAGTCCGTCGCCGGACCACCAATAGCCATCGGAATATTTGGGCAGGTTGCGCGCGGTCGCCATCGCCCCCCATATCGCCGCATGGCAGATTTCCCGCAAGCGCCCGAATACACCCCCGATCCTGCCGTGCTGAAGCTGGGCGATTCATTCTACGATCCGGTGGAAGCGGCAAACTTTCCGCAGACCATCCTGCGCTTCCGCAACGATCGTGCGGCGGCGGAGGTGGGGCTGGACGCGCTGTCCGACGATCAGTGGCTGAACCATTTCGGGCGGTTCGCACCGTTGTCGGGCAATTTACCCCGGCCGCTGGCGATGCGGTATCATGGCCACCAGTTCCGGGTGTACAATCCCGAGCTGGGCGACGGGCGCGGGTTCACCTTTGCCCAGATGCGGCGCGCGGCGGACGGCGCGCTGATGGAGCTGGGTACCAAGGGTTCGGGCCAGACGCCGTGGAGCCGGTTCGGCGACGGGCGGCTGACGCTGAAGGGCGGCGTGCGCGAGGTGCTGGCGACCGAGATGCTGCAGGCGCTGGGGGTGAACACCTCGCGCAGCTTCTCGCTGATCGAAACGGGCGAGGCGCTGGAGCGCAATGACGAGCCCTCCCCCACTCGCTCCGCCGTGCTGGTGCGGATGAGCCATGGGCAGATCCGCATCGGGACGTTCCAGCGGCTCGCCTATCATGGCGATGCCGAGACTATGCGGCGGCTGGTCGACTGGTGCCTGGCCGAATTGTTCGGCGTGGCGGCGGACGCGGATCCGGTCGCGCAGCTGCTGGGGCTTGCGGTCGATCGCACCGCGCGGCTGGCGGCGAGCTATATGGTCGCCGGGTTCGTGCATGGGGTGCTGAACACCGACAATATCAATGTGACGGGCGAGAGCTTCGATTACGGGCCGTGGCGGTTCGCGGCGACATTCGATCCGGGCTTTACCGCCGCCTATTTCGACCATGCGGGGCTGTATGCCTTTGGCCGCCAGCCCGACGCGATCCTGTGGGATGTCGCGCAGCTGGCGGTATCGCTGCGGATCCTCAGCGAGGCGCCGCCATTGATCGCGCAGCTGGAGCGGTTCGAGGCGCAGTTTCGCGCCGCCTATGCCCCGTTGTTGCAGCGGCGGCTGGGGATCGTTGCGCCGGACGGAGCGGACGCGACCGAGCTGGGCTGGACGCTCAAGGACGCGGTCGAGCGGGCGCTGATGGCGACCGGGGAGTCGATCGACCGGTTCTTCTTCGATGGCTTTGGCGGCACCCTGCCCGAGCGCTATGGCGGGCAGTGGGATGCGGTGCGCGCGGCACTGAAGCCCTATGCGCCGGTTCCGGGCGGGCAGGACCATCCCTATTTCGCGGGCGCTCCCTGTGCGATGCTGATCGACGAAGTCGAGGAAATCTGGGCCGCGATCGACCGTGACGACGATTGGGGGCCGTTTCACGCCAAAGTGGCGGCGATTCGCGCGATGGGCGCGGCGCTGTATGCCGGCGAACGTCACGGGTGAGGTGGCATCACGCTTAATAGCTGCTAGAGAACAGCCCATCTTCAGGGCCACAGACAGAAAGACCAATGCCCGGTACGGAAATCATTTCGACCGAACCCGCCACCGGCGCCGTCCTTTGGCGCCGCATGAGCGGCGATGTCGATGGAGAGGTAGCCAAGGCCCGCGCGAGCTGGGCCGAATGGGCCGCGCGTCCGCTTGCCTTTCGCATCGAGGCGCTGCGCCGCTTCGCCAATGTCGTGCGGCAGAAGAGCGACGCCTTTACCGACCTGATCGCGCGCGAGACCGGCAAGCCGCTCTGGGAGGCGCGGACCGAGGTCGAGACGGTGATCGCCAAGGTCGATATCTCGATCGCTGCCTTTTCCGAGCGCACCGGACAGCGGCGGATCGATGCGGCGATGAACACGCGGCTCGCGCTGCGGCACAAGCCGCATGGCGTGCTGGCGGTGCTGGGGCCGTACAACTTCCCGGCGCATCTGCCCAACGGCCATATCGTCCCGGCGCTGCTGGCGGGCAATGCGGTGGTGTTCAAGCCGTCGGAAAAGACCCCGGCGACCGGCGCGTTCCTGGTCGAATGCTTCCATGCGGCCGGGGTGCCCGAGGGGTGTATCCGCCTGCTGATCGGCGGGCCCGACGAGGGCAAGGCGCTGGCCAGCCATGACGGCATTGACGGGCTGTTGTTCACCGGCTCGGCCCGTACCGGCATCGCGCTCAACCGCGCCTTTGCGAGCAAGCCCGAGAAGATCCTGGCGCTGGAGATGGGCGGCAACAACCCGATCCTGGTGTGGGACACGCCCGACATTTACTCCGCCGCGGTGCTGGTGGTGCAGTCGGCGTTCACCAGCGCGGGGCAGCGCTGCACCGCCGCGCGCCGCCTGATCGTCGACGAGAAATTGTTCGATCCGCTGGTGGGTGAGGTCAACCGGTTGATCGGGCGGCTGATCATCGGCGAGCCGCATGCCGACCCGGCGCCGTTCATGGGACCGGTGATCGACAATGACACCGCCGATTTGCTGACCGAAAGCTTCCTCGAGCTGACCTTCATGGGCGGCAAGCCGCTGCGGCATATGGAGCGACCGATCGAGGGTCGGCCGTTCGTCACCCCGGCGATGATCGACATGACCGGGGCGAAGGAAAAGCCCGATGTCGAGCTGTTCGGCCCGATTCTGCAGGTTATCCGGGTCAAGACGTTCGAAGAGGCGATCGCCGAGGCGAACAACACCCGTTACGGCCTGTCGGCGAGCTTGGTGAGCCAGGACCCCCAGCTGTACGATCAGTTCTGGGCCAATATCCGCGCGGGGATCGTCAACTGGAACAAGCCGACCAACGGCGCCAGTTCGTCGGCACCGTTCGGCGGCATCGGCTGGTCGGGCAATCATCGTCCGAGCGCCTTCTACGCCGCCGATTATTGCGCCTATCCGGTGGTGTCGTCGGAAGCGGAACAGGCGCGCGTGTCGATCGGGATCGGGCTGCGCGAGGGCTGAGTCCGGCCCGTTGAGTTGGAAAATCACACATTTTTTTCAGGTGGATGCGACGAGTTGCGGAACAGGCGCAGCGCCGGTGTATTGAGCGCGCCGTGAAACCGATCGTTCTTGACTCACCCGCCCCGCCCCGTGCCCAGCGCCTGGCTCAGGAAGCCCGCAACTGCCTGACCATCGCGGTCGGGCATGGCGATGTCGCGTTCACGGCGGCGCTGATCGACGAGGCGCTGAAGCTCGCCCAACGCGCCCGCGAACTGAGCAAGGCATAGATTCGCTAGTCGGTCCCCAAGCAACCCTCGGTTGTGGCTTCTCCGCCCGGCATCCATTTGGGTGGCATGGTTTCCCTGCTCGATCCCACCGCGCGTGGCCGCGTGATTCTGGTCGGCGCTGGCCCCGGCGATCCGGGCCTGCTGACCGTCCGCGCGGTCGAAGCGCTCAAGTCCGCCGATGTGCTGGTCCATGACGGGCTGGTCGATCCACGCGCGCTCGACCTCGCTCCGCACGCGCACCGCATCTGCGTCGCCAAGAAGCGCTCCAAGCACACCGTGCCACAGGATGGCATCAACGCCCTGATCATCGCGCATGTGAAGACCGGCGCGATCGTCGTGCGGCTGAAGGGCGGCGACCCGTTCATCTTTGGCCGGGGCGGCGAAGAGGTCGAGGCGGTGCGTGCCGCCGGCCTGCCGGTCGAGGTCATTCCGGGCGTCAGCGCGGCGCTGGGCGGCGCGGCCGAGGCGATGCTGCCGCTGACGCATCGCGACTGGTCGAGCGCGGTCAGCTTTGTCGCTGGCCAGTGCAAGGGGCTGAAGGATCAGGACTGGTCCGGCCTTGCGGGCAAGGGCCGCACGTTGGTCATCTATATGGGCGTCGCGACCTGCCCCGACATTGCGGAGAAGCTGATGGGCGATGGCGTCGCCCCGGACATGCCGGTCGCGGTGCTGGAGCGCGCGACGCTGCCGGGCAGCCGCGCGATCCGCACCCTGCTCGCCGATCTTGGCCCGATGGTCGAGCGTGAGAAGGTGCAAAGCCCGGCGATCATTGTGGTCGGCGAAGTGGTCGCGCTGTCGGATGCGCAGGACAAGCTCGCCAGCTGGGCGAAAGCGGCGGAGGCGCTGGCATGAAATTACTGACCGGAAATGATCTGGCGACCGGCGACGTGACCTGGTGGACCGGCAGCGGCTGGTCGCGCCATGTCGAGGATGCGGCGGACGTGGCCGATCAGGGCGAGGCGATCGCGCAGGCCGAGGAAGGCGCGCGCCGCGTCAACGGCCCCTATGTCATCGACGCGACCGCGACGCCCGACGGCCCCCGCCCGGCGCATATCAAGGACCGCATCCGCGCGCTCGGCCCGACCGTGCGCCCGGACCTGACGCTCAAACCCGCCGATCCCAATGCCGGCAGCTGGGTGATATGAGTTGCCATCGTCGCCCCGGCGCAGGCCGGGGCCGCCATGTTTCGCGCCACCACGGAGCGGCCCCGGCCTTCGCCGGGGCGACGGAGTAATCCGATGTACAAATATGACGAATATGACCACTCGATCGTCGCAGCGCGCGTCGAGGAGTTTCGCGATCAGGTGAACCGCCGCCTTGCGGGGCAGATCACCGAGGACCAGTTCAAGCCGCTCCGGTTGATGAACGGCCTGTATCTGCAGCTGCACGCCTATATGCTGCGCGTCGCGGTACCCTATGGCACGCTGGACAGCCGCCAGATGCGGATGCTGGCGCATATCGCGCGCAAATACGACCGCGATTACGGCCATTTCACCACGCGCCAGAACATCCAGTATAACTGGATCAAGCTGGAGGACGCGCCCGACATCCTTGCCGAGCTGGCGACGGTCGAGATGCATGCGATTCAGACCAGCGGCAATTGCATCCGCAACATCAGCAGCGACCAATGGGCCGGGGCGGCGGCGGACGAGCTGACCGACCCGCGCCCCTGGGCCGAATTGCTGCGCCAGTGGAGCACCTTCCACCCCGAATTCAGCTATCTGCCGCGCAAGTTCAAGATCGCGGTGATCGCGGCGGATGAGGATCGCGCGGCGATGCGGCTGCACGATATCGGCATCCAGATCGTCGAGCGCGACGGCGTGCATGGCGCGGCGGTCTATGTCGGCGGCGGCATGGGGCGCACCCCGATGATTGCGCCACTGATCAAGGACTTCGTGCCGCTCGAAGACCTGCTGAGTTATATCGAGGCGTGCCTGCGCGTGTACAATCGCTATGGCCGCCGCGACAATATGTACAAGGCGCGGATCAAGATCCTGGTCCATGAGATCGGCGCCGACAGCTATCGCGCACAGGTCGAGGACGAGTTCGTCGCGGTCAAGAAGCTGGGGATCGACCCGCCCAAGGCCGAGTTCGACCGGATCGCGGCGCACTTCGCCGACCCGGCGTTCGAGAGCGGCCAGAGCGACGATCTCGACCGCAGCGATCCCGACTTCGCGGTCTGGCTCGACAGACAAGTCGCCGCGCACAAGGCGCCGGGCTATGCGATCGTCAACATCAGCCTGAAGCCGGTCGGCGGCATTCCCGGCGACGCGTCATCGGCGCAGATCGACGCGATGGCGGACCTGGCCGAGCGCTACAGCTTTGACGAGCTGCGCGTCACCCATGCGCAGAACATCGTGCTGCCGCATGTCCGCAAGGCGGACCTGTATGCGGTGTGGCAACGCCTTGTCGAAGCCGAGCTGGCCGATGCCAATCTCGACCTGATCAGCGACATCATCGCCTGCCCCGGCCTCGATTATTGCAGCCTTGCCAACGCCCGGTCGATTCCGGTGGCGCAGAAGATCGCGACGCGCTTTTCGGATCTCGGGCGGCAGCGCGAGCTGGGCGAATTGAAGCTGAAGATCAGCGGCTGCATCAACGCCTGCGGCCACCATCATGCCGGGCATATCGGCATCCTGGGCGTCGACAAGAAGGGCGTCGAAAACTACCAGCTCTCGCTCGGGGGATCGGGGGCGGAGGACGTGTCGCTCGGCCAGATCACCGGCCCGGGCTTCAGCGAGGATGGCGTGGTCGACGCGGTCGAACGCGCGACCGACGTCTATCTGCGCGAGCGCGCGGAGGGCGAACGCTTCCTCGATACCTATCGCCGCATCGGCATGGCCCCGTTCAAGGAGGCGATCTATGGTTGATGCACTCCGCTTCCGCGACGACGCGGCGCATGACGAACCCGCTGTCACGCTCGACGCGTTCCTCGGCCAGTCCAACGCCACTGCCGTCCGGCTCGAATCGAGCGACGATGCGCGCGCGTTGATCCCGCATCTGGATCGGCTATCGCTGGTCGAGGTGAGCTTTCCCAAGTTCCGCGACGGGCGCGGCTACTCCGCGGGCCGTATCCTGCGCGAGGCGGGCTATACCGGCGAATTGCGCGCGCAGGGCGATGTGCTGGTCGACCAGATCCCGCTGATGCGCCGCTGCGGCTTTGACAGTTTTGCGCCCGAAGCTCCGGTCGACGAAGCGGTGCTCGCGGCGAGCCTGGCGCGCTATGACGCGGTCTATCAGAGCGCGGCGGACGGGGCAGTGCCCGTCTGGAAACGGCGGCATGGCTGACGTGGCTGCCCGCAAGATCGACCGGATCGACCTGACGCCACGCTTTGGTGAGCGCGATGCGATCCGGCTGAACAACCTGTTCCGCGGCGTGCCGACGGAGGAGATGCTGCGCACCGTATTGACCGAAGCGATGGTCGGCGATGTCGCTCTGGTCTCGTCGTTCGGCGCGGAGAGCGCGGCGCTGTTGCATCTGGTGGCGTCGATCGATCCGTCGGTCCCGGTGCTGTTCCTCGATACGGGCAAGCATTTCCCCGAGACGCTCGCCTATCGTGACACGCTGGCCGAACGGCTGGGGCTGACCGGGCTACGCGTGCTGACGCCCGACCCCGAACTGCTGGCGAAGAAGGACGGCAGCGGGTTGCGCTGGTCGTACGATCCCGATGGCTGCTGCGAGATCCGTAAGATACTCCCGCTCGACGCGGCGATGGCGGGCTTCGACGCGAGCATCACGGGGCGCAAGGCGTTTCAGGCAAGCACGCGCAACGCCCTTCCCCGGTTCGAGGTGGACAGCGCGGGCAAGCTGAAGGTCAATCCCCTCGCCGACTGGACCAAGGCGGATATCGAAGCCTATTTTGCGACCCACGACCTGCCGCGCCATCCGCTGGAGGCGCAGGGATACCTGTCGATCGGCTGCGCGCCGTGCACCAGCAAGGTGAAGCCCGGCGAAGACCCGCGATCGGGGCGCTGGGCTGGCTGGGACAAGACCGAGTGCGGGATCCACACGCCGGTGGCGGATGGCGACCCGGATCTGCCGGTGTTTTGAAGCAATCGAGCCGACAATAAACTCCCCTCCCGCTTGCGGGAGGGGCCGGGGCAGGGCCGGTCAGCTCAGGCTGCACTCCGGGAGGACCGCCCCTCCCCTAGCCCCTCCCGCGAGCGGGAGGGGGACTTGGGTTACTCGTACGGCTCGGCGACCATGTTGCCGGCGTAATCGCTGAAGCGCGTGAAGCTCGATTCGAAGCTCAGCAGCACCTTGCCGGTCGCGCCGTGGCGCTGCTTGGCGATGATCAGTTCGGCGAGGCCGAAGACGCGCTCCATTTCGAGCGCCCATTTGGCGTGATCCTCGAACGTCTTGGGATCGTCGCCTTCGCGCGGGCGCTTGGGTTCGCGGGCGGCGACGTAATAATCCTCGCGGAACACGAACCAGACCATGTCGGCGTCCTGCTCGATCGAGCCCGATTCGCGCAGGTCCGACAGCATCGGGCGCTTGTCCTCACGGCTCTCGACCGCGCGGCTCAGCTGCGACAGGGCGATCACGGGGACGTTGATGTCCTTTGCCAGCGTCTTCAAGCCGCGGCTGATTTCCGAGATTTCCTGGACGCGGTTGCCGTCGCGATTGTTGCCGCTGCCCTGGAGCAGCTGGAGATAGTCGACGATGACGAGGCCGAGTTCGCCGTCATGCTTGGACTGGAGGCGGCGCACGCGGCTGTGCAGCGCGCTGATCGTCAGGCCGGCGGTGTCGTCGATATAGAGCGGGAGCTGTTCGAGGTCCGCGGCGGCCTGCGCCAGCTGGGCGAACTCCGCCTTGCTGATATTGCCCATGCGCAGCGCTTCGGACGCGATGCGCGAGCTTTCCGACAGGATACGCAGCGCGAGCTGATCCGCCGACATTTCGAGGCTGAAGAACGCGACCTTGGCGCCGATCGATTCCTTGGGGCTGATGCCGAGGCGGATATCGTCCATCATCCGCCGCGCGGCGTTGTAGGCGATGTTGGTGGCGAGCGAGGTCTTGCCCATGCCGGGGCGGCCGGCAAGGATGATGAGATCGCTGTGGTGCAGACCGCCGATGCGGCCATTGACCGAATCGAATCCGGTGGTGACGCCCGCGACGCCGCCGCCTGCGCTCTGGGCGCGCTTGGCGTTTTCGAGCGCGATCTTGGTCGCTTCGTTGAACGACTTGACGGTGTTGGCGGTGCCGCCATCGGCGGCGACCTTGAACAATGCCTCTTCGGCGCGGTCGATCTGTTCGCGCGGGTTGACGTCCTCGCTGGTGTCGAGCGCCTTTTCCACCATGTTGCGGCCGACCGTCACCAGCTCCCGCAGCAGGGCGAGGTCGTAGATCTGGCGCGCGAATTGCCGCGCGCCGATCAGGCCTGCGCCCGATCCGGTGAGCTGGGCGAGGTAGCCGGGGCCGCCCAGCTGGGCCATCCCCTCGTCCTTTTCGAACAGGGGCTTGAGCGTCACCGGGGTCGCCAGCATGTCCTGTTTGCGCAGCGTTTTGATCGCGCGGAAGATGCGCCCGTGAACGGGCTCGAAGAAATGCTGGTCCTGCAGCACTTCGACGATGTCGTCGGCCAGGCGGTTGTCGATCATCATCGCGCCGAGCAACGCCGCCTCCGCCTCCACATTCTGGGGCAGGCGCGGGGCGGCATCCGCCGGGGCGGGGGTGAGCGTTGCGATCGTAGCCATCCATCCCCTTTCCCACTCCCGCCGCGATCGCTCAACCCGCCACGGCCTGTTTATCCTGTGGACGAAACCGGGTCGCGCCCCGTAAGTGGCGGGACCATGGCCGACCCGCGGATCATCGACGTCACGCTGGACGAGCGCACGATCCTGTGGCGCTCGGCGGATATCGAGCAGGAACGGCGCATCGCGATCTTCGATCTGATCGAGGAGAACAGCTTCGCACCGCAGCGTGCCTATCCCGATGGCTATGCCGGGCCGTACCGCATCGCGCTGTCGGTGCCGGAGGGGCGGCTGCAGCTCGACATCAAGCGCGCGGATGACAGCGCGCTGGAGACGCTGATCCTGAGCCTCGCCGCATTCCGCCGCCCGATCCGCGACTATTTCGCGATCTGTGACAGTTACTTCCAGGCGATCCGCAGCGCGACTCCGGCGCAGATCGAGACGATCGACATGGCGCGGCGCGGCATCCATGACGATGCGGCGCGGCTGTTGATGGAGCGGCTCGACGGCAAGATCGCGGTCGATCACGCCACCGCGCGACGGCTGTTCACCCTGATCTGCGTGCTGCACATCAAGGCATGAAGACGCTGCGCATCTCCGCCGGGATCATCCTCGCGCTGGCGCTGGTCGGCGTGTGCGCATGGATGTGGGCGATCGCCTGGGCACCCGCGCGCAGCGATTATGCGCAGCAGGGCATCGACGTGTCGGACGAGGCGGGGAAGATCGACTGGTTCACCGCGCGCAGCAGCAATCTCGACTTCGCCTACGCTCGCGCGACCGTGGGCGCCGATGTGCGCGACGCGCTGTTCGCGGAAAACTGGGCGGGGATTTACGAGGCGGGGATCCGGCGCGGGGCGCTGCACGCCTTTTCGCTGTGCCAGCTGGCGAGCGACCAGGCGGGCAATTTCACCGCGACGGTGCCGCGCGACGCCGATGCGCTGCCGGTCGCAATCGACCTGTCGTTCCGCGACGACTGCCCCGCCCGGCCCGAGCGCGATGTGCTGCTGGTCGAGCTGCGCCAGCTCGCCGCGACGATCGAGACGCATAGCGGCAAGCCGGTGATCCTGCGCATCAGCCCGGACTTCGAGGCGCAGTATCAGGTGAGCGGCGCGATCGACCGGCCGCTGTGGAGCACCGGCATGTTCTTTCCGCCGGCCTATTCGGCCCGCCCGTGGCGGCTGTGGCAGGCCAGCACAATTCGCCGCATCGAAGGGGCCGAGCGCCCCGTAAACTGGAACGTGATCGCCCCATGAGTGACATCGACGCCCCCGCCCTGATCGCCGCCGCGCGGGAGGCCGCGCGCAACGCGCACGCGCCCTATTCGAACTTTGCGGTCGGCGCGGCGCTGCTGATGACCGATGGCAGCATCGTCACCGGCTGCAACTTCGAGAATGCGAGCTACGGCCTGTCGCTGTGCGCCGAGACGGTGGCGACGGCGCGCGCGAATGCCGAAGGACGGCTGCGCGATGTCGTCGCGGTCGGGATCATCGGGGGCATGATGACCGACGGGGTGGCGCATGGGAGTGACCCGATCCGCCCGTGCGGCCGGTGCCGCCAAGTGCTGAACGAGGCGGCG
Source organism: Sphingomonas sp. CCH9-E2 (assembly GCF_001557215.1). Taxonomy (GTDB): domain Bacteria; phylum Pseudomonadota; class Alphaproteobacteria; order Sphingomonadales; family Sphingomonadaceae; genus Sphingomonas. The sequence goes on along the minus strand of NZ_LSJM01000223.1, from coordinate 3,448 downwards.
CAGTTGGGCGGGCGCGACCTCGCCGTGTTCTGCGCCGGGGCCGAGGGTGAGGCGTATGAGACGCATCGGCTGAGCGCGTTGTTGCCGCACGCCTTCGGGCCGGGGGATTTGGGGATCGGATGAGCTTGCCGCTGCGCCGCTTGCTCGCCTAGACCAACCGTATGAGCATCCTCTCCGACATCTGGATTCGCGAACAGGCACAGAAGCACGGCATGATCGAGCCGTTTGTCGAGGCGCAGCGGCGGGAGGGGTGTATCTCCTATGGTCTGTCCTCCTATGGCTATGACGCGCGGGTGGCGGACGAGTTCAAGATCTTTACCAATATCGACAGCGCGGTGGTGGATCCGAAGGATTTCGCGGCGACCAGCTTCGTCGATCGCCAGACCGATGTCTGCATCATCCCGCCCAACAGCTTCGCGCTGGCGCGCACGGTCGAGTATTTCCGGGTGCCGCGCGACGTGCTGGTGATCTGCCTGGGTAAATCGACCTACGCGCGGTGCGGGATCATCGTGAATGTGACCCCGCTGGAGCCCGAATGGGAGGGGCATGTCACGCTGGAGTTTTCGAACACCACGCCGCTGCCCGCGAAAATCTATGCCAATGAGGGCGCGTGCCAGTTCCTGTTCCTCAAGGGGAACGAGCCGTGCGAGACCAGCTATGCCGACCGCGCCGGGAAGTATATGGGCCAGCGCGGCGTGACGCTGCCGCGGCTGTAAGGGGTTGCTGGCAGCGATTACGCCCCCCTCACGGAACGGGAGGGGCCGCGGGAGGGGGCGCGTCTGCGCGCTTCAAGGACTTTCACCCGCTGGAAAGAAGCGACGGGCGGGGCATCGAGCCCCGCCCACCGCTGCACCTTCCGCTAGCCCCTCCCTTTCAGGGAGGGGAATGAACTGAAATTGCGGTGCGCCGTTACCGACCGGCCATCTGCCCTGCATCGAGCAGGCGGATGCCGCGTTGCGCGACGGTGTGCGAGGCGGCGACCTGACCGTCGGCGACATCCATCGTCACCGGCTTGAGCGCGAGGACGCGGTGATAGAGCGCGCGCGCCTCTGCCACCCGGCCGGTGCGGGCATAGACGGCGGCAAGGTTGAGCATCACTTCGGGGCGGGCGGGAAAGATACGCTGTTCGGCGATCAGCTGACGCTCGGCCAGATCATAATCGCCCGCTGCGATCGCGAGATGCGCGTTGGGTTGTTCAACGGACTGGGCCTGCACCGCCGGAGCCATCGCCAGCGGCGCAGCCAAGACAATCGACGCGAGGATCTTCTGCATTGCACTCTCTCCAATATTACATTTCGATGACACAAAGGTGTCACTAATGTTTCATTGGAGCAAATGCGTTGATTGCAATCGTTAGCGCGGGTGCCAGCCACTTGATCGCGCAACAAAAAAGGGCGACCCGAAGGCCGCCCTTTGATGTTCGTCCAGTCGCGGAAGCGATCAGAACTCGTTGCGGTACTGCTCATTGCCGACGAAGCCGAGCTTCGTGACCGCCGACCGCTTGATCACGGCCAGGACCTCGTCAACGCGCTCGTAGCGCGCCTGGGGGTTGGGCTGGAAGTGAAGCTCCGGCTCCGGCGTGATCTGAACGCTCTGGTCGAGATACTGGCGCAGCGTCACCAGATCGATCTCGCTGCCGTTCCAATAGACGCGGCCGTCGGGCTCGATCGTGACCTTGTTCTTCTGCGGCTCGACCGGGTTCTGCGGCGGCTGATCCGTGTTCTGCGGAAGGTCGACCTTCACCGCGTGCGACTGAGGCGGGATCGTGACGATCAGCATGATGAGGAGCACGAGCATGACGTCGATCAACGGCGTCGTGTTCATCTCCATCATCGGCTCGCCATCTGACTTACCGGCGCTCATTCCCATGACGTGTACTCCTGACTTTCGGGCTTACTGGGTGGCCAGCTGCGGCTGCGAGATGAAGCCGACTTTAACGAAGCCCGCATTCTGCATCGTGTAGACCACGCCACCGATGCACTTGTACGGCGCGTTGGCGTCGCCGCGGATATGCACTTCGGGGATATCGTCCGGCTTGAGATTGTCCTTGCCGATCCGGTCAACCACAGCCTGCAGATTGTCGCTGGCGCGCTTGAGCAGTTCAGTGCTGGTGATCGGCGTCATCTGCCAAAACACCTGACAATTGCCATTGGCATCGCCGCGCACCGCGAGCAGCACGTTCTCCGGCTTGGTTTCGGTCGGTTCGAACTGCACCTTGGGCAGTTCCAGCTCGACCGACTGAATCGCGACGGGAATCGCGATCAGGAAGATGATGAGCAGAACCAGCATGACGTCCACGAGGGGCGTCGTGTTGATGTCCGACATCGGTTTTTCTTCGGCGCCATCGCCGCCTACACTCATCGCCATTGGCGCAATCCTATCTTTCGCATCCTGTCCCCGGACCCAGATGGTCCGGCGGGTGACCGTGCGGCGCGGCTGCCCGCCACCGCACGGTCAATCAGTCGAAGCTTCAGGCCTTGGCGGTGGTGGTGACCGGCGGCGCCTTCGGCGCAGCCTTCGCACCCTTCACGGCCGGACGGACGCGGCCGTCCGATGCCAGGTTGCCAAGCACGTCGTTCGAGAACGCACCGAGCTGTTCGGCAATCGCCTTGTTGCGGGCCTGCAGCCAGTTGTAGGCAAGCACCGCCGGAACCGCCACGACCAGGCCGAGCGCGGTCATGATCAGTGCTTCACCGACCGGGCCGGCGACGGTGCCGATCGACGCGTCACCCGCCGCACCGATCTTGATCAGCGCGCGGAAGATGCCGACGACGGTACCGAACAGACCGATGAACGGCGCGGTCGAACCGACGGTCGCGAGGAAGGCGAGACCGCTGCTGAGCTGCGAGTTGATCGCGTCTTCCGAACGCTTGAGCGAGCCATGCAGCCAGTCATGCGCTTCGATCGGATCGGTCAGTTCCTTGTACTGGTCCTGCGCGAGCAGAGCGTCATCGACGATCTGACGATAGGCCGAATTCTTTTCGAGCTTCGCAGCGCCTTCGCGCAGGCTGCCAGCCTGCCAGAAGGTGGCGCGGACGCGCTTATACTGGTTCAGCACCTTCTGCTGCTCGAACACCTTAGTGAACAGGATGTAGAGCGAGAAGAAGAGCATGACGGTCAGGATGGTCGCGGTGCCCCATGCGATCACGCCGCCTTCGTTCATGGCGTGCAGAATGTCGAAGTTCGTGGCGGGGGCCGGTGCAGCGGCGGCTCCGGCGAGGATGGTGGTGAACATGTGCGGTTCTTTCCCTATGAAATAACGAGTGTGATGTCGGTATCCGGATCAGGCGTGCGGAACACGCCCGCCCATCAGTCTTCGAGCTGCCACCGGAAGCGCAGCGTCTTGGTTCCGCCGGCGACCGGGCTCCCGGCCGCGTCGAGCGCGGGCGAGTAGCGACCACGACGGGTCACCAGGCTGCACGTCGCAGCGTCGAGCGCGGAGGAACCC
>NZ_LSJM01000222.1 GCF_001557215.1 Sphingomonas sp. CCH9-E2 | reverse complement strand
GCGCCAGTTCGACCGCAGGGTCCGGCGCGATCCGCACCGCCAGCGTGGAGATCAGCGCCGCGCCGCCCATCTGCATCGTCCCGAACAGCCCCGTCGCCGCGCTCGCCCGCTCGCGCTGCTGCTCGATCGCCTCGGCCAGCAGGGCAGGGCCGGTCAGCCCCGCGCCGAACGCGATCAGGCTCATCGCCACGAACAGCCCCGCCAGATGCGCCCCCGTCGCCGCAACGATCAGGATCACGACCGCACCGCTGCCCAGCGCGACCGACCCGGCCGGCTTCAATCCGCGCGGCCAGCGGCGCAGCACCACCGGCACGCACAAGGTGCCCCCGATGATCGCGCACGCCACCGCCGAATAGAACAGCCCCGCCTGCGCCGGCGTCGCCCCCGCTGCATCCAGCACGAACGGCGACGCCGCCAGAAACGTGAAGAACCCGCCGCTGATCAGCGCATTGGACAGGGCGAGCGGCAGATAGCCGCGCTGCCGCAGCACCTGCCAATAGGTCGTCGCGATCCGCCGCGCGTCAACCGGCGCACGGTCGCCCACCCGCGTCTCGGGCAGCATCCGCAATGCCAGCGCCCCGCCAATCAGTGTC
>NZ_LSJM01000221.1 GCF_001557215.1 Sphingomonas sp. CCH9-E2 | reverse complement strand
GCCCAGCGCCTCGCCCGCCTCGATCGCCGCCATTACGCCAGCCTTGGCGTTGAGCGTATCGAACACCGTCTCGATCAGGATGAAGTCCACCCCACCCTCGACCAGCGCATCGATCTGTTCGCGATAGACATCCTTCAGCGTATCGAAATCGATCTCGCGATAGCCGGGATCGTTGACGTCGGGCGACAGCGACAGCGTCTTGTTGGTCGGGCCAAGCGCGCCGGCGACGAAGCGCGGGCGCCCATCCTTCGCCTCGAACTCGTCCGCGATCGACCGCGCCAGCCTGGCGCTCTCGATATTGATCTCGCGCACCAGATGCTCGGCGCCATAATCGGCCTGGCTGATGCGGTTGGCGGAGAAGGTGTTGGTCTCGGCGATATCCGCCCCCGCCTCGAAATAGGCGCGATGGATGCTGGCGGGCACATCCGGGCGGGTCAGCGCGAGGATGTCGTTATTGCCCTTCTGGTCGTAGGACAGGCCAAGATTCCCGGCATAGGCGGCCTCGTCCAGCTTCCAGTTCTGGATCTCGGTCCCGAATGCGCCATCGGTGATCAGGATGCGCTTGGCCGCTTCGGCCAGCAGTTTTTCGCGTGGTGTCATCATTTTCTTCCTTAGCCCCTCCCCTTCAGGGGAGGGGTTGGGGTGGGGCCTATAATTTTGGCGGGCGGTCTC
>NZ_LSJM01000220.1 GCF_001557215.1 Sphingomonas sp. CCH9-E2 | reverse complement strand
CCCCAGACCGCGCCCGTCGCGCCCCGCCATCCCGCCCCCGCCGATGCGCGCGCGACCACGGACCCGGACGGAACCACGACCGCGACGCTGGTCAATTTCGCCACGACGCTGCGCTATGAAGATTTGCCGCCCGCGGTGATCGATGCTGCGAAGCGCTGCATGGTCGATGCGCTGGGTTGCGGGGTCGCTGGTTGGGAGAGCAACAAGGGGCGTCTTGCCGCGACCGCGATGGCCCGGCTCGGCGGAGCTGGCGAGGCGCAGCTCTGGGGCGGCAAGGCGCGCCTCGCGACCACCAACGCCGCGTTCGCCAATGCCGAGCTGATGAACGGCCTGGATTACGATGCGATCCCGCATATCCCGCCGGTGGTGGTTCCCGCACTGATGGCATTGGCCGAAGCCCGCCGCACGTCCGGGCGCGACTTCATTCTGGCGCTGGTCGTCGCTTACGAACTGGCCGCGCGGCTCAGTTCGGCCACCAGCCCGATGGGCGCCGCGATCCTCGAGACGGGCGTGACGCCGGAGGTGTTCGCGATCAATCAGGAATCGATGCTTGCCGCCGCCGCCGGCGCGGCGCGACTGCTGGGATTGCCGGCAGCGGCAACGGCGAACGCGATCGGGCTGGCCGGCTATTACTGCCCGCCTCAGACCGCGCATGACTGGGAAACGGCCAGCCCCAAATCCAACGTCAAATATACGCCGGTCGGCTGGGTAAACCAGGGCGCGGTGACGGCGGCACTGCTTGCCGAAAGTGGCTTCACCGGCAATCCCCGCGTGCTGGACGGTCCGGCGGGCTTCGCGCGCTTTTATGGCTTCAGCAAATGGGACATCCCCGCCGCGACGCGCGGGCTGGGCGAGCGCTGGACGATCGTCAACGCCGATTACAAGCCCTATGCCTGCTGCCGTTACATCCATAGCCGCATGGACGCGCTGCTCGCCCTGCTGGCGCGCGAGCGGATCGACCCTGCGTCGATCGAGCGCATCCAGTCCTGGGGAGCGCCCTTCGCCGCCAACCTGGACCCGATGAACGTGCGCACGCAAGAGGATGCGCAGTTCAGCGTCCCCTATATGCTGGCGCTGGTCGCGCTCGGTCGTCCGCTCGACGCGCGTTGCCAGTCGGCCGAGCAGCTCGCCGACCCTTCGGTCAAGGCAATGATGGACCGGATTCAATGGTCCACGCATCCGCGCACGGTCGAAACCAAGCGCGCCGATCCGCGCAGCTTCCTTGCCAGCGTCGAAGTGACCGCCGCCGGGCAGCGCTACACGCATGAGGTCATGTATGCGCGCGGCATGGGTTCGGTGCCCGAAATGCGCCTCGACGATGCGGCGCTCGATGCCAAGTTTATCGCCAACGCGCGCACCCGGATGTCGGCGGCGGCGGCGCGACGCGCACTGGATGCGGTCCGCGCGCTCGACCGTGCGACCGACATGGCGGCAGTAGGGCGCCTGTTCGCAGGCTGAACGCGGCGCGTGCACTGCCGGGTAAAGCCGCATGCGTCCCTGCATAAACGCCTGGCACGCGCGTCGCCTATCAGGACGCTCACGGAATGCCCGCGAAGGGCACCGAATCAGGAGGGGAGAGACCAATGAACCGCTCAACGCATTCGATCAGCCGACTCATGCGCAGCGCCACGACGACCGCCGCCATCGCGCTGAGCCTCGCCTTCCCGGCGATCGCTTCGGCGCAGGAGGATGCGAAGGCCGGCGAGGCTGACGCAAAGGTCGCCGACGAAGTCGTCGTGACCGCCAGCCGCGTGCAGCGCGACGGCTTCACCGCGCCGACCCCCACCACCATCGTCGGCACCGAGACGCTCGAAGCACGCGGCGCGACCAACGTCGCGACCGTGCTCAACGAAATTCCCGCGTTCAAGGCGTCGCAGTCGCCGACCACGACCGGCGTGCGCGCGGCGTTTGCCGGCTCCTATTTCGCCGATCTGCGTGGTCTTGGCCCGTCGCGCACGCTCGTGCTGGTCGATGGCAACCGGTTCGTGCCACAGATCGTAACCGGGATCGGCACCTATCAGGTCGATCTCAACCAGGTCCCGGCGTTGCTGATCGAACGGGCTGAAGTCGTCACGGGCGGTGCATCGGCACAATGGGGTTCCGACGCGGTTGCCGGTGTCGTCAACCTGATCCTGCGCAAGGATCTCGAAGGCCTGCGCGCCGAGGCACAGGCCGGCGTCTCGGAACAGGGCGACAACGCCGAATATCGCATCGGTGCGGTCGGCGGCCTGAAGCTGGGCGAGCGCGGGCACATCACCGTCGCGCTCGATCATGTCACCAATGACGGCATGGGCGACGTGTTCACGCGCGACTGGGGCCGACTGGGCTATGGCCTCGTCGCCAATCCCAGCCGCGCCACCAACGGCCTCGCCCAGCAGCTGCTGCTGCCGGACGTGCGCTATGCGACCATGACCAATGGTGGCCTGATCAACAGCACCACGGGGCCGGCGGCGCAGCTGCGCGGCATCTACATCAATCCCGACGGGTCGATCGGGCGTTTCCAGTACGGCAATTTCGTCGGGTCCAGCTTCATGCAGGGTGGCGGCAGCAACGCCGGCATCAACTTCAACACCGGCGTCTCGGTCGCGCCAAAGGTCCGCCGCTGGACCGGCTATGGCCGCGCCAGCTACGAGGTGGCGGACGATTTCACCGTCTATGCCGAGGCATCCTATGCCGACACGGTCGGGCGCGGACAGACGCTGCCCCCGCGCAACGAGCAGGCGACGCCGATCGTCATCTCGACGCAGAACCCGTTCATTCCGGCTGCGCTGCGGGCCGAGATTGACCGGCTCAACGCGCTGCCCGCGAACGCCACCAACCAGATCACCAGCTTCAACCTGGGCCGCAACAGCGTCGACATCGGCTATCAGCGCACGCGGGTCGAGGTCGAGACGAAGCGCGGCGTCATCGGGTTCGACGCGGGCCTGGGCGGCTCGTGGAAACTGAACGGCGCGGCCACTTATGGCGAAAATCTCTACACCCAGCGGGTGTACGGCAACCGCATCCAGGCCAATTTCCGTTTTGCCGCGGATGTGGTCCAGACCGCCAATGGGCCGGCCTGTCGTGCGGTGGTCGCCGGAAATGCGGCCGCGGCGGGGTGTGCCCCGCTCAACGTCTTCGGCGAAGGGGCGCCCTCCGCGGCGGCAATCGCCTATGTCACCGGGACGACCCTCACCCAGACCTTCTACAAGCAGTTCGCCACCAACCTGAACCTGTCCGGTGAGCCGTTCAGCACCTGGGCCGGGCCGGTCTCGGTTGCGCTCGGCGCCGAATACCGTCGCGAAGACCAGAACACTTCGGTCGATGCGATTGCCGAAGCAGCCGGGTATGAAAGCTCGAACGCCCGTGCGCTGCGCGGCAGCTTCAACGTCAAGGAAGCGTATCTCGAAGCGGTCGTGCCACTGGCACGCGACCTGCCCTTGCTGCGCTCGCTCGATCTGCAGGGCGCGGTACGCTTCACCGACTATAGCTCCAGCGGCGGCGTGACGACGTGGAAGCTCGGCGGAACCTGGGAACCGCTTGAAGGGCTGATGGTGCGCGGCACCCTGTCGCGCGACATCCGCGCGCCAAACATCTTCGAGCTGTTCACGCCTGCCGTCACCACGGTGCAGACCCGTAACTTCTCCGCCAGTGTCGCCGGCGGTCCGACCGGGCAGGTGGCAACGGCCAATCTGGTGCGCGGCAACGCGGGGCTTAAGGCCGAAAAGTCGGAGACCCAGACACTCGGCGTGTCCTATGCCCCGCCGTTCATCCCCGGGCTGAAGCTGTCGGTCGATTATTTCGACATTCGCGTCGACGACGCGATCGCGTTCATCGACGCCAATCTGGTCATCAACTTCTGCACCGGAACGACGCCGACGCCGGATCAGGCCTATTATTGCTCGTTCATTACGCGCTCGCCGGCCGGCGGCGCCACGGTCTATACGGTGGACAATCCATATCTGAACCTGGGCTATATCGAGCGCAGGGGCTTCGACTTCGAGGCATCGTACCGGCTGCCGCTCGACAAGCTATCGGGCAAGCTGGGCGGGTCGCTCACCGCGCGCTTCTCGGGCACGCTCTACGACAAGTTCGGCGAGGATATCACCGGCACCGGCTTCATCGAGCGCGCCGGCGACGTCATCGGCACCCCGCGCTTCCTGACCAATAGCTCGCTGACCTATGACGACGCGCTCCTGACGCTCCAGCTGCAGATGCGCACGATCAGCAAGGCGAATTACAACAATCTGTTCGTCGAAGGGGTGCAGATCAACGACAACGATGTACCCGCGCGGCAGTATTTCAACCTGTCGGCGACGATCCGCGCGACCGATCGCTTCGAGTTCTTCGGCGTCGTCAACAACCTCACCGATCGCGATCCGCCGCTGATCCCGCAGAATTTCGGCTATCCCACGGTGCCGCAATTCTATGACATGATCGGACGCAGCTATCGCTTCGGCGCGCGCGTGCGGTTCTGACAAGGAGGATGGCGATGCACGATCCCAACGCACCGGGCGCGATGCCCATCTCCCGCCGCGCGCTCGCCCGCGCGGCGATGGGGGGTGCCGCCGCCCTTGCCCTGCCGGCGAAGGCTGCGGCGCTCCCGCAGCTTGGCGGCGCGCCGGTGGTGGGCTTTCACGCCGACGCGCCGTGGCTCGATCCGACCGGGCGCGACAAGCCCTACCACCCGCCCACCGCGACCGGTCGCTTCGCGCCGGACACGGAAAGCCTGATGCGGCTGGGCTATTTCCTTTGACGGATCGCCGTCCCTGTCGGGCGGGCTAGGAGTTCACCATGGTTGATTTTTCCAAGATGAAGGCGGCGCAGGGCTTTTTCGCCCCGCAGCGCTTCGAAGCCGATGTCCTCGACTGCGAAACGTCGGGGTCGATTCCGACGGAGCTCGACGGCGCCTTTATCCGCCTGGGCGGTGAATGGTATTATCCGCCGAAGTTCGACAATGACGCGATCCTCAACAGCGATGGCCATATCAGCAGCTTCCGGTTCAAGAATGGCCGGGTCAGCTACAAGAGCCGCTTCGTGCGCACCCCCCGGTTCGAGGCGAACCTGAAGGCGGGCGGCCAACAGTTCGGCTATTATCGCAACCCCTATACCGACGACCCCGCCGTGCAGGGGCTCGACCGGACCGTCGCCAACACGACGCCCTTTGCCTTTGCCGGGCGTCTGATGGCGCTCAAGGAGGATGGGCTGCCCCACCTGATCGACCCAAACACGCTGGCGACGGTCGGCCGCTGGAACTTCGGCGGGAAGTATAAGGGGCCGCATTTCACGGCACATCCCAAGGTCGATTCCGACACGGGCGAGATGATCGCCTATGGCAATGAGGCGAACGGGCTGGCGGGCGACGAGGTCTATGTCGCGACGATCGACAAGAAGGGCCGCGTCACCCACGATACCCGCTTCACGGTGCCCTATGTCAGCATCATGCACGACATCGCGCTGACCGAGAAGCACATCATCTTCCCGTTCGCCGGCTATGTCACCAGCCCGGAACGGCTAAAGGCCGGCAAGATCCACTGGGGCTGGGACAACAGCAAGGAAAGCTATATCGGCATCCTTCCGCGCGGCGCGGAGGGCAAGGACATCCGCTGGTTCCGCGGTCCGCTGCGGTGCATGATGCACACCTTCCACGCGCGCACTGTCGGAGACAAGGTGATCATGGAAGCGCCGTTCTACGACGGCAATTTCTTCCCCTTCTTCACCAATGTCGACAACAGCCCTTGGGACCGCACCAAAGCCAAAGGCTATCTCCGCCGCCTGACGTTCGACCTGTCCTCCAAGCATGACGGGTGGACCGAGGAGATCCTGTTCCCGACGCCGATCATGGACATCGGCGCGATCGACCGGCGCTACCTGACCCGCGACCAGCGTTACGTTTTCACCGGCTTCACGGACCCGTCCAAGCCGTTCAACGTCGCGCAGGGTGGCAATCTGCAGGGGCGGGTGACGAACTGCTACGGCCGGTTCGACGTCAAGGCGGGTCAGATGGTTTCGATGTTCGCCGGCGAGACGCACAGCCTCGCCGAAGCCTGTTTCGTCCCGCGCAGGGGCGGTGACGAAGGGTCGGGCTGGGTGATCGGCGTCGCGTCGAACTTTGCCGAAATGCGGTCGGAGCTGCTTATCGCCGACGCGGAGCGTCTGGCCGACGGGCCGATCGGGCGGGTGCTGCTGCCCTTCCGCGCCGCGCCGCAGGTTCACGGAACCTGGGTCGAAAACGGCGAGCTGCCGTTCGCTTGAAAAGGGGGAAAGGGGCCGCGGCGACACCCGTGTCGCCGCGGCCCCTTTTTATTCGCGGATCTACTGAACGGTCCGGATCGGCATCCCGCCGTGAATCGCGCGATAGTCGCGCGGGCTCTCGCCATAGGCCAGTTTGAACACCCGGCTGAAATAGGCGAGGCTGCTGAACCCACAGGCATAAGCGATGTCGGTCACCGACTGCTCCGCCTTGCCCGGATCGATCAGATCACGTCGGCACGCCTCTAGCCGGCGCTGCAGGATATGCTCGGATAGCGTGCACCCGCTGTCGAGGAAGATCTTGTGCAAATAGCGCTTCGAACAATTCAGTCCCCGCGCCACCGTATCGATCGACAGGTCATAGCGGCGCAGATGGAGATCGAGATAGCCGTCGATCCTTTCGCGCATCACCTCACGGCTCGTCCGACGCGCTTCGTGGCTGCCATGCTCGAGCAGCGCGAGCCGCGCCAAACGCGCGATCATCACCCCGATATCGCCCTCACTGCAAGCGCGGCCATTGTCGGACGCCGCAGTGGTCAACGCTGATCGCAGCATGCTCGAATAGCCGCTCGCGCCCGAATACAGACGCAGCGAATAGGGCGTGAGATCGGCCAGGTTCAAATCCTCGGCGCGGACCAGCACGGCGGACTGCCGCGTCAGTTCGGTCGAGTGGAACTTGAACGGGCGCGTCATGTCGTAGAGCGTCCAGTCGCCCGGTTTCAGCGCCAGCTTCTTGTCGCGCTGTTCCAGAAAAATCGTGCCTTCATGCTGGACGACCAGCTTGAACAGACGGCGGTCATCGCCGCGCGCCTGCTGATGATTGCGGCTCAATGCGTGGGCGGGCGCCGTGACGCGGGCGACGGTAAATTCGCCGACGTTGCGCATGACCGCCGACGCCCTGAACTGCTCGTCAGTGGGCTTGACGTCGAAGTCGCCGATGCTCGCCCAGATATGTTCGCGCCAATAGGCCGCCCTTTCGGCCTTGCGCACGGCATCCGTCGAGTGTTCCCTCAGGCCCGCCATGGTGCATCCCTCTCGACAATGCACCCTGCTGCTTTGGCCTGGTGCTTGGGGTCGATTATGAAGACCCTGAGGGGCATCCTGTCAATAAAATTGTAATCGCAATTTTACTTTGATCTGGTGCGTGGCTAGCCAAACGGTCATGCGCTGCTGGAGGGGTCGATCGCTCCGCGACGACTTAGGTTCAGGCGCTTGAGCGCACTGCCGATCTGCACTCCGCATTTCCGGCACCACGCTGATGCCAGGCCGAGCACAAGGGCCAGATGAAAGGGAGAGACATGAAAATCACTGCTGTCGCGAGCGTCGCCTTCGCGCTCTGCATCGCCACCCCGGCAGCCGCGCAGGTCAGCCCGGAGGAATATGCTGTCGCGCGGGCCGAGATCGTCAATCTTTCCAGTCGGTTGATGATCGCGTTCGACGCGCTGGACGCGGACACCTACGCCGACTGCTTTGCCAAGGATGCGACGCTGAACTGGATCGGCGGCGTCGAAAACGGCCGTGAGGCGATCCGCAAGGCATTGACCGCATGGCGGGTGCGGATGAGCGACACCAACATCGCACCGGACGCCACCTCGCGGCAGCGCACGCACCACTTCGTGCTGAACCACAACGTCACGATCGACAAGGGCGGCAAGACCGGCAAGGGTATCGTCTACTGGTTCGCCTTGACCAATCGCACGCCGCAAAAGGACGTGCAGCCGCTCTATTTCGGTCATGTCGTCGAATATTACGTCAAGGAAGACGGCAAGTGGCTCTATTCCAAGCGCGAAGTTTATAACGAATCGCTGTCGAACCGCTCCGTCTTTTATCCCGAGCTGGGCGAGATCGACCCCCGCAAGCCAAAGCCCTGAATCACGGTGCCGCCCCGGAACGATCCGGGGCGGAACGCGTCACTTCCTGGGGTATTTCGCTTCGCGATTGCGGATCACGTCGGGATTCTGGGTATAGGGCGACCGCATGTTGTAGGGCGTGGCGATGAACACCGCCTCGACCCCCGTGATCATCCCGTCCTCCAGCTTGAAGCTTTCGAGCAGGCCCCAGCTATGCGGCTCGCGGAAGATCGAGCGTGCGGGTGTGCCATCGGTCAGCGTATACTGATCCAGCACGCCCTTGTGATCGATAAACCCGCGCGCCATCACGATGCAGCGATATTCGTCGACCAGGAAATGATCGCGGTCGCGCACGCGCTCGTTGAACAGATAGCGGCCCGATTTGAAGCCCTTCTCGATTTCGGGGAAGTTCAGACCGTTCTCCGTCCGGGTCGCATCGGGTGAAAAGCGCGTGCCGCGGATTTCGCCGTTGTTGTTCTCCAGCGTCTCGAAATAGCCGTCGGCAAGGCGGACCATCTCCGCACGCGGCCGGCATTTCGCTTTCGGCACGGCCTTGTCGAGATGCGGCGAACGCTGAAACTTGTCGAAATCGGCGATCGGCGTCGGCGGTGCCGACAGGTTGCGCTTGGTCGAGATGAGATGTTCGATCTCGGTAATCTGCTCGCCCTCGACCTTCAGCCGCACGGCGAGATAGCCGGGCGTGTCGTTCTGAACGATTCGCGTATAGATGCCGACATTGCCCGTTGTCGGATCCGACAGCGTCAGGGCCGGGCCGACCTCCTGCGTCACCGTGTCCCAGGTCGCGTCCGGAAACGGCATCTCGACGAAATTCTCGACAAAGCGTACCCGGCGCGAGATCGGTGCCTTGGACGGATCGCGCGCCAGAAAGGCGGCGCGATACTGGTCGCCGATCTTTTCAAGGCACACGCGATCGCATCCGGCACTGGCGTCGCGCTGCTGCGCGGCCGGCGCGCTGGCCAGGCTTGCCAGCGCCAGGGGCACCAGAACGGCCTTAAGCTTGGGGTTCATCGCTCTCTCCTCATTATGTCTTCGCTGCTGGATACACCGCAGGCTGATATTGTCACCGCGGCCTCAAGCACCGAGCAGCGGCCCCAACGTCCGTCGCGCAAGCGCATTGGGATCCTGCGCCAACCGGTTCTCGCGATCGAACAGCATCGTTGACCGCGATTTGGCATCGTAGCGCGGCCAGCGCGGCAGGTCCGTCCCGTTGGGGTCGCCGGTCGCCGCAAAGCGCACCCAGGCAGCGCTCATCTGCTGCGCGAGTCGCACCGGCGTATCGCCCGGTCCGAGCAGCGCCCGCCCGGACTCCGGCGTGTTGAACAGCAGCGAGCTTTCGAGCGTGTGCAGCGCGCCGAGTTTGCCGCCCAAAGCGGGACTCTGCAGATCCAGTCGATAGGCATAGGTCGTCCCGCCAGCCTGAGCGTGGCGATCGGCCTGTGTCGTGGCGGGCAGCGCGATCGAATAGTCGGAAAATGCCTGGAGATAGCGCCGGGCCGGCGTCGCATCCGGGTACGCGCGCGCATAGCTGCGCAGCACGCGATCGGTGCGGCTACCGGCAAATGCCCGGACGCGGTCGCGATAGCCGGATTCGGTGAGCGTGAAGGCCTCCGGATCGTTGCCCCAGAAGAAGCTCATCTCTTGCGCATTACAGCCGATCAGCATCGCGATATCCCGCGTGCCCGCCGCCGCTTTGGGCGAGAACGGGTGGTGCGGCAGCCATTTCGGATCGATGACAGGGGCGAAACAGGGCAGGTCGATGAAACGGCTCGGCTTCATCGCGGCTGCGACGCTGTGATAGCCAGCGAGCAGCCGGGCCATGGGCAGCGTGGCGAGATCCGCAGCGTTAGCCGATGTCAGACCAACCTCGCGAAGCAACTGTTCGGTCACGGCCGCCGCCGCGTCGCGCTCCATGAAGCGCAGGCCCGGCCCGCTTTGCACAGCCGCACGCTGGAACAGGCCGCGCGCCGGGGGGCTGGCCATCAGGAAGCTGGTCTTCATGCCGCCGCCGGAGGTGCCGAACACCATGACGCGTTCGGGATCGCCACCGAACGCCGCGATATTGTCGCGAACCCAGCGCAGCGCCGCGACGATATCGAGCATGCCGGCATTGCCCGCCTCGCCAAATTCGCCGCCGGCCAGATCACCGAAATGCGTGTAGCCAAAGGCGTTGAGACGGTGATTGACGCTGACGACCACCGCGTCGCCCCGGCC
>NZ_LSJM01000219.1 GCF_001557215.1 Sphingomonas sp. CCH9-E2 | reverse complement strand
GTCGCCGTGGGCTGGGCGGGGTATGTCGTCAGCCTGCTTGCTGATTTCGGGATTCATATCCCGGCGCAATTCACCGGCCCGGCCGGCCACGTCCTGATGAAGGACGGCGTACCGGTGCTGATCGACGGCCAGACCGTCACGACCATCTTCAACCTCCCCGCCTTCCTCATCTGTATCGCGCTGGCGATCCTGCTGGTGGTCGGCGTGTCGGAATCGGCCAAGGTCAACAACCTGATCGTCGCGATCAAGGTCAGCGTGCTGACCGCGTTCATCGTCGTCGGCGGCCTGATCGTGATCTCGCGCTTCGGCGAGCTTTCCGCGGCCAACTGGGTCCCGTTCATCCCGGAGAACCAGGGTGACGGTAAGTTCGGCGTCGACGGCATCATGCGCGCCGCATCGATTGTCTTCTTCGCCTATATCGGGTTCGAAGCGGTCTCGACCGCGGGTCAGGAAGCGAAGAACCCGGCCAAGGACATGCCGTTCGGCATCATCGGGTCGCTGATCGTCTGCACCATCATCTACATGCTCGTCGCGGCGATCATGACGCTGCTGGTGCCGTACGGCACGCTCAACGTGCCAGACCCCGTCGCGGTGGTGGTCGATGCCTTCGGCGCGCAATGGGCGTGGCTGGCCAAGACGATCAAGATCGGCGCGATCATCGGCCTGACCTCGGTCGTGCTGGTGCTGATGTATGCGCAGACGCGCATCTTCTACACCATGGCGCGCGACGGCCTGCTGCCCAAGGTGTTCTCGACCGTCCACCCGAAGTTCAAGACGCCGTGGGTCAACACGCTGCTGGTCGGTGTGTTGACGGCGGTCGCCGCGGGCTTCTTCGACATCAACGTGCTCGGCGACATGACCTCGGTCGGTACGCTTGCGGCGTTCGCGATCGTCTGCCTCTCGGTCATCTACCTGCGTCGTTCGGCGCCGGAACTGCCGCGCGGTTTCAAGGTGCCGCTCTATCCGATCACGCCGATCCTCGGCATCCTGTCGTGCGTCTATCTGATCACGACCGTGCCGGTCGGCGTCCTGACCTTCTTCCTCTGGTACATGCTGGGCGGGATCGTGCTGTATTTCGTTTACGGCATGTGGAACTCGAACCTGCAGCATGGCGAGCCGCAGGACGATGCGCCCGAGATGGGCGAGTTCCCGGCCCCGGTCGGCGAGCAGCCCTGAGGGCCGCGACACCAGCGCAAACAGAAAGGGCCGGGGTGTTCCCCGGCCCTTTTTTTGTTCTGTCAGTGAGACAACGCGCCTGACCCTTCACGTCGTCCCGACCTTGAGCCGGGACAGGGCTGCCTTTCCCGACAGAGGAGAGAAAGCCCGGCCCCGGCTCAAGGCCGGGGCGACGAATGGGGGAAGCGCCGCATGCGGTTCAGCAGGTCAGGCGAACTTGGCGGCGACTTCCTTGAGGTCCGCTTCGGGCCGCGCGCCATAGTGGGAGATGATCTCCGCCGCGCAGGCAGCGCCGAGCTTCAGCGATTTCTCGACGTCCCAGCCCTGCGCTTGGCCGTGCAGGAAGCCGGCAGCGAACAGGTCGCCAGCGCCGGTGGTGTCGACCACCTTCTCGATCGGCTCGGCAGCGACGGCAACGCGCACGCCGTTCTGCACCGCAATCGCGCCCTTTTCGCTGCGGGTGACGACCAGGGTCGGGACCTGCGCCGCGATCTTCTCGACCGCCGCATCGAAATCCTCGAGTTGGGCGAGCGCGAGCAGTTCATTCTCGTTCGCGAACAGGATGTCGACCAGACCCTCCGCGATCAGCGCGCGGAAATCGTCGCCGTGCCGGCTGATGCAGAACACGTCGGACAAAGTGAAAGCGACCTTGCGGCCAGCGTCACGCGCGATCTGGATCGCGGCGCGCATGGCCTGGCGCGGCTCTTCCGGATCCCACAGATAGCCTTCGAGATACAGGATCGCGCCGCTGGCGATGAGGTCGCGATCGAGCGCGGCTTCGGGCAGGAACTGCGACGCGCCGAGGAAGGTGTTCATCGTGCGCTGGCCATCCGGCGTCACGAAGATCAGGCAGCGCGCGGTAGTCGGCTGGCCCGGGCGGACCGCGGTGCCGAAATCGACGCCGGCAGCGCGCAGGTCGTGGCCGAACACCTGACCCAGCTGGTCGTCGGCGACCTGGCCGATAAAGGCGGTGCGGCTGCCGAGTGCGGCCATCCCGGCAACGGTGTTCGCCGCCGAGCCGCCCGAAACCTCACGGCCCGGGCCCATCTTTGCATAGAGCGCATCGGCCTCTTCGGGCGAGAACATGAGCTGCATCGAGCCTTTGGCGACGCCGATTTCTTCGATGAAGGCGTCCTCTGCCTGGGCGAGAATGTCGACAATGGCGTTGCCGATCGCGACGACGTCGTGGGTGGGTGCGGTCACTTTTGTCTCCGGAGAATAGATGTCGCGCGCCTATAGTGCAGCGCGGCGTGGCGCAACTGCGTTGACTTGGCGGACATCGCCCAGCAACGATGTCCATATGGTCCAGGCGCTGCTTCTTTCGATCGGCCAGCTGTTCGACAAGCGCATCGTCGCGGTGTTCGCCAAGTCGATGCTGGTGACGCTGGCGATCTTTGCCGCATTGGGCGCGGGGCTGTGGTTCGGGATCGACTATCTCGTCGCCACCTATCTCTCCGCCAGCCAGAGCGTCGCGAGCCTTGCCGCAGCGACCGCCATCCTGATCGCATTGCTCGGCGCGTGGCTGTTGTTCCGCGTCATCGCCATCGCGGTGATCGGGGTGTTCGCCGACGAGGTGGTGCACGCGGTCGAGGCGAAACATTATCCCGACCGCTTTGCCACCGCGCGCGACCTGAGCTTTGCGCGATCCGCCGCGATGGGCCTGCGCTCCGCCGGGCGGGCGTTGCTGGTCAACCTCGCGCTGTCGCCGCTCTATCTGATCCTGCTCGTCACCGGAGTCGGGACGGCCATCGCCTTCTTCATCGTCAACAGCTGGCTGCTCGGCCGCGATCTGGGGGACATGGTCGCGGTGCGGCACATGCCCGCGCAGGAGCTGCAGCGCTGGCGGGCGCGTACCCGGCTGGCGCGTTTTGCCACGGGCGCGGCGGGAACCGGATTGTTCTTCATCCCGTTCGCCAATCTGATCGCGCCGATCGTCGGCGCGGCGATGGCGACGCACATGTTCCACCGGAGAAAAACCAAGTGAAAGCGATCGCGGCCCTGTCCGCTTTGGTCCTGCTGTCCGCCTGTGGCGGCGGGGGCGTCATCCCGCCGCCCGGCCGCGCCGCGCCGGTACCCGTGCCGCAGCCGGGCATGGCCGCCCTGACCACCGTGATGGGGGCGAGCGCCAATGCGCTGACCGCGCAGTTCGGCCGCCCGCTGCTGGACGTGACCGAAGGCAGCGCGCGCAAGCTGCAGTTCGGCAACGGCACCTGCGTGCTCGACGCCTATCTCTACCCACCCAAGTCCGGGCGCGGCGATCCGGTTGTGACGTTCGCCGAGACGCGCCAGCGCGACGGGTCGCCGATCGATCAGGCGAGCTGTGCGGCGGCGATCCGGGCGAGCCGGGCGGGGCGGTAGTTCTGGCTTAAGAAGAAGAAGAAGAAGAAGACCCTCCCCAACCCCTCCCGCAAGCGGGAGGGGCTT
>NZ_LSJM01000218.1 GCF_001557215.1 Sphingomonas sp. CCH9-E2 | reverse complement strand
AACCCGCCCCTTCCCCCGCGCGCAAGAACCGCGTAGGACGGTTCCATCCCCGGGGGAGCGCTGACGCGCGCTTGAGAGGGTGGCAGCAGCCGCCGACCCGCTGAACCTGATCCGGTTGACACCGGCGTAGGGAGGGAGCGGCCCGCATCCATGGTCCGTTTCCTCCGCCTGGAGAGGAACATCATGGCCGACATCCCCGCCCGCAGCGAACTCAAGGTAACCACCGGCGCGATCCGCGGATCGACGAAGATCCATGTCGGCCCCCGCAAGGTCGCGATGCGCGAAATCCATCTCGAACCGTCGAGCGGCGAGCCGCCGGTCCGCGTCTACGACACCAGCGGCCCGTACACCGATCCCAATGCCCGCATCGACATCATGGCCGGGCTCCAGGAGCTCCGCCGCGACTGGATCCGCGATCGCGGCGATGTCGAGGAAGTGACCCAGCGTGAGGTCAAGCCCGAGGATAACGGCCAGCTCGGCCCCGACCGCAGCGGCGGGGTCCAGCCCTTCCCGAACGTGCGCAAGAAGGTGCTGCGCGCCAAGCCCGGCATGAACGTCTCCCAGATGCACTATGCCCGGCGCGGCATCGTCACGCCCGAAATGGAATATGTCGCCACCCGCGAAAATCTCGGCCGCCAGATGCTGGCCGAATATGTCCGCGACGGCGAAAGCTGGGGCGCCTCGATCCCCGATTACGTCACCCCTGAGTTCGTGCGCGATGAAGTCGCCCGCGGCCGCGCGATCATCCCCAACAACATCAACCACCCCGAAAGCGAGCCGATGGCGATCGGCCGCAACTTCCTGGTCAAGATCAACGCCAATATCGGCAACTCCGCCGTCGCGTCGGACGTGGCGCAGGAAGTCGACAAGATGGTGTGGGCGATCCGCTGGGGCGCCGACACGATCATGGACCTGTCGACCGGCCGCAACATCCACGACACCCGCGAATGGATCCTGCGCAACGCGCCCGTCCCGGTCGGCACCGTCCCGATCTATCAGGCGCTGGAGAAGGTCGGCGGCATCGCCGAGGACCTCACCTGGGAAATCTTCCGCGACACGCTGATCGAACAGGCGGAGCAGGGCGTCGACTATTTCACCATCCACGCCGGCGTGCGCCTGCCCTACATCCCGCTGACCGCCAAGCGCGTCACCGGCATCGTGTCACGCGGCGGCTCCATCATGGCCAAATGGTGCCTGGCGCATCACCGTGAGAGCTTCCTCTACGAGAAGTTCGACGAGATCACGGAGATCATGAAGGCGTATGACATCGCCTATTCGCTCGGCGACGGTCTGCGCCCCGGATCGATCGCCGACGCGAATGACGAGGCGCAGTTCGCCGAACTCTACACGCTGGGCGAACTCACCAAGCGCGCCTGGGAACAGGATGTTCAGGTGATGATCGAAGGCCCCGGCCATGTGCCGATGCACAAGATCAAGGAGAATATGGACAAGCAGCTGGCGGCATGCGGAGAAGCCCCCTTCTACACGCTCGGGCCGCTGACCACCGACATTGCCCCCGGCTACGACCATATCACCAGCGGCATCGGCGCCGCGATGATCGGTTGGTACGGCACGGCGATGCTCTGCTACGTCACGCCCAAGGAGCATCTCGGCCTCCCCGACCGCGACGACGTCAAGGTCGGCGTGGTAACCTACAAACTCGCCGCCCACGCCGCCGACCTCGCCAAGGGCCACCCGGCGGCCAAGGTCCGCGACGACGCGCTCAGCCGCGCCCGCTTCGAATTCCGCTGGCGCGACCAGTTCAACCTGTCGCTCGACCCCGACACGGCGGAGCAGTACCACGACCAGACGCTACCCGCAGAAGGCGCCAAGACCGCCCATTTCTGCTCGATGTGCGGCCCCAAATTCTGCTCGATGAAGATCACGCAGGAAGTGCGGGACTTTGCGGCGAAGCAGAATCAGGATGCGGATGCCTTCATTGCGGCGCAGCCGGTCGATGTGGCTGAAGCCGAGCAGGGCATGGCGCAGATGAGCCGGGTGTATGACGAAATGGGGCGGGAGTTGTATCTGGGGAGTGGCGGCCGGGAGCGGGACTAGGATTTTGACGCTGGACTCTGATTTTGATTAGTTTGCGCTCTGTTCTATATGCAATGAACGGAAGCAGAGAGACTTGGGGAATTCGATGGCTGCGTTACCGGAAACTGGCATGGCCGACCTTGAGAATGAAGATCGGCTCCGCTACAGCGTATCGCTAGTCACGCAAGGGCGGCATCAGTTTTACACCCTTACGATGCCGAGTGACGTTCTGGCCCAGACTTGCGTCGTTACTACACGAAAAGAGGATCCCATAGAGGGGTTTCAGCGCGAGCTCGATAAGAAACGTGCGATGGAAATAGCGCACTATATTGACGAGGAACTTGGAACAATTCCAAGCTCTATTGTATTATCGGCGCAGTCATCAGCAGAGTTGAGGATTGTCGGAAGGGGAAAGACGCTCGAGTTTACAAATGCTCCTGGCGCATTCCTTATCCTTGATGGCCAGCATCGTGTCTACGGCTTCTCACTGGCGAGGACATCGCTGCGCGTTCCTGTCGTTATATATAACGGGCTGTCTAGGCGCGAAGAAACTCGACTCTTTATCGACATTAATACTAAACAAAAGCCTGTTCCATCCCAGTTATTGCTAGATATCAAGCAATTGGCGGATATAGAAAGTGAATCAGAAGAGCTGCTGAGGGCTACCTTTGATAGATTCAATCAAAAGCCGAGAAGTGCGTTGAGTGGATTTATGTCGCCTGCGGAGGCCGCTAAGAATAAAATTACTAGAGTTACATTTAATCACGCAATGCGTCCGCTTTTGGTTCTATTTCCCGGCCGAACTGACGAAGAGATATACAAGATCGTCAATGCATATTTAATTGCTGTTTCATCTGAGATTGCGAAGAAGACAGCTGACCCGCTTTTAAACAAACCGGTAGTGTTTAGGGCTTTTATGGCCCTTTTCAAATCTGTGGCACAGCGGGTTGTGGATAAGTATGGGGCCGATTACTCCGCGACGAATTTCCAAACTGTTGTCTCTCCGGTGTTTCAAAACATGCAGATAAAGAAGCTTGAAAAGCCGGGGACGAGCTGGGCTGCGCTTCGAGATTATTTTGAGAAGCGATTGGCAAGCAAACTCACGCTCTGAGTGCATGGCTTCGCTAGTCGCCAATCTTGTCGCTGGCGCTTTGCCTCGTCTTGGCCTCGACCCATCGACGGCTGGAGGTTTCGAGTCTTGGTTAAGTTCGGCAACGATTGTACCGACGCATGCACTCGATTCTAGCTCTCAAAGGTTTGATGTCGGTGACCTCGATTCCTTAGTGTCCTTCCTGTCGTTTGATTTTGAGAGATTTTCATTGGCGGCTGCAGAGTCCTTCCTGCGGGCGACCGAGGTTCCGACAGGGGCTCTTAATCACGCAGGCTGGCGTCTTCTGGAATTGTATTACTCAGCCTTTTTTGCCGCGCACGCTATAACGAGAAGTCAAGGTGCGGGCGTAGCCAGTATAACAGCAGCAACTGCAAGGCGGGTTTCTGAGATTGCGTCACTGTACGATTCTGCTGCCGCGCCGTTTGAACCTGGAATGTGGTTCTATCGGGTTCGTGCGGGGGACGATGGTACTTACGTTGAGTTTCGTCAGGCTACCACTGGCTCAGGCGTTCACGATGCCTTTTGGCGTGAGTTCTGCGGCTTCATGCAGGCGCTTGCCGCAGATGCGGTGCAAAGTGGTCTTCCGGATAGCGCGCAGTTTCTTGCGGGCGCCGAAGAGATCGCCATTAACATACGAACAGGCGGGGTGGGCAGTGGATCTTGGCTAGCCAAGATTCGCAACGAGATAAACTACAAACACGCGCACGATACATGGTATCCGGAGCCTAGGCGTCAGGTTGCAACGTCCGCACTGTCCGAGATTAGGCTCAAACCATCTGAATCTATTCGGCTCGATAGGTCGAAAAGTAAGGAGCCATTATCTGCTTTTGCAAACACGTGTGGCTATCTTACGGCGCTAAGCTTCGAGTTGAGTGATTATATAGCTGCGAGATCAACTAAAGGTGCGGCGTTTGGTCAGAAATGGCGTAGATTTGCCGATTTGACGAAGTTGGTAATGCCTGGATGACTAGAAATCCCAACAAGAATGAGACTATTTCCGTAAGAATTGCGGTGCGCCCAATGACTATTTCGCCGAGCAGACCTTAGGCTAATGCCAGCTGATATTCCTGATTTATCCGACGCGATAACTCGCTGGACAAGGTGCTCGCATCGGTTTCTGGGTGCCCCTGACGGATGCCCTCGCGCCACACCCCGCGCGCAATCCATCCAACACGCC
>NZ_LSJM01000217.1 GCF_001557215.1 Sphingomonas sp. CCH9-E2 | reverse complement strand
CGTCGCGCGCGAGCCGGGGGTCGCGCTCGATCGCGCTGGCGAGGTCGCGCGCGGCATGGGGCCGGATCGCGTCCAGCGCCTCGCCCGCCCGCCGCAACGCGCTCTCCTGGTGCGCCAACACTGGCAGCCCCTGCGCCCGCATCCGATCCATGTCGGCCGCTGCGCGGCCATAGCGCTCGATCGCGCGGGCCTGCGAGGGCGCCAGCGGCTCCCTCGACTGCGCTCGGGACAGGCTGGCCGCGCCGCGCTCCAGCAACGTCGTTTTCCCGGTCGCCGGCTTCGGCCGGAACCCCGCGAACATGCCCCGCGCCTTGTCGCGGAC
>NZ_LSJM01000216.1 GCF_001557215.1 Sphingomonas sp. CCH9-E2 | reverse complement strand
CCGCCTCTACCGCGCCCGCGCACGCCTCGCGGAAATGTTGAAGAAAGTTTGAGGGGGATGAGGCCACGCTGCGTATTTCCAATAGGTCCGCCCTCTTTCTTAAAGCTGAGACAACCGAATGATTTCTGCTCTCGACCGCCGCCAGTTCCTCCGCGGCGCGGCCCTCGCCGGTGGCGGCGCCGCCTTGTCAGCCTGGCTGCCGGCCTGGGCGCAGACGATCTCGCCGGGGATGCGACCGACGCTGCCGACCGTGTCGGGCGAAGACATCACGCTCACCATCGCCCGGCAGTCGATGACCATCGACGGGCGCAAGTTCCGGGCAATCGGCCTCAACGGCACGGTCCCCGCCCCGCTGATCCGGCTGCGCGAGGGCCAGCGCGTGCGGCTCAACGTCATCAATCAGCTGGAGGAGGACAGCTCGATCCACTGGCACGGGCTGATCCTGCCGGCCAATATGGACGGTGTGCCGGGCGTGTCTTTTCCGGGCATCAAGCCGGGCTCGAACTACCTCTACCAGTTCTCCGTCGTGCAAAGCGGCACCTACTGGTACCACAGCCATTCAGGCCTGCAGGAACAGGAAGGCCATTACGGCCCGATCATCATCGATCCCGCCGGTGCCGATCCGGTCGCCTATGACCGCGAGCATGTCATCGTGCTCGCCGATCACAGCGCGCTCTCGCCGCAGGCGATCTTCCGGCGCCTCAAGGTCAACCCCGGCCATTTCAATTTCCAGCGCCAGACCCTGGCCGGGCTCCTGTCGGGCAAGGATCAGCCGCTCAAGGACCGGCTCGACTGGGGCCAGATGCGGATGGACCCGGCCGACATCTCCGATGTGACCGGATCCACCTACACCTATCTCGTCAACGGCCATGGTCCGATGGACAACTGGACCGCGCTCTTCACCCCGGGCGAACGGGTGCGGCTGCGGGTCATCAATGCGTCGGCGATGACCACCTTCAACGTCCGCATCCCCGGCCTGCCGCTGACCATCGTTCAGGCCGACGGGCAGAATGTGGTGCCGGTCACCGTCGACGAGTTCCAGATTGGTGTTGCCGAGACCTACGACGTCGTTGTCAGCCCAGGCGATGACAAGGCCTACACCCTTGTCGGCGAGGCGATCGACCGCTCGGGCATGGCGCGTGCCACGCTCGCGCCGAGGGCCGGCATGGCCGGCGAGGTTCCCCCCTTACGCAAACGGCCGCTCGCCGACATGAAGGACATGGGCATGGACATGTCCTCGATGCCGGGCATGGAAGGCATGGACATGTCGGGCGGCGCTATGCGGGGCGTCGATCCGACGGCCGAGAAGAACGCGTCCGCGCGCCTCGCGACCGGCGCGGCGGCAGCGATGGCGACCATGGACAATAGCGCCATGGCAGGCATGGATCATTCGGGGATGGATCATGGATCGATGGCCGGCATGGACCACGGCGCGATGGGCGCCGATGGCCAGATGGCGGGCATGGATCATGGCGGGCACGCGATGGGCTCGATGAAGATGCGCGACTTCTCGAACGCGCCGCAGGTGAAGCGCGACCCGAGCGTCCAGACCATCTCGCCGATGCCCGTAGACCGCACCGGCGAGCCCGGCCAGGGCCTCGCCGACGTCGGCCACAAGGTGCTTGTCTACAGGGACCTGATGGCGCTCGATCGCAATCCGGACGTGCGCGCGCCGAGCCGCAGCATCGACATTCACCTCACCGGCAACATGGAGCGGTTCATGTGGTCGTTCGACGGCGAAAAAATGTCGGACCATCACGAGCCGATCCCCTTCATCGAAGGCGAGCGGGTGCGCGTCAATCTCATCAACGACACGATGATGGGGCATCCGATCCATATTCACGGGCATTTTTTCGAGCTGGTGACGGGGCATGGCGATCACAGCCCACGCAAGCATACGGTGATCGTCCAGCCGGGCGGCAAGGTGACCTGGGACTTCACCGCCGACGCGGTCGGCGACTGGGCCTTCCACTGTCACCTTCTCTACCACATGCATGCAGGGATGATGCGGGTCGTAAGCGTCCGTCCGAAGGGAGATGCCCAATGACCCGCATCCTCACGCCGCTGGTGAGCGCGATCGCCCTTCTCTCCGCCGCGCCCGCCTTTGCCCAGGATCATTCGATGCACGACATGCCCGGCATGGCGCCGCCGGGCGGGGCGCGGCCGGCGCAGGAGAAAAAGAAGGACAAGGCCGCCGCGCCGCGCCCCAAGCCCGCTGCCGGGCCGCGCGCTCAGAAGCCAGCGCCGGACGCCACCTCGGCGATGGACCATTCGCAGCACCAGGCCAGTCCTGCGCCGCAGGGAGATGCCGCCGGTCAACCGCAACCCGCTTCTCCCGCGATGGCGGAGATGCCGGGCATGGACCACTCCCAGCATCAGGACGGCGCGATGCCGGACATGCCCGGGATGGACCATTCGCAGCATGGCGAGACCGCCATGCCCGGAACCTCCGCCATGCCCGGCATGCAAATGACCGGCACGGCGCTTCCGGCCGGCAATGCGCCCCCGCCGCCTCCCCCAAGCGACCACTTCGCCGATCGTGATTTTCCCGGCGGCGAGATGGCGCGCTCGCGCGACATCATGATGAAGGATAGCGGCGGCAACAATTTCGGGCAGGTGCTGCTCAACCTGTTCGAGTATCAGGCGCATAGCGGCCGCGATGGCTATCGCTGGGATGGCGAAGGCTTTTACGGCGGCGACATCAACCGGCTCTGGCTCAAGAGCGAGGGCGAAGGCGAGTTCGGCCGCGGCATCGACAGCGCCGAGGTGCAGGTGCTCTACAGCCGGGCCATCGACCCCTATTTCAATCTTCAGGGCGGTATCCGCCAGGACTTCGGCCGCGGGCCCGACCGCACCTACGCGACGATCGGCGTCGAGGGCCTGGCTCCTGGCATGTTCGAGGTCGAAGGCGCGCTGTTCCTCTCGACCAAGGGCGATGTTCTGGGCCGGGTCGAGGGCTATTACGACCAGCGCATCACCCAGCGCCTGATCCTCCAGCCGCGCGCCGAGGTCAATTTCGCCGCACAGGATATTCCGGAGAACGACATCGGTTCGGGGCTGGTCAACATAGAGCTCGGCGCGCGCCTGCGCTACGAATTCAGCCGCCAGTTCGCGCCTTACATCGGCGTTTCCTACCTGCGCAAAGCCGGAGACACGGCGCGGCTGTCGAGGCTTGCGGGCGAGGACGTCCATGCCACCAGCTTCGTCGCCGGCGTTCGCTTCTGGTTTTAGCATCAGGACGGCTGATGGCGGGGGCGAACAAGAGAGCGGGGCGTTACACTCATACCCAGGTCGGCCGGCGCCGAGCGAAGGAGATACGCCATGGACCATTCGTCCCACATGAACACCCGGAAGATGGGCGCCTATTGGAGCCTTGCCGTTCAGACCGTCATCAGCGGCGTCATCATGTATCTGGTGATGTTCGTCATGATCGACGGGCTCGACAGCTTCTACAACAACCTCAACATGCTCTACATGACGCTGATGATGGTCGCGCCGATGGTGGTGCTGATGATCCTCGCCATGGGGCACATGTTCGCGTCGAAGGCCGCCAACATCGCGCTGATCGCCGCGTCGCTGGTCGCCTTCTTCGGCAGCTTTGCACTCATCCGCACCCAGACCACGATCGGCGACACGGCCTTTCTGCGCTCGATGATCCCGCACCATTCCGGGGCGATCCTGATGTGCCAGGAAGCAAAGCTCAGCGATCCGGAGGTCATCCGGCTTTGCGAATCGATCAAGCGCTCGCAGCGGCAGGAAATCGACGAGATGAAGGCCATACTCGCGCGGCGCTGAGTGGCACGGTCGGGCTACGCCCGGATACGTGCGCCCGGCCAGGTATGTGAGCCGGCCGATGGTCGACACGAGGCGCGGGGCGGACGAGATTGCAAGCGACGTAGCGCGGCTTGCGCCGCTGTTCCTGCGACAGGCTGGCGGCCACGTCCTGACGCTGCTCGATCCTTCCGGGATCGTGCTGAGCTATAATGAAGAAGGCGAGCGTGCCGAATGCTGGCCGCTCGATCGCGTTCTGGGACAGCCCCACGACCTGTTCTACCCGCCTGACGAGATTGCGGCGCGTCGTCCAGGCGCAGACCTGGCGGCCGCCCTTCACGAGGGCACGCTGGAGCGCGAAGCGTGGCGGGTCTGCGAGAACGGCGCGGAATATCTCGCGCGCCTGACGATCAGCGCCCTGTTCGAAGGCGACACACATCGAGGCTTCGCCTGCATCAGCCGCGATGTCACCGACGAGGCGGCGGTCCGCGCATCGATCGAGACCCGCGAGCAGCATCTGCAATCGATTCTGGCGACGGTGCCGGATGCGATGATCATCATCGACGAGACCGGCGCCATCACGTCGTTCAGCGCAGCGGCACAACGCCTGTTCGGCTACAGCGAAGCCGAGCTCGTCGGGCAAAATGTCTCCTGTCTTATGCCTCAGCCCGACCGCGACCGGCACGACGAATACATCGCGCATTATCTGCAGACGGGCGAGCGCCGGATCATCGGTCTGGGCCGCGTCGTTGTGGGTCAGCGCCGCGACGGCTCGACCTTCCCGATGCAGTTGTCGGTCGGCGAGGCCGGTGAAGAGGGCCAGCGGCTTTTCACAGGGTTCATCCGGGATCTCACCGCCAAGGAGCAGGATGAGCTCAGGCTCAAGGAACTGCAAGCGGAGTTGGTTCATGTCTCGCGGTTGAGCGCGATGGGTACGATGGCCTCCACGCTTGCTCATGAACTCAATCAGCCGCTCGCCGCAGTGGCGCTCTATCTCGAAACCATTCGGGACATGCTCGCTGTCCAGAATGATGAGCCATTCGTCTCTCTTCGGTCCGTAATGGACGATGCCGCTCAGGAGACGCTGCGCGCTGGCCACATCGTCCGGCGCCTCCGCGACTTCGTCGCACGCGGTGAGGTCGACAAGAGTTTGCACGACCTGCCGCAAGTCATCACCGAGGCAAGCCAACTGGCACTGGTCGGCGCGCGCGAGCGGGGCATCCGTAGCTTCTTCGCAATCGACCCCGCAGCCACGCCGGTCCTCATCGACAGGGTGCAGATCCAGCAGGTGCTCGTAAACCTGATGCGCAACGCCGTTGAGGCCATGGCAGAATCATCGATCCGCGACCTCAAAGTCGCGACGAGTTTGCGTGCCGACGGCCTTGTCGAGGTTACGGTGGAGGATACCGGCCCCGGGATCGCGGAAGAAATTCGCGAACAACTGTTCATGGCGTTCACATCGACGAAGGCCGACGGCATGGGCCTTGGCCTCTCGATCTGCCGGACGATCATCGAAGCACATGGCGGCCGCATCTGGATGGAGCGCTCCGACCGAGGCGGCACGTGCTTTCACTTCACGCTGATCCACGCGCGGGCGGAGGAGGAACATGGGGGATAGACGCATCATTCATCTGGTCGACGACGAGGAGAGCATCCGCAAGGCGGCAAGCTTCGCGCTCAAAACCGCGGGCTATGATGTCATCGCCTACACCTCCGGAGTGGAATTTCTCAGGACAGCGAAGTCCGCTGAAGTAGGCTGCGTTATCTTGGATGTGCGGATGCCTGAAATGGACGGTCTCCAAGTCCAGACCACTATGGCTGCGCGTGGGATCAACATGCCGGTCATCGTCCTGACCGGCCACGGCGATGTGTCGGTAGCTGTGCAGGCTATGAAAGGCGGCGCGATTGACTTTCTCGAAAAGCCCTTCGAGAAGGCTGCCCTGCTCGAGGCCGTGAGGCGCGCTTTCGCTCGTCTCGACGATGTCGACCTTCGCGCGCTGGAATCGTCGGAAGCCGAGGTGCGGGTTGCTGCCTTGACCCCCCGCGAGCAGGAAGTGCTGGAAGGATTGGCGAACGGCTTGCCCAACAAGACGATCGCCTATGATCTGGGTTGCTCATCCCGGACGGTCGAGGTTCACCGCGCCAGCCTCATGGCCAAGCTCGAGGTCCGCAATCTCTCTGAGGCGTTGAGGATCGCCTTTGCTGCCGGGTTCGGTCGCAAGACGTGATAACTGCGCCCTCTACGTAGCGACGAGGATGCCGCATCGTGCGAGCCATTGCCGTGATGCAACAGGTCCTCATGTCGCGCGAGATGTCTTCGTTTTCTGACACACAAGGTGATGGGCGCTACACCATCCTCGTCTCCGACGACGACCCGGGTGTTCGGCGTGCCCTTCAGCTTCTCCTTAGATCCCGTGGCTACTGCGTCTGTAGCTATACAAGTGGTAGCGCGCTTTTGGCCGATTCGCGTGCCAAGCGAGCCAATTGCCTGATTGTTGATTATCGCATGCCGGACATTGATGGCTTTTCGATCCTGCGCCAACTCCGATCGCTGGGCTGGTCCGGATGCTCCATCATGATTTCGGGCTTCCATGACGAGGTTCTCGCCCGCCGCGCTGCCGACGCGGGCTTTGATCACATGATCACTAAACCACTAAGGAGCCGTCTACTCCTCGAGGCAATCGGCCGTCACAGACGCCTCTCGTCGAATGAGTAAATGGACCGCGTCCGACCGCCAACGCTAAAGAGGCCAGGTGGGGACACGAGCACGTCGTTTTTCCAGAGGAAACCAACCCAGCTGCGCCCAAGGGCCTTGCCCGCGGCTGGGCTCATTTGTCACAGCAACACATCTTGGATAGTGGTGGACGGTACGATTCATATCGATTTACGCGCTCCCCTTATCCGCCTGACGAATTAGCACCTGAAGAGGGCCGTTTCCAAGCTAGTGGCAGGACCACAAGCAGCAGGAGCGACAGGCCGGCAATGCTCCAGAGGACGAGAGGCTGAGCGCCGGGTGCGGCGAAAGCGAGCGCCACGGGCGCCAGTGCCTGCCCGATGCTGGCAGCCGAATGCTGGAGGCCAAGCCTCACCCCTGAGGCCGCCGCAGAACCGCTGATCCAGAAGCTTGTGACCAATCGCAGGCTCGCCGAGCTCCAACCGGCGACCAGGATGAACACGCTCATATCGGCTATGCTTGATGCGAGTGGAAAGGCAACGAGCGCCGCTGCCAGCAAACCGAGCGTCAATCCGGCAAGACGCCCGGGAACCTTCACTAACCAATCGAGCCTTGCATGAAAGATCTGCGCCGCCAGCATGCCGAATCCGCAAAGACTGAGCATCCAGGCGATCTGCTCGCGGCTCAGCGAGACCGCACTGCGCGTCATCAGGAGATTGACGTGCATAGCGGCAAGCCCGGCCCCCGCAGCGATCGTGATGAGTAATAGGACTCCCGTGGCGCAGACTGTCGGCGGCGGCGGATCTCCTGAGTCGAGGCAGTGCGCACAGCGGCCTGGCAGGCTTACAAGGCAAAGCGACCCCGCGACGGTGCCGATGCTGGCAGCAACGATCATGAGCGGCGCGCCGGGCATGATCGCAACGGAGACTTCCGCCAAAAGCGGTCCGCCGAGGTCTCCCAAAAATACAGACCCCGTCAACCAGGTGAAACGCCGCGCCTGCTCCCCACGGCTGACCGCGGCGAAACTCGCACTGAGCAGCGCAAGCGGTATGATGGCGGCGGCCGCCATCCCCGCGACCGTGCGCAAAACGTAGAGAGTCGGCAGAGCTACGAGGCCAACTGGTGCAGTCACCATCGCGAGGATAATGAGCGCTGTGCGCAACATGACGCGGTAGTCGACCCGGTCGGCAATCCAGCCCCAAAGCGGTGCCGCCACCAGTGCTGCCAGCGGGTGGACGGCGGTCAAGCTCGCGACATGAAAATCATGCGCTGAGGAAAGCCCGCCGGGATTTGGGTCGACCAGGGTCGGAAGGAAAGCGAGAATGGCCGTCTGCCCTGCCGAGGCCGACACCGCCGCGAGCAGCAACACAATGAAGGAGGATTGACCACGCTTGCCATCGTGTGATTCGCCTTGGGGAACAAGCGGGTCAGCGGTTCGTCGGAGAGCCGGTATCACCACCAAGCGCGCAAGCCGATCACCAGCCGGTGTTCGGATGACCCCTCGCCCCGCAGGCGTCGGAAGCCCGCCGTGCCATCGAACGCACGCTCCCAGACGAAGCCGATATAGGGCGCGAACTTGCGCGACACCTCGTAGCGCAACCGTCCGCTCAGCTCGACATTGCTGAAGCCGCTGCCAAGCTGCCGATCTCTCGACCGCTTCGAATAGATATTGGTCTCTACCTGCGGTGTGAGGATCAACCGATTGGTGAACAGGACCTCATAGGAGGCCTTGGCGCGCGCCGCGAGACGCCCATCGGTCCCTACATAGCCGGTGAGCTGGACGTCGAACCAATAAGGCGCCAGTCCCTCGACGCCGGCGGCCAGCCATGTCGTCGCGCCCTTGCCGAGATCCTGCCTGACCCCGAGCAGCGTGCCCCAGAACGGGTTCTTGCTGTGCCACCACAGCGCCTCGACGCTGCTCTCCGGATCGAGACGTTGGTCGCGGGAGTTCTTGAGGCCCTGGCTGCGCAGCCAGAGCTTGTCATTGTCCTGACCCTTGGTGACGAGCACGGTCCAACCCACGCCCTGACCCTCGTTGCCGCTGGCGAATTCGAGCTCATCGACAAGTATCTTGGGGATCGAGAGCTTGTCGGCCATCTCATAGCCCGGCA
>NZ_LSJM01000215.1 GCF_001557215.1 Sphingomonas sp. CCH9-E2 | reverse complement strand
ATGGTGACGCCCTTTGCTGGTAGCGGTGAACTGGCTTTATAGACGTAATCGCCGATTGTGGCAGCAAAAATACTGCAATCGCCGCAATGGTTCCTTCGCCGGGCGCAGGATCAAGGGTGGCCGCGCGTCACGCGGCGCAAGTGCAGGGACGGGTCAAGACAAGCCGGGAGCTTCATTCGTAAAACCAACGCTGAACGCGGTCAGATCGCCCACCGCATATTCGGTGCATACAGGCTCGGTCCAAGTGCGGGGGGCGGGTGCGGCGGGCGGCAGGTCCGGGGTGGTCCGGGTCATAGCGGAACTCCTGTCCGTCGTGGATCGTTTCGCACCCTATATGAAGTCTTTCCAGCGTCAACCGGTGGCGTCCGCGCACGGTTCAATCGTTGCGCCGTTGCGCCTTGCGGATGAAGTGGGCGACGGAAATGCCGCGCAGCAGCTTGATCCGCTGGTCGTAGCGCTGAGCGTCGGTGACGCTGCCGGTGCCGGTGTCGGCGGTGGCGAGCGCGCGCAGGACGGGGAGGGCGAGCAGGCGCTCCCCGATCGGATCGGCGCGGTCGAGTTCGGCGACGAGCGTGCCGCGCGCCTGTTCGATCCGGGTCGGCCAGTCGGCGCCCTGCAGCCCCTTGCCCGCCTGAGTGCGGATTTCGGGCGGGATGCGGTCGGCGAAGGCGCGGTGATAGATCCAGCGCGTCTGGCCCTGTTGCAGCAGGAGGTGTGGCGGCATCGCGAGGGCAAGGTCGATCACGCGGCGGTCGCCGGTCGGATCGCGCTGATCGACGCCGAAGCGGGCGAGCTGACCCTTGACCGACAGTCCCATGATATCGGTGTGGCGCAGGATGCTGACGGCGTGCGCGCGCGGGCTGCGCGGGCTGGGCAGATGCAGGCCGTGGCCGAGCTGTTCGAGATGCGCGCGATAGTCGGGGTTCTCCACCAGCTTTGGGTTGAGCGCGGCGTAGGCGAGCAGGTCGCGCGGGGGGCTTTTGCCGCGGAACCGGCGGCGGAGCGCGTCGAGCAGGCGCGGGGGGAGCAGCGCGCCGATCGTGGAAGAGGCGATGCGCTGCGCCGTCCAGCCGTGGCGGTGGAGCGCGATGGCTTCGCGGGCAAGGCTGGGCCAGGCGCCGGTGGTGGCGAGCAGGGGGAGCCGCTCCACCCCCTGCTGGCTGATCGTCGCGTTGCCCATGATGCCGACGAGCATCACCCGCTCGCGCCGCCGCTGCATCTGGCGGCAGATTTCGGTCATCCACACCTGATTGCACAGGTTGAACGGAGGATATTCGGCGGCGTGGAACTGGGCGTCCATGTCGTCGCCGATATGACGGTCGGCGGCATCGACGCGGACATGGTCGATATTGGCGTGGCGCGCGGCGAGCAGGGCAGCGAGCGGCCCTTCGTCGAGGGTGCGATCGCCCCACTGGTCGAGCCGCGCGCCGGGGAGGGGGACGTGGGTGTAGGCGGAGAGGCGCTGGCCCCGCTGTGCGAGCTGGAGCGCGGCGGAGGCGGTGACGGCGCTGCTGTCCATGCCTCCGCTGAGATGGCTGCCGATCGGCTCGTCGCTGCGCAGGCACGCGGCGACCGCGGTGTCGAAGGTGGTGCGCAGGGCCTGAACGAAGTCGTCGTCGCTGCGTAGCCCCAGGTCGCGGGGGGCGTCCCAGTCATACCAGTCGACAGACTCGATCCGGCCATCGGGGTGGAAGGTGACGCGCTGGCCCGGCGCGACGCGGTTGATCTCGACGAAGAAGCTGCGCGGGCCGCGGCGGGGGGCGAGCGCGATACAGTCCATCAGCGTGAACGGATCGGGCGCGACCGGGATGTCGGGCAGGGCGTGCAGCCCCTTGGCCATGGTGGCGAAGGCGGTGCGGCGGTCGCCGTGATGGTAGAAGAGCGGGCGGTTGCCGAGCAGGTCGCGGACGAGGTGCAGGCGGCGCTCGGCGGCGTCCCATAGCGCGAAGGCGAAGTCACCGACGAGGCGGTCGGGGGTGGCAGTCCCCCACTTCTCCCACGCGGCGAGCAGCAGGTCGGCATCGGCGAGGGTGGCGAGGCGGGGGGTGAGGTCGAGCGCGGCGGCGAGCTCGGCGCGGTTGTCGAGCCGCAGATCAGCGACGAGGTGGAAGCGGTCGCGCCCGGCGAGCGGCTGGCGGTCAAACCGGTCTTCGGGGAGCAGGCGGGTCAGGCCGATGCCGAGCGCGATGGCGCCGTCGTCCCAGGCGGCGCTGCGGTCGCTGCCATAGGGCGCGAGCGCGCGGCGCATCCGCGTGACATCCTCCGCCGCGGCGGGCCGCCCGTCGCGGTGCCAGACGCCGCAGATCGCGGTCATGGCGCGGCGTCCAGCGTGAGGATCAGGTCGATCAGCGCATCGAACTGCGCGAAGTCGGTCGAGCGGGCGACGCGATGGACCGGGACCTGCGCAGCGATTGCGGCTGCGTGGCTAAGCAGCGCGCCGCCCCGCCCGGCGGCGGTGGCGACCTCGCCATAATGCGTCAGATTGGCGAGGACGGCGGTGGCTTCGCCCCGGGTGAAGCGGCGGGTTTCGGGCGCGGCAAGGCCCGGCGTGGGGGCGAGGACGATCAGCAGGTCGAGCGGGCGGGGGGCGTCGAGAAAGACGTCGCCAAGGTCGACATGAAACTTGTCGAAGCCATGCTTGACCCGCGCGTCGTCACGGGTGGCGATGGCGAGCTGTGTCGCGCTGGCAGACCAGAGCTTGGCCGAGGGGTAAGCGGGGTAGGCGAGGCGGGTGGCGGGGTCGACCAGCAGCTGATCGTCGCTGAGCAGCCGCGCGCCGCGCTGGACGAGCGCGTGGACGGTGGTCGACTTGCCCGCGCCGCTATGCCCGGCGATGCCGATGGTGCGTCCGTCGAGTTCGACGGCGCCGGCATGGAGCGGCGGGCGGCCGCGCTGATGCGCCAGCAGCGTGAAGGCGGGGCCGAACAGTACGGTGTGGATTTCCGCCGCGCTGAGATCGTCGCAGTCGGCGACGGTGATGCTGCGCCCGTTGCGGATGCGCAGGCGCGGGCCGCCGGGCGGGGCGAGGTCGATCAGGTCGGGGCTGTAGATGGTGAAGGGGCCGAGTACGCGCCCCGGATCGTCCAGCGGCGAATGCGCGGCGAAGTCGATCACGATCGGGTCCGGCGCCTCCGGCCCATCGTCGGGGCGGAGATAGGGCAAAGGGCGGGGCGCGGAGACGCTCCACCCGCCGACCCGGTAGCGGACGCGGGTCATCGACCGGCCTGACCGTCGGGCCTCATTCCGCGCGCACCTCGATCAGATTGCGTTCGGCGAGGTGCGTCAGAAAGGCCAGCACAGTCGATTGGATCCGTTCGCGCGGCGCGTCGTAATCACCAACAAGCGCGTCGCACAGCGCATCGACCCGGTGCGGCTGCGCGATGCGGGCCCAGATGTCGGACCCGACCGTGTTGAATTCGAAATAGCGGCCCGACTGGATGTCGAGCAACACGGCGCTGTTGTCGAGTGCGGCGGCGAAGACCGCGGGGTTCACCACGACCCAATGGTCGAGACCAATGCTCATCTGTGCGATCCCATCTGGCCCGGCGTTTCGCGGCGACCGTTCGCCCCGATAGAAATGGCGGCCGCGCAATGCAACTGCTGGCGTGGAAGTTTACACTGGCTTGACACGATCGCGATGCTGTGCGCGGGGGCGGAAAGCGCGGCAGCCCAGCAGCTTGCGCGCGCAGGCGGGGCGCTTTGGGTGGTTCATAGAGCGGGCCGGGGCCGGGCACGAGGACGGCGCCGAGCAGGCCGACCGAGTCGACCTTGAACGCTTCGTCGAGCAGTTCGGTGGCGATGTGCGCGACTGGCTTGGGCAGCGGGATGGCCGGGTCGGCCAGCGTTTGATCGACCAACAGCGGGATGGTGTGGCGGCGCTTTTGAATCCGGGCTGTCAGGCGAGGAACGCGCGTAGCGCGTGCCAGGCGGGGAGCTTGGCGGGGAGGCCGATGGTGTGGAGCGGGCTCGAGGAGGGGAGGGCGAGGATGGTCCAGCGCGAGGCCTGGGTGCCTAACTGGCGCAGGCCGAGGCGGTGGGCGGTCGCGCCGTTGAAGGCGATGGCGGCGAGGTCGGGCAGGCTGGCGGCGAGGGCGGCGAGGTCGTTGGCTTTGGCG
>NZ_LSJM01000214.1 GCF_001557215.1 Sphingomonas sp. CCH9-E2 | reverse complement strand
AGTGCTGCTGCCGCTGCTCGGCCTGTCACCGCTGCCCGCGACCGCCGCGATCGGGGCGTTCGTGTTCGCGTTCCGCGTGCTCGGCGGGGTGGCCTATGGCTTGTACGTCGTGCCGTTCAACACCGTCACATACGACATCGGTGACGAGCATGAGGCGAATACTGGCAAGCCGCAACAGGGGCTGGTGGCGAGCTTCATGTTCATCGGGCTTCAGGTCGGCAGCGGGCTGGTTGCGCTGTTCGCCGGGTCGTTTCTCGGCATCATCGACTTCCCCGCCGGGCTGCCGGTCGATCAGATGCCGCAGGACAAGGTACGCGCGCTCGCCTGGTTCGTCACCGCGCTGATCATGATCGCGGGCGCGGCGATGGCGTGGCTGGTCGGGCGGTTCGACGTTTCGGCGGAGAAGCAGGCGGCGATTCGTAACAAGCTCGCCGCACTGCGCTCAGGACGTGACTAGTCCAGGTCGGCGAAGCCGGCCCCAGCGCCATAGAAGCGGATCGTCCCGTCGGTCTCTGGCGCGGTGACCCCGACGCACAGCTGCACCCCGAAGCGCAGCGGCAGCACCGGATCGAACGCAATGGTCGTCAGTCGGCGCGCCGACGCCGGATAAAATTGCCGCCATTGTTCGGGTGGATCGAACTGCACCGCCTCGCTCTCCGGCTCGGTCTCGCGCTCGGTCAGCGGAATGCGGTCCATCCCGCCATGCTGCAGCACCAGCCAGTGGATGCGCGCGCCATCGGTGACTTCCCACATCAGTGAGACCTCGGCCAGCGCCTGTTGCCGCCCCTCGCGCAGCACCGGGGTGGGCAGGGGGAAGTGAAACCAGGCATCGCGCCCGGCGCGCAGGCGGAAGCTCGAGAAGAAGCCGCGATGCCAGCCAAAACCGTCCGACCAGTCCGCCCCATCGACCGGCGCGAAATAATCGGTCCCGCGCTCCTGCGGCACGACGGCGGCGGAGGGCAGCCAGATGCGATCTGCAATCACGCCCATGTCGGGGCGTTCCCCTCGAGCCACTTGATCGAGCAGCCCGCACTCGGCCGCTGCGGCTGGGGTGGAGGATCGCCAGCCAGCAGCGCGTCGGCGGCGCGGCGCATATCCTCGCCCGTTACGGGAAGGTCGGTGCGCAGTGGCGGCAGGCCCGGTACGGGCGGGCGATTGATCTTGGGACGGCTGGCATCGAACTGGCCCGCGTAAAACAGGCGCAGGTCGGTATCGAACATGAAGAAGTCTGGCGTGCAGATCGCTTCATAGGCGATCGCGACCTGCTGGTCCGCGTCATGGAGATAGGGGAAGGGGAAAGCGCGCTCCGCCGCGAACAGCTTCATGTGCGCATAGTCATCCTCGGGAAACTCGACGATGTCGTTGGACGAGATTGCGACGACGCCGATGCCGCGCGCCTGAACCTCTCGCGCAAAGTCTACGAAGCCGTCGATCACGTGCAGGACGAACGGGCAGTGGTTGCAGATGAAGGCGACGACCAGCCCGTTGGGACCGGCGACATCCGCCATCCGCACCGTGCGCCCCTCGGTATCCGGCAGCGCGAAATCGGGCGCGGGCGTGCCCAGCTCCATCATGCGCGATAGTCTGAGCATCCGTGCCTCTCCTGCTGGAAATAGAATATGCATTCTGATATCAGCCGGAATCAGAGCCGGCAAGAACCGGCGCGGAGAGGGTAGAGCATGGGTCAGTCTGGCTGGACACGGCGCGAATTCGGCGGGGGTGTGGCGTTGCTCGCGGCGGTCGTGGGGATGCCTGCGGTCGTTGCGACACTATCAAAACAGGACGATGCCGACGCGCCGAGCGACCGCCAGCGCGCCATGATCCGCGACGTCAGCCAGCTGGTGATCCCGCGCACGGCGACCCCGGGCGCCGGGGATGTGGGCGTGGGGGATTTCGTGATCCTCGCGCTTGCGCACGGCCTCGACAAGAGCCGTGCTCCGGTTGCGGCGGACGCCATGCCGGCCAGCCTCCGTGCCTATCGCCGCAGCGACGGCAGCCTGCGCCACCTCGACTGGCTGGAGGCCGAACTGGACCGCGCGGCCAATGGCGACTGGATGGGCAAGCCCGACGCGCGCCGCGCCGCGATCCTGACCCGGCTGGACGCCGATGCCTATGCCGCGAAGGATCATCCGTGGAAGACGGTGAAGGGGCTGATCCTGACCGGCTATTACACCTCGCAAACCGGCGGAGCGCAGGAGCTGCGCTACGAGCTCACGCCCGGCCGTTTCGACCCCGCGGTGCCGGTCAAGCCCGGCGAGCGTGCTTATTCGAGTGACTGGACTGCGGTGGATTTCGGCTGATGACGGATACGATGAACTTTGACGCGATCGTGGTTGGGTCCGGCATCACCGGCGGCTGGGCAGCGAAGGAGCTGACCGAGGCCGGGCTGAAGGTCCTGATGCTCGAGCGCGGGCCGATGATCGCGCACCAGACCGGATATGTGAACGAGACCAAGGCGCCGTGGGACATGCCGTTTCGCGGAGTCGGCGATGCCGAGAAATATGCGCGCGACTATCCGGTCCAGCGCGGCAACCGCCACTTCACCGAGTTTACCGAGCCGCATTTCGTCAACGATGCCGAAAATCCCTATGCGACCGAGGGTGACACCGCATTCAACTGGTTCCGCAGCTATAATCTGGGTGGGCGCTCGCTGACCTGGGGGCGGCAATCCTATCGCTGGTCGGATTACGACTTCGACGCCAACCGGCGCGATGGCAACGGCACCGATTGGCCGATCCGTTATGCGGACATTGCCCCCTGGTATGACAAGGTCGAGGAGTTCATCGGCGTGTCCGGCGCGGCCGAGGGGCTGGCGCAGCTGCCCGACGGGCGCTTCCAGCCGCCGATGGCGCTCAATATCGTCGAACAGGCGGTGCGCGAGAAAATCTCCGCGCGCTGGCCCGAGCGGCGGCTGACGATCGGCCGCACCGCCAATCTGACGCAGGCCAAGGACGGGCGCGGCGAATGCCAGCGCCGTTCGATCTGTGCGCGTGGCTGTTCCTATGGCGCCTATTTCTCGACCCAGTCCTCCACGCTGCCTGCGGCGCAAAAGACCGGCAACCTGACCTTGGTCACCGACGCGGTGGTGGAAAAGATCGACTATGACCCTACGACGCGGCGCGTCACCGGCGTGCGCTGGATCGACGGCAAGACCAAAGCGCGTGGGCAGGCGACCGCGCGGATGGTGTTCCTCAATGCCGGGGCGTTCAATTCGGTGCATCTGCTGCTCAATTCGGGCAGCGACGCAATGCCGAACGGCCTTGCTAATTCCAGCGGCGTGCTCGGCACGCACATCATGGATCATGCCAGCACCCTGTCGGCGATCGCGCTGTTCCCGGGGTTCGAGCAATGGACCACGTTCGGCAATCGCCCGACCGGTGTCGTCATTCCGCGCTTCCGTAACCTCGATGCGATCGACGGCACCGGGCACAGTCGCGGCTTCTCGTACCAGGGTGGCGCGCTGCAATCGGGCTGGACCCGCGGCAAGCGCGAGCCGGGGATCGGGGCTGCGTACAAGGATGCGCTGCAGCCGCCCGGCATGTGGCGGATGGTGCTGGTCGCCTTTGCCGATTGCGTGCCGCGCGCGTCCAACCGCATCACGTTGGATCGCACCCGGACCGACGCCAATGGCCTACCGATCCTGAAGGTCGACTTCGCGTTCGGCGCGGAGGAGCATGCCGCGCTGGCGCAGGCCAAGGCCGACGCCGCCGAGATGCTGGGCCATGCGGGCGGGAAGGTCATCATGGGCTTCGACCGCCCCAATCCGGGCGGCAGCGCAATCCACGAAATGGGCGGTGCGCGGATGGGCGCGGACCCGGCGACGTCGGTGCTCAACAAATGGAGCCAGGCGCATGACGTCGCCAACCTGTTCGTCACCGATGGCGCGCAGATGAGCTCGTCCGCGTGCCAGAACCCGTCGCTGACCTATATGGCGCTCACCGCCCGCGCGGCGGGGCATGCCGTCGAGCTGTTGAAGGAGGGGGTGATCTAGGTCACCCCGTCAGGCCTTACTTCGGATCGAGCATCCCGATGCTGCCGAGCCAGCGGTGGAAAGTCTCGATCCACCCTGCCGATGCAGTTCCCGCGCGCCCGAGCCCGAAGCCATGGCCGCCATTGGCGATCAGGTGGAACTCGATCGGCTTGCCCGCCGCACGATAGCTGTCGAGCAGCGGCAGGCCCGTTTCGCGGGTCAGGAGGAAATCGTCCGCCGCGATGGTGACGAACATCGGCGGAGCGTTCGCGGGTACGCGCATCGCCGCCATGTTGGGATAGATCGGCGCGGCAAAGGCCGGCATTGCCGCGCCGCTCTGTTCGACCACCGTGCGGGTCAGGAAGCCACCGGCGGAGAAGCCCATGAACCCGATCCGCTTTTGGTCGACGCCATAGCGCGCGGCGTTGTCGCGGACATGGGCCAGCGCGGCGAGCCCGTCGGCAAGCGCTTCGGGCGGGGTGTCCTTGGGCGGCGCGAAGCCGACGCTTTCGCCCCCGATCATGCGGTTGAACTTGTGCTGCCACTCCGCATTGTCGCGCGGGGTGGGCAGCACGCGATATTTGAGGACGAAGGCGGCGATGCCGTGATTGGCCAGCCAGCGCGCGACCTGCCACCCCTCGGCATCCATCGACAGGCCCAGGAACCCGCCCCCGGGCGCAACGATCACTGCGGCGCCGGTCGATGGGCCGGCGGGCAGCACCGGGGTCAGCGTGGCGTGCGAGACGTTGCGCACCCCGATCGACCCGTTCTGAGTCATCCATTGCTCGCGGTCCGGCGCTTCCTTTGGCGCGGTCGGCAGCGTGATCGCGCCCGGCTGCAGCGGTGCTTCGATCACGTCATAGCGGAAGCGCGGCGGCTCCTGCGCGGTCGCCGACGAGAGGGCGAGGAGCGCGACGATGGCGCTCAGGCAGGGGCGCATCATCGCTAGCTTCATGCTGCTGCGGGCTGCAGCGTCGAGCGGCGGTCCACCACCAGCCAGACGACGACCGCCCCGACGATCCCGACGATCCCGGAGACCAGGAACGCGCCCTGCATCGTCCCGACCTGCGCGCGCACCAGGCTGACCAGCAGCGGCGACACGAACTGGCCGAAGAAGAAACAGGCGGTCCACAAACCCATGCCGCGCCCGCGATGGGCATAGGGCAGCTTGCGCTGCGCCCAGGCGATCAGCGTGACCACCCCCATGCCCGCGCCGGTCTGTTGCACCATCATGCCAAGGACCATCATCCGCCAGTCGCTGGCGAGGCCGATGATGGCGAGGCCGGTGCCGAGCGTGGCGAGCAGCGCGAAGAGCTGTCCCCGCGAGCTGACCTGCCAGCGGCCGAGCAGCCAGAACACGCCCGCACCGACCAGGATGAACAGGCTGGGCAGAGCGGTGATGCGTCCGATCTTGCCCGGATCCTTGACCCCCAGCTCCTGCCAGACCAGCCCGCCATTGATGATGAAGACATAATAGAGGACCGAAACGAACAGGGTCACGCTGCCGATGGTCGCGAGGACGCTCCACGGGATGCCGCCCTCCGTGGTCTCGCCCTCGACCCGCGCGGGCGCGACCTCACGCTGGGGCTCGTACATATAGCGCAGCATGGCGAGGAAGATCGGGAAGGCGACCAGATAGAGCAGGAAGATGCCGTTCCAGCGCCACGCGGTGAGTGCCCCCGCGAAGAAGATCATCACCGACGACAGCGCCGGGCCGATCAGCCCCTGCATCGTCAGCCAGTTGCGGCGGCTCTTTTCGTCCCAA
Source organism: Sphingomonas sp. CCH9-E2 (assembly GCF_001557215.1). Classification (GTDB taxonomy): domain Bacteria; phylum Pseudomonadota; class Alphaproteobacteria; order Sphingomonadales; family Sphingomonadaceae; genus Sphingomonas. The sequence continues at coordinate 1,955 of NZ_LSJM01000214.1, read as the reverse complement.
TAATCCGCGATCAACGTGTTGAGCGTCGTCAGGATCGCGGCCTCACTCAGGCCGAGCAGCAGGCGCGAGGCATAGATCGCGTCGAGCGATTCGAGCAGGAACGGCGCGGAGCCGAAGAAGCCGTACAGCAGGGTGGAGCCAAGCAGCAGGCGGCGGCGTCCGAAGCGATCGACCATCAACCCGACGAACAGCGCGGTAATCGCGATCGTCAGACCGGGCGCCGATACCATCGCCGGCACCTTCCAGCTGGCATTGGGGTCTGCACCGAAATGCGCGATCATCGCTGGCACGGCCGGGAACATCGACACGATCGCCATGATCGGCAGGAACCCCGCGATGATGACGGTGAACCCCTGGGCGGGCCCGGGCACCCGCGACGCATCTGACTTGTACAACGCCTTCACTCCCCTCCGGACGGGCGCGCGACGCCGCCCGTCACCTCAACACCGCGGTCGTGAATCGCCGCATTGGGTTGACGCTAGGCGAAACGGCCTCATAATAGAAGCATCATTTTAATTAGGGCTGTGCCGCGGGTGCAACGCCCGGGATTTGCGGGGCGGCAGTCAATGGATGGAGGGGCAGGCGCGCCGCAAACTGGCGGCGCGGCGGGGCAGTTGACCGATCGTCAGCGCACGCTTGCGTTCCTGACGGTGCTGATCGCGTTCGTGCTCGAAGTGGCCGATACGACCATCGTCAACACCGCGCTGCCCGAGATTCGCCGTGCGCTGGATGCCTCGTCGGCGGCGATGCAGTGGATCGTCGCGGGTTATCTGCTCGTGCTGGGTGCGCTGCTGCTGCTCGGCGGACGGCTGGGCGATGCGTTCGGCTATCGGCGCATGTTTCTGATCGGGGTCGGGGGTTTCGTCGCGACCTCGGCCCTGTGCGGCCTCGCGCAAACGCCCGAGCAGCTCGTGATCGGTCGCCTGCTGCAAGGGGCCGCCGGCGCGATGATGGGGCCGCAGGTGATGGCGATCGTGCAGACGCTGTTCTCCCCGCTCGAACGCGTGGCGCGGCTCGCCTGGTTCGGCGTGATCGGGGGCCTCGCCGCGATCCTGGGACCGGTCTTGGGCGGCTTGTTGATCGAATGGAACGGATTCGGGCTGGGCTGGCGGCTGATCTTTCTGGTCAACCTGCCGATCGGGTTGATCGCGCTGTGGCTGGGGATGCGTACCATCCCGCACCGCGACACTGGAGGGCAGCTGCAGATCGACCTGCTGGGCGCCGCGCTGTTTGCGGTCGGCTTTGCGGCGCTGCTGTTCGCGCTCATCGACGGATCCGAGCGCGGCTGGCCAGCTTGGGCGATTCCGTGCGCGCTCGTCGGAGTCGCCCTGGTTATCGCGGGCTGGATGCGGGCATTGGCGCGGCGGCGTGCCGGGCTGGCCGCCATCATCGAACCTGCGCTGTTTCGCCTGACCACATTCCGCTGGGGACTTGTGGCGATGCTGGCCTTCTCGGCTGGCGCGGCAGGTTTCCTGCTGGTGCTGGCCATTGCGTTGCAGCAGGGGTTGGGCAAGTCGCCGCTCGATACCGCGCTGGCGCATATGCCGTTCGGCCTGGGCGTGATGGCGGGGATCAGCCTGATCGGGAAGAAGTATCTCCCGCGCTTCGGGCGCTGGCTGCTGATTGGCGGCGCGCTGGTGATGATCACCGGGGCGAGCGGCGCGCTCACACTGATCGCCGGCGGAACTGGCGGGGGAGCCGGATTCTTTGCGCTGCTCGCGGTCGCGGGGATCGGCATGGGTATGGTGGCGGGGCCGCTGCCGCCGGTCGTGGTCGCCGATGTCGACCGCGCCTTTGCCGGGACCGCGAGTGCGACGCTGCGCACGGCGCAGCAGCTGGGCGGCGCGATCGGGATTGCGGTGATCGGCTCCGCCTATCTGGCGACCGTCGCCAGGCCCGGTGCGTTCGTGGCGGGGTTGTCGGTGGCGGGTGCGACGTTCGTCACGCTGCTCCTG
>NZ_LSJM01000022.1 GCF_001557215.1 Sphingomonas sp. CCH9-E2 | reverse complement strand
CTTTCATGGTCCAGACTATCATAGTCTCTGGGCCACTCAGCGGGGGGCAGATCAAACTCATGCGAATAATGGTGGCAATGCTCCAGAAATGCGGTGGTCTCAGCCTCTACTCGCAGCCGATCTTCAGGATGCACCAAAGAATAGAAGCCCGCCTCGTCTAAGGGCGGGCTGCTCAGGCCGTACAAGGCGATAAGGCCCGGGGACCATTCCAACACGTCGTCCGCTACATGCCAGAGATATGATCCAACCCCTGGCACATTCGCCAGGTCGTGTTGGCTTGATTGCGCTACGATGCCCAGCATGTGCGAACCCCTTTACCGTACGCGCTGGCAGCCTAGCGAGATCGCGAATAGCCTGCACGAGAAAAAGCCGCGAGGCTTTCGCAGAGGCGATTATGGCAGACGTTCTTTGACCGGTTCGGGCAAATCTCCGCGAATTTGAAGGGGGCGACAGGGTCGCATCGACCATGGACCGGAGAATCTGATCTGCAGACGGGTAACGCGCCCTCCCCCAAAC
>NZ_LSJM01000213.1 GCF_001557215.1 Sphingomonas sp. CCH9-E2 | reverse complement strand
CTCCACCACCCGCTGCGCGGGCGGTCCCCCTCCCCTGCTGCGCAGGGGAGGAATGGCCACTCCAAACACCCCCTTTCCTACAACGAACCATATAGGTTATCGCGAGTCGATGAGGAGGAACAAAGCATGACCATCGATCAGCTCATCGACGACGTGATCGCCCGCGAGGGCGGCTATAGCGACCACCCCGCCGACCGCGGCGGCCCGACGCGATGGGGCGTGACGCAGCGCGTCGCCCGTGCGCATGGCTATGCTGGCGACATGCGCGTCTTTCCGCGCAGCGAAGCCGCCGCCATCTATCGCCGCCTCTACTGGCTCCGCCCGCGCTTCGATCAGGTGGCCGAACGCGCGCCGGCCCTCGCCGCCGAGCTTTTCGACACCGGCGTCAACATGGGGCCAGCGGTCGCCGCGCGCTTCCTGCAACGCGCGCTCAACGGCCTCAACCGCAACGCGCGCGACTATCCCGATATGGGCGTGGATGGAAAGATCGGCCCGGTCACCCTCGCCGCGCTCGCCGCATTCCTCGACACGCGCGGCCCGCCCGGCGAGCGCGTGCTGCTCAAGGCGGTCGAGGCGCTGCAGGGCGAACGCTACATCGCGCTCGCCGAACGCCGCCCCGCCAACGAAGCCTTTCTCTACGGCTGGCTTGCGAACCGGATTGGTTCGTAACCCTGCAATTTCGTCAACATTGTCAGGAGACCCACCATGAGTGTCATCGCCAGCCTGATCGGCCCGATTGCCGGCCTGATCGACAAGATCATCCCCGACCCCAAGGCGCGCGACGCCGCCAAGCTCGAACTGCTCAAGCTGCAAGGCACGCAGGAGATGGAGGCCGTCCGCACCCAGCTCTCGGCCATCGTCGCCGAAGCGCAATCCCCCGACCCCTGGACCAGCCGCGCCCGCCCCAGCTTCCTCTATGTCATGTATGCGCTGCTGCTCTGGGCGATCCCGATGGGCCTGATCGGCGCGGTCCAGCCCGACATGGCCAAGGGGATCGCGGCGAGCATGAACGCCTATCTCTCCGGCATCCCGGAATCGCTCTACGCGCTCTTCGGCACCGGCTATCTCGGCTACACCGCCGCGCGCCAGTGGGGGAAGATCAAGGGTGTCGAAAAGTAGAAGCTGACAGGATCGCGGCACGTCCGCGTAACTTCGTCAGTTTCGGCCGGGGGTCTTGGCAAGGCCGAGACCCCCTCCCCATATCCCGGCCCATGAGCGACAAGATACAGTGGCACGGCACAACGATCCTTTCCGTGCGCAAGGGCGGCCGCGTGGTCATCGCCGGCGACGGCCAGGTCTCGCAGGGTTCGACCGTGATGAAACCCAATGCCCGCAAGGTCCGCCCGCTGGGTGACGGCAGCGTCATCGCCGGCTTCGCCGGTGCCACCGCCGACGCCTTCACCCTGTTCGAGCGGCTCGAAAGCAAGCTCGAGCGCCATCAGGGCCAGCTGCTGCGCGCCGCGGTCGAACTGGCCAAGGACTGGCGCACCGACAAATATCTCCGCAACCTCGAAGCGATGCTGATCGTCGCGGACAAGACGACCACGCTGATCGTCACCGGCAATGGCGATGTGCTGGAGCCCGAAGCCGGGATCGCCGCGATCGGATCGGGCGGCAATTTCGCCCTCGCCGCTGCCCGCGCCCTCAACGATTACGAGCCGGATGCCGAAACCATGTGCCGCAAGGCCATGGCCATCGCCGCCGAGCTGTGCGTCTATACCAACGATCGGCTGACCGTCGAAAGCCTCGACGCCACGGCCTGACGACCACGGGGGAGAGGAAGACCATGCTCTATTCGCGTCTCGGCAATACCGGCCTCATCGTCTCGCGCCTGTCATTCGGCACGATGACCTTCACGCTCGGTGGCGGCATCCCCGCCATCGCCAAGACCAATCGCGCCGACGCCGCCGCGCTGATCGGCCGCGCGCTCGATGCGGGGATCAACTTCTTCGACACCGCCGACATCTATTCCGACAGCGAGTCCGAACAGGTGCTCGGCCAGATCCTTGCCCCGCGCCGCGACGAAGTGGTGATCGCGACCAAGGCGGGCTGGCGCGCGGGTGCCCCGCTCAACCGCTCCGGCCTGTCGGCGGCGCATCTCAACTGGTCGATCGACCAGAGCCTGAAGCGGCTCGGCACCGATCATGTCGATGTCTACATCGTCCATCGCGACGACCGGAACACCCCGCTTGAAGAGACGCTGCGCACGCTCGATTCCATCGTCCGCGCGGGCAAGGCGCGCTATCTCGGCTTCTCCAACTGGCCGGCATGGAAGGTCGCGGCGGCGATGGAGCTGCAGCGCGCCAATGGCTGGGCGCCCTTCACCCATGGCCAGCTGATGTATTCGCTGGTCGGCCGCGACATCGAAAGCGAGTTCTTCCCGCTCGCCGCGCATTACGGCCTCGGCATCACCGCATGGAGCCCGCTCGCCGGCGGCTTCCTGTCGGGCAAATATACCCGCGACAATCCCGGCGACGTCGATGACCGGCTGACCGGTTACGAAGGCATCCCGATCGACAAGGACAAGGGTTTCGTCCTGATCGACCGGCTGCGCGACATCGCCGCCAGCCATAATGCGACCGTGGCACAGGTCGCCTTGTCCTGGCTGCTGCACCGCGAACCCGTGTCGAGCATCCTGCTCGGTGCGAGCAAGATGCACCAGCTCGAGGATAATCTCGGCGCGGTGAACGTCGCGCTGACCCCGGACGAGGTCAAGGAACTCGACCGCATGACCCGCCAGCCGCGCGCCTATCCGCGCATCATGATCGACTGGATCGACCAGCCGATCGCTCAGGCGCTCGCCGCCCGCCCCGGCGCGCCCTATCGCCCCGAACCAAGCTGAAAGACCCCACTTCCCCCATGAACGACCAATTGACTCCCAAAGCCATCGTCGCTGCGCTCGACGCGCACATCATCGGCCAGCGTGATGCCAAGCGCGCGGTCGCCGTCGCGCTGCGCAACCGTTGGCGCCGCCAGCAGCTCAAGGCCGATCTGCGCGATGAGGTGACGCCCAAGAACATCCTGATGATCGGCCCGACCGGCTGCGGCAAGACCGAGATCAGCCGCCGCCTCGCCAAGCTCGCCGACGCCCCGTTCGTGAAGGTCGAGGCGACCAAATTCACCGAAGTCGGCTATGTCGGCCGCGACGTCGAACAGATCGCCCGCGACCTGGTGGAGGAAGCGATCCGGCTGGAGAAGGAACGCCGCCGCGCCGCGGTGAAGGACAAGGCCGAGGCTGCGGCGATGACGCGCCTGCTCGACGCGCTGACCGGCAAGGACAGCAGTCAGGCCACCCGCGAAGCCTTCCGCGCGCGCCTCAACGAAGGTCATCTCGACAACACCGAGATCGAGATCGAGGTGGAGGCATCGGGCGGCATGCCGTTCGACATCCCCGGCGCGGGGCCGCAGATGATCAATCTGGGCGAGATGATGAAGGGTCTGGGCGGCCCCCAGCTCAAGCGCCGCAAGATGAACGTCCACGCCGCCTGGGCAAAGCTGGTCGAGGAGGAAGCCGACAAGCGCCTCGATCAGGACGACGTCGCCCGCGTCGCGCTGGCCGACGCCGAGGCGAACGGCATCGTCTTCCTTGACGAAATCGACAAGATCGCGGTCAGCGACGTGCGCGGCGGCAGCGTCAGCCGCGAGGGCGTCCAGCGCGACCTGTTGCCCTTGATCGAGGGGACCACGGTCGCCACCAAATACGGCCCGATGAAGACCGACCACATCCTGTTCATCGCCTCGGGCGCGTTCCACGTCGCCAAGCCCAGCGACCTGCTCCCCGAACTCCAGGGCCGCCTCCCCATCCGCGTCGAGCTCAAGGGCCTGACCGAGGATGATTTCGTCGCGATCCTCTCGGACACCAAGGCATCTTTGCCCGAACAGTACCGCGCGCTGATCGGCACCGAAGGCGTCGATGTCCGCTTCACCGAAGACGGCATCCGCGCCGTCGCCCGCATCGCGGCGGAAGTGAATGGCGAAGTCGAAAATATCGGCGCCCGCCGCCTCCAGACGGTGATGGAAAAGCTGCTCGAAGAAGTCAGCTTCGACGCCGAGGATCGCAGCGGCACCGAACTGGTGGTCGACGCCGCCTATGTCCACTCGCAACTCGCCAGCATCGCCCGCAACACCGACCTAAGCCGCTACGTGCTGTAACGCCCATCGTCACCCCGGGCTTGACCCGGGGCCCATCTCCCGCACTTTCCTACAAGCGACCCGCTGCGCTAGGGTCGGCCGCCGGAGATGGGCCCCCGCGTTCGCGGGGGTGACGAAAGGGGTGAAGCCGTGCGCAATTTTCTGTCGGGGCTCGCCCTCCTCCTCGCCCTCCCCGCCGCCGCCCAAAAC
>NZ_LSJM01000212.1 GCF_001557215.1 Sphingomonas sp. CCH9-E2 | reverse complement strand
GGCGGGACCGCCGATGCGGGCGACGAGCGACAGCCAGGCGGCGACGGTTTCGGCCCGCCAGCCGAGCGAGGCGATCGCCCCCTCGATCCGCGCGCGCGCCTGACCGTCCATCCAGTCGGGGGCCTCATCGAGCACCGCCTCCAGCCGTCGTCCGAGCGCCATCATCGGGCGCAGCAGCGATTCGAGCGCGGCGGCGGCGGGCTGAATCGCGTCGATCAGCTGGGCGTCGGGCTCGGCCAGTTCGGTCTCGATGCCATAGCCGGCTTCGCCCGACCCGTCGGTGTCGCGGGCATAGACCAGGCCGCGCACCGCGGCGAGGAGGTGCTCGATCGCCCCGAAGGGCTGGCCCTCGGCCAGACGCTGGAGCCAGCCGTCCGAGGGCAGCGCGCGCGCGGCGTCCACCGCTTCGCTGATCGCGCGTGCGCCGGCATCGTCATAGCTCGCGACATCGGAGAGGCGGGCGGCCAGCCCACGGCGCCGCCCGCGCGATCCGCTTTCGGGCCCGGTGATCCAGCGCCGCAGCTCGATCGTTTCCTGCCCCGACAGGGCGACGCCGAACATCGCGTCGGCCGCGTCGAAAATGTGATGGCCTTCGTCGAAGACATAGCGCGTGGGGCGGGTGGCGGCTTCGCGCCCGCGCGCGGCGTTGACCATCACCAGCGCGTGATTGGCGATGACGATGTCGGCGTCGGCGCTGGCCCGCGCGGCGCGCTCGATGAAGCACTTGCGGTAGTGCGGGCAGCCGGCATAGACGCACTCGCCGCGCCGGTCGGTCAGCGCGGTGGATCCGTTGCGCCGGAATAGCACTGGCAACCAGCCGGGCAGATCGCCGCCGACCATGTCGCCATCGGCGGTATAGGCGGCCCAGCGCGCGACCAGCTGCGCCAGCACTGCGGCGCGCCCGGCGAACCCGCCCTGCAGCGCGTCCTCCAAATTGAGCAGACAGAGATAGTTTTCGCGGCCCTTGCGCGTGACGATGCGGCGCTTGCGCTCTTCGGGGTCAGCGAACAGCCGCTCGCCTTCATGGCCCAGCTGGCGTTGCAGCGCCTTGGTAAAGGTCGAAATCCACACCACGCCATCGGCCTGCTCGGCCCAGAGCGATGCGGGCGCGAGATAGCCGAGCGTCTTGCCGATGCCGGTTCCCGCTTCGGCCAGCACCAGATTGGGCGAATCGCGCATCGTGCGCGGCGCAAAGGCACTAGCCGCCGCATCGGCGTAGAGCCGCTGGCCCGCGCGCACCTCGGCGCCCGATCCGGTCAGCGCAGCCAGCCGCTCACGCACCGCGTCGGGATCGAGCGCGACAGTGCGCGGCGGCGTGCGCGGCGCGCCCTCGCTCCATTCGGGCAGGCGCGAGAATAGCCACCGTTCGGCCTGTTCAGGGCGGGTCAGCCGCTGCGACACCGCCGGCCCCCAGCTCCAGCGCAATTTGGCGAGTGACTGGGCGGCGTGCCATGCACCCTCGCGTTCCGGCCAGTCGGTCTGCGCGATCGCCAGCATCGCTTCGGCAGCGTCGCGCAGGAACGGGGCAACTGCCGCATCATCGGCTGGCTCGGCGATACCCAGTGCGCGCGCCACGCCGCGCGGGGTTGGCACCATGAAGCGCGCGGGGCGGAGAAAGGCGAACAGCTCGAGCAGGTCGAGTCCCGACAGGTCGGGATAGCCGAGCCGCTGCGCCGTCAGCGGCGCGTTGAGCAGAATGACCGGCGTATCGGCGGCGATGCGCACGGCTTCGCCGCGTCCGATGCTGCGTGTCCCCTCCGCCGTCGCAATCCAGATGCCGCCATGGCTGGCATGAAGTGCCGGATAGGGAAGCGGGTTCACCGTGCGTTGTAGCGCAGGCGGCCGATGAAGCGCGACATGCTGAATCGGTGGTCGGATCGCGCGGCCAGCTTTGCCTTGGCCTTTTCGAACTGCATGATGTTCTCGATCCGCCGCGACAGAAAGGCGCGGGTTTCTGCCTGACCCTCGCTGTCGTCGTTGAGGAACACTGCAATGGTTGCGGCATAGATGCCCGCCAGCATCGCGCGCTTGGTATAATGGTTATAGTCGGTGGCGGTGTCGCCCGCGAGCCGCCACATCGCATCGGCCGAGCGCCAGCCCAGGCGGGTCGCGCGCGCCGCATTCTGGGGCATGGCAAGGATCGCGACCGCGCGGCGCAACGCTTCGCGATCGGGCGCGAGGATGTCGAGCCGGGTTTCGACGAGCGCGGTGATGCGGGCGCGGATCTTCATCGCGGCCAGCGTTTCGGGCGGAAGACGCTGTGCCATCTCCCGGTCGACATGGGCGAACCACAGGTCGATCATCTCGACCGCCTTGGCCGGAATGGCGAGGCGGGCGATGTCGTGGTCCGCGCCGATCGCATCGGCCGCAGCGGTGACCGCCGCCGCGCTCCAGCCGTCAAAGGCAGCATTGGGCGCGAGGTGCGGCGAAAGCGCTTCGCGCAGCTCGTCCAGCGTCATGTCGGCAACATCGGTCATGTTCACGTTTTAACCTCTGCCTCGTTCGACGCAACCTGTCCCGGAGGGCTTTTGCCGCGTCGGACGAGGACAAGCGCGACCGCGACCAGCGTGGCGCCCAGGAAATCCGGCACGCCCAGCCGCTCGTCATAGACGATCCAGCCCACCGTTCCGGCGACCACCGGCTGGGTCAGTAGCGCGATTCCGACGACGAGCGGCGAGAGATGGCCGAGCGCATAGATCATCAGCCCCTGCCCGATGACCTGACTGGCGAGCGCGAGGCCGACCAGCACGGTCCAGTTTTCGGGCCAGATGCGCTCCCCCAGCGCCCAGGCGAAGAGCAGCATCGGGAGCGTCCCGAACAGGCTGGACCAGGCGAGCGCGGGCAAGGGTGCCATGGCTTCGCGCGCGCGGGCCATCAGGATGAAATAGACGGTATAGAGCGCTCCGGCGAGGAGGCAGAGCAGGTCGCCGAACAGGTTCTGGGGCGACAATTCATAGGAGCGACCCAGCAACAGTCCGGCGCCGATCGCGGCGAGCAGGAGCGCAAGACCCTGTTGCCGCGTCGGCCAGGCGCGGGCGATGAAGAACCCCCAAATCGGGTACATCAGCGTCGCCGAATTGCCGAACAGCGTCGAATTGGCGAGCGTCGTGTGCAGGATGCCGACATGCCAGGAGGCGAGATCGGCGGCAAAGGCGATTCCCGACAGCAGCAACACGCCCCACAGGCCGCGCGTCCCCTGAACCGCATTGCCGCGGCTCATCAGGATGATCGCGAACAGGAACGGGACGCCGAGCGTCAGCCGCCAGAACCCCGCCGCCACCGGCCCCACATCGGCGGCGCGGACGAACCACGGCCCGAAGGCGAGCGCGAGATTGCCCAGCAGCAGCGCGGCGAAGGGCAACGCAGCGCTGCTTGTTACGGATGCAACTTTTCTTGGCGGGCTGGAGTCGTGCATGTCGCCCTTAGCGCCCTAACTCTTGTGCAACGCAACTGATTTGGAGACCCGCATGTCCGACCTGTTCGATCCGATCCGCCTTGGTGCCATCGAAGCGCCCAATCGCGTGCTGATGGCGCCGCTGACGCGTGGTCGTGCGGGACGCGACGGTGTGCCGACCGCGATCATGGCCGAATATTATGCGCAGCGCGCATCGGCGGGTCTGATCATTTCCGAGGCGACCGGGATCAGCCGTCAGGGACTGGGCTGGCCGTTCGCGCCGGGGCTGTGGACGCAGGCGCAGGCCGAAGGATGGAAGCCGGTGACCGAAGCAGTGCATGCCGCAGGCGGGCGCATCGTCGCGCAGCTGTGGCACATGGGCCGACAGGTGCACAGCGCGGTGACGGGCGAGCAGCCGGTGTCGTCCTCGGCCACCCAGACCAAGGGGCATTTCCACACCTATGAAGGGCGGCAGCCATCGGAGCAGGCGCGCGCGCTCGATCTTGCGGAGATTCCCGGCATCATCGAGGATTATGCCCGCGCGACCGAACATGCGCTCAATGCCGGGTTCGACGGCGTGCAGATCCACGCCGCCAATGGCTATCTGATCGACCAGTTCCTGCGCGATGGCGCGAATCATCGCAACGATGCCTATGGCGGGTCAGTCGACAATCGCATCCGCCTGCTCAGCGAAGTCGCCGAGCGCGTGGTCGCGGTGGCGGGTGCCGATCGCACCGCAGTGCGGCTTTCGCCCAATGGCGAGAGCCAGGGGGTCGATGACAGCGATCCGCATGCGCTGTTCCTGCCGGCTGCCAAGCGCCTGTCCGAACTCGGCATCGCCTTCCTGGAACTGCGCGAGCCGGGGCCGGAGGGGACGTTCGGCCGCACCGATGTGCCCAAGCTCAGCCCGGCGATCCGCACCGTATTCGACCGCCCGCTGGTGGTGAACTCCGACTATGTAACGCGCGAAGCGGCGCAGGCAGTGCTCGACAGCGGGGTGGCCGATGCCGTGAGCTTTGGCCGCACCTTCATCTCCAATCCCGACCTGCCCGAACGGCTGCGCACTGGCGCGCCGCTCAACGAGGGCAACATGGCGACGTGGTATAGCCAGGGGCCGGAGGGGTATATCGATTATCCGGCGCTTGCGCGTCAGGAGGCGTAACGGAGTTGGGCGTTCTTTAGCCCCGCTCTACCTCGTCTAGCCGCGCGGTGATCCATTGGCGGAGCGCCGCGCGGATCTTGGGCTGGAGGGCGAGCACGAACGGCACGACGATCAGCCAGGGGAAGATCAGGAAAGCGATGGTGAAGGCGAAGAACAGGGCGATCAGCCAGCCGCCGATCGCTGCGCCAATCTTCTCGTTGAAACGGTCGCCCATCACGATCCTGCGCGGAGCCTTGAGGTCATAGAGCGGGGAGGTCGTCAGGATCTGCGCGCCGCTGCGATCGTCGATCTGGCGCGGCTCGTCTTCGGTGACCGGGCGTTCGGCAGGGGAACGCTGCTCGGGCCGAGTCGCGGGTGCAACCGGGCCGGGTGTGCTGGTCGGCTTGCCGGTCAGCGTATCGATCACCACGAGCCGGCGGTCGCGTTCGACCACCTTGTAGCGGCTGGGCGGGATTTCGGTCACCGCGCCGCGCGTCCCGCGCGCCATTGCGCCGCGCTCTGCCCCCAGGCGTCGACCTTGACCTCGGCATAGGGGGCCGGAAGCTGGACCGGGCGCAGGTTGGTCGAGCCGAGCCGCTGGGCGAGGCGGATCGAGCGGGTGTTTTCGGGCGCGATCGTGTGGATCACCTCGTCCCAGCCGAGCACATCGACGGCATAGTCCATCGCCGCGACCGCGCCTTCATAGGCATAGCCGCGCCCCGCGAACTCGGCGGCAACGCCCCAGCCGACCTCGGTGCCGGGCCAGCCATCGGGCATCCACGGGCCGAGGCGACCGACCCATTTGCCGGTCGCGCGCTCGATGACCGAGAACATCGCGAAGCCGTTGATCTCCCACGCGCCGGCCATGGTGCACAGCTGCCGCCAGGCGACGCTGCGCTCGACCGGACCGCCGAGATGTTCGGTCGCCACGGGGTCTGCCGAGAAGGCGGCCCAGCCATCCAGATCCTCCGCCGCCGGACGGCGCAGGATCAGCCGCTCGGTGAAAAGGATCGGGTGGGCCATTACAGCCGCTGCTTCAACGCCAGCATCGCGAGCGCCGCTTCGGCGGCGCCGCCACCCTTGTTCAGTTGGGCCGGATCCGCGCGGCGGATCGCCTGTGCCTCATCCTCGGTCGTCAGGATACCGTTGCCGATCGGGATGCCGTCCATGGTCAGCGCCATGATGCCGCGCGCGCTTTCGTTCGAGACGATCTCGAAATGATAGGTCTCGCCGCGGATCACCACGCCGAGCGCGACATAGCCGTCGTAGCGCTGCGTCTCTTCGGCCAGCACGATCGCACCGGGCACTTCGAGCGCGCCGGGGACGGTGACCGTCTCGTGGCTGTGACCCGCCGCCTCGATCGCGGCGCGGGCACCGGCGAGGAGCATGTCGTTGAGATGGTCGTAGAAGCGGGCTTCGACGATCAGGATATTGGCCATTATGCGCCTTTCAGATCGATTGCGCGCTCACCGACGATGCGCAGGCCATAGCCGTCGAGGCCGACCAAAGTGTGATGGGTGTTGGTGAGCAGCACCATTTCCTCGACCCCCAGTTCGTTGAGGATCATCGCGCCGACGCCATAGTCGCGCAACTCCTCCATCTCGACTTCGGTGCGTTTCCCCGCCTTGCGCTCGACCGCCATGGTGAAGGCGTCGGCGCGTGGCTTATTGATCACGACCACCACACCCGCGCCCTCTTCGCCGATGATTTCCATCGAGCGCTGGAGCATCAGGCCGCGGTCGCCCGCCTCGCCGAACACATCGGCGAAGGGCGACAATGCGTGCATGCGGACAAGGGTCGGCTTGTCTGGGGTCACGCGGCCCTTGACCAGTGCGAGCTGTTCGGTGCCGGTCGCCTTGTTCCAGAAGGCGATGGTGCGCCAGTCGCCACCCCAGCGGCTGGTGAAGACCGACTCCGCCCGGCGCTCGACCAGATGGTCGTAGCGGCGGCGATAGGCGATCAGGTCGCGGATCGTGCCGATCTTGAGATTGTGCAGCTGGGCGAAGGCGACGAGGTCGTCCATCCGCGCCATCGTGCCATCGTCCTTCATGATCTCACAGATCACGCCCGAGGGGCTGAGACCGGCGAGACGCGAGACGTCGACCGCCGCCTCGGTATGGCCGGCGCGGACCAGCACCCCGCCTTCGCGCGCGACGAGCGGGAAGACATGGCCGGGCGAGACGATGTCGGCGGCGCTCTTGGTCGAATCGGTCGCGACGGCGATGGTGCGCGCGCGATCGGCGGCGGAAATCCCGGTCGTCACGCCTTCCTTCGCCTCGATGGAAACGGTGAAGGCGGTGCCCATGCTGGTGCCGTTGCGGCGTGACATCGGCTCCAGGCCGAGCTGGTCGGCGCGCGCCTGGGTGATGGCGAGGCAGATCAGGCCGCGACCATGTTTGGCCATGAAGTTGACCGCGTCGGGGGTCGCCATCTGGCCGGGGATGACCAGATCGCCCTCATTCTCGCGATCCTCGTCATCGACCAGGATGAACATTCGGCCATTGCGCGCCTCGTCGATGATCTCTTCGGGCGTGGAGAGGAATGCGTGGGGCAGGCGGGAAAGTTCAGCGTTGGCCACGGACGGCCTCCATACGTTGCAGATAGCGTGCGAGCACGTCGATCTCGAGATTGACTGCCTGACCCGGGGCGAGCGCGCCGAGCGTGGTGACCGCCTGGGTATGGGGGATCAGGTTGATCGCGAAATGCGCGGTGCCGTCGGGTTGGTCGGTCACTTCGTTCACCGTGAGCGACACGCCGTCGATGGTGATCGATCCCTTGGCAGCGATGAACGGGGCGAGGCTGGCGGGCACGGCAAAGCCGACGCGCTGCGAGTCGCCCTCGGGGCAGATGCCGAGCACCGTCCCGACGCCGTCGACATGGCCGGTGACGATATGGCCGCCGAGCTCGTCGCCGACCTTGAGCGCGCGTTCGAGGTTGAGGCGCTGGCCCGCCTGCCACTGCGCAGCGGTGCGCGAGACGGTTTCGTGGCTGACATCGACCGCGAACCAGCCCGGGCCCTTGTCGACCACGGTCAGGCACACGCCCGAGCAGGCGATCGACGCGCCCAAATCGACCGTCGCCATGTCATAGGCAGTGGTGATGCGCGCGCGCAGGTCGCCGCGATTCTCGATCGCTTCGATCGCGCCGACATCGGTGATGATTCCGGTGAACATATCCTATCCTCTGGCGCGCTCGTAGACCTCGAGCCGGTCGCTGCCAAGCATTCGCGCATCGTGCAGGTTCCAGCGGCCATGCGCGGGATCGAGGGTGGCGAGGCCAAGCTCGGAAAGGCCGGGCTTGCCGCCGAGCAGGATCGGCGCGCGGTACAGCAGCAGGCGGTCGACGAGATCGGCGCGGAGGAAGGCGGCGGCGGTCTGTGCACCGCCCTCGACCAGCAGGTGATCGACGCCGTCGAGATCGACGATGGCTTCGGGTGTCGCGATGCGGGCCCAGCCGGGTGCGTCACTTGCAGAGAGGAGGACGCGGTGCGGGCTGCGATCTTCCAGTCCCGCGAGCCGTACGTCGAGCTTCGGTGTGTCGATGTCGAAGGTGCCGCGGCCGACCAGAATCGCCTCATGCCGGGCGCGTTCGAGATGGGCGTGGGCGCGGGCGCGGGAGCCGGTGATCCAGCGGCTCTCTCCATTTGCAAGGGCGATGCAGCCGTCGAGCGAAGTGGCGAGCTTGAGCGTCACCGCCGGGCGGCCGTGCGCGAGCCGGGTGAGGAAGCCGGCCATGCTGCGCGCGGCTTCATCGGCGCGGATGCCCATCGTCACGGCGATTCCGGCCGCTTCGAGTCGGGCGATGCCGCGTCCGTCAGTGCGCGGATCAGGATCACGCAGGGCAATGACGACCTGCGCCACGCCGGCGGCGATCAGCGAGGCGGCACAGGCGGGACCACGCGCCGATTCATGCGCGCACGGCTCGAGCGTGACATAGGCGGTGGCGCCGCGTGCGGCTT
>NZ_LSJM01000211.1 GCF_001557215.1 Sphingomonas sp. CCH9-E2 | reverse complement strand
GGCGGAATTTTGCCGAGCTGGTCACGGCCGTCTGCGCGGCCGCCCCTCCACCACCCGCTTCGCGGGCGGTCCCCCTCCCCTGCGGCGCAGGGGAAGAATCGGTCTTTTCAACCCGCGCCGCTTGCGCCGCCCCCGCGTCCATGCTGTGCGGGCGGGATGACGATCAAGACGCTGTTCGCTACCCGCTTTTCGCAGACGCAGCTCGACGACGCCGTGTTGCTCGCCGAACTGGCCGATGCCTGTCGCGACCTCGCCGAGCAGGATCGCGCGGGGCAGCGCTGGTCGAAGGAGCATGGCTATCGCGGCTATACCAGCTACGCCTCGCTCGACGATCTGCCCGACCGCGACCCGCGCTTTGGCGATCTGGTCCGCCACCTCAACCGCCATGTCGCGCGCTTTGCCGATGCCTGCGCACTCGACCTGTCGCGCAAGCTCAGGCTCGACAGCCTGTGGGTGAATATCCTCAAGCCCGGCGGCACCCATTCGGGGCATATCCACCCGCACAGCGTGGTGTCCGGCACCATCTATGTCGACGTGCCTCCGGGCGCGGGCGCGCTCAAGCTGGAGGATCCGCGCCTGCCGATGCTGATGGCCGCCCCGCCCCGCCGCCCCGACGCGCCGGAGGAGCTGCAGACCTTCGTCTATGCCCAGCCGGAGCCGGGCAGCATCTTCCTGTGGGAAAGCTGGCTGCGGCATGAGGTGACACCCCATACCGGCAAGGGCGAGCGGATCAGCGTCAGTTTCAACTATCGCTGACTTCGCGCCCGGGACGGAACCATTTCGCCGATGACACGGTTCAACCGTCCATCGGGAGATTGATGATGAACAAGGCAATTACCGCATTGCTGGCCGTGACCCTGGCGGTTCCGGCTGCGCCGCTGCTGTCGAGCACGGCGCACGCCCAGAGCTGGGAAGAGCGCGAGCGTCAGCGTGACCGTGAATATAATGAGCGCCGCGACCGGCGCTGGGACGATCGCCGCGACTATCGCGACCGTGACTATCGCTGGCGCGGCAGCGACCGCAACTGGGATGCGTCGCGCAGCTACCGTCAGGGCAATTATCGCGAGCGTCGCCTGAGCCGGCAGGATCAGGTCTATCGCGGGCGCGACGGCCGCTATTATTGCCGTCGCAATGACGGCACGACCGGCCTTGTCGTCGGTGCCGCGCTGGGCGGCATTCTGGGCGGCGCGATCGGCAATGGCGATCTGCTCGGCGTGATCCTGGGCGGCGCTGGCGGCGCCGTGCTGGGCCGGGAGATCGATCGCGGCAACGTGCGCTGCCGTTGATCGGAGCGCACGAGCAACAAGACCCGCCGGTCTCGCGACCGGCGGGTCTTTTCATGGTCTAGCCTTTTGCCTGTCTCCGGCGTATTTGCGCGCCTTTCCCGGATCACAGGACCAAGAGACCCATGGGCTTTCGCTGCGGCATTGTCGGCCTGCCGAACGTCGGCAAATCGACGCTTTTCAACGCGCTGACGCAGACTGCGGCGGCGCAGGCGGCCAACTATCCCTTCTGCACGATCGAGCCGAATGTCGGCAATGTCGCGGTCCCCGACGACCGGCTGGACGCGCTGGCGAAGATCGCCGGATCGGCCAAGATCATCGAAACCCAGCTCGGCTTTGTCGACATCGCAGGCCTGGTGCGCGGCGCGAGCAAGGGCGAGGGCCTGGGCAACCAGTTCCTCGGCAACATTCGTGAGGTGGACGCGATCGTCCATGTCCTGCGCTGTTTCGAGAATGACGACATCCAGCATGTCGACAACAAGGTCGATCCGATTGCCGACGCCGAGACGGTCGAGACCGAGCTGATGCTGTCCGACCTCGAAAGCCTCGAGAAGCGCGTGCCGAACCTTCAGAAAAAGGCGGCGCAAGGCGACAAGGAAGCCAAGATCGCGGCATCGGTGCTGGGCAAAGCGCTGGACCTGTTGCGCGAGGGCAAGCCTGCCCGGCTGGTCGAACCGAACGATGCGGAAGAGGAGCGCGTGCTCAAGCAGGCGCAGCTGATCACCGCCAAGCCGGTGCTCTATGTCTGCAACGTCAATGAAGAGCATGCCGCAGACGGGAATGATTACTCCGCGCGCGTGTTCGAAAAGGCGAAGGCCGAGGGCGCGCAGGCCGTGGTCGTCTCCGCCGCGATCGAGGCCGAGATCGCGACCATGCCCGCCGAAGAGCGCGGCGAGTTCCTGGCCGAGCTGGGGCTGACCGAAACCGGCCTGGCCCGCGTGATCCGTGCGGGCTATTCGCTGCTGCACCTGCTGACCTTCTTCACCGTCGGGCCGAAGGAAGCGCGCGCCTGGACCACCCATGTCGGGGCCAAGGCGCCGCAGGCGGCGGGCGAGATCCACACCGATTTCGAACGCGGCTTCATCCGCGCCGAAACGATCGCGTTCGACGATTACGTCAAGTTCAACGGCGAAACCGGTGCGCGCGACAACGGCAAGCTGCGGTCGGAAGGCAAGGAATATGTCGTCCAGGACGGCGACGTGATGCTGTTCCGGTTTAACGTCTGATCCACCGGGCAACTCCCCTCCCTTGCAGGGAGGGGAATCAACGGGTTGGGCTTGCGTGCCTCAACCCAAATACCGCTTCCGCCGCTCTGCGCTGGCCAGCATCACGACCAGGGTGGCCACCACTAGCAGCCCTGCGACGATGGTCGCGGTGGCGATTGCGTCATGCACCTGCCCTGACTTCTGGTGGATCGCGAACAGCGCCCACAGGAATGGGATCGGGTACCACGGGTTGCCGCCGGTGCCGACCAGTGCCGCTGCGACGATCACGCCGCCGACGATCAGGATTGCCGCCGAGATCAACGGCGCGGGTCCGGGCAGCACGATGCCGTGGAAGTTGAGCGCGGCGGCGATGTTGACGATCGTCGCGGCGGTCAGCCAGCCCGCCAAGGCGCTGAGCGGCAGCACCACCGCCAGCCGCTCGGCGAGGGTGAAGGCTGCGGTACCCGCGAAGACGCGCAGGATCGCGAGAAGATTGACCAGCGTGAACACGATGATCAGCACTGAGGGGAAGCCGAGGCTGAACAGCTGGGTATAGGTCACCCACAGCGCGTTGCCGAGCACGGCGAGCGCGAAATGCCAGCCGATCCGGCGCACCAGTTCGCTGTCGCGGTGGCGCGGCAGCAGCTGGTAGACGACATAGACCAGGGTACCGAAATAGAGCGGTCCCCAGATCGCGAACGCCCAGCCAGCGGGCGTGATCAGTGTCTGCGTATCCGCCGATTGTTCGCCGACCGGATTGCCGATGCCGATGGCGGGCAACAGCGGGGCGAGGATCTGAGCGAGTGCGAAGACAAGCGCGGCGACGGCGCGCACGCGGCTGTTCGAGGGGGATGCGGTCTGGGTCATGGTCCGAGAACCTAAGCGCCCAAAAATGGTTCCGCTAGTGAAACGCCCAGCGGAATGTCTTGGCGATTGCCAGCGTCGATCCGCGCACCAGCGGCAGCGCGACGACCGGACGTTGCAACCCGTGCATCGCGCGCGCCCAGTCGGGCAGCAGATCGACCGCTGCGGCGAAGATCGCCGCCTGTGCCGGGGCCATCGCGAGGCTCGGTGAGGGCTGGTTCAGCAGGAAGCGGGCGACTTCGCGGGTGCGATCGTCGACCATCAGCTGCGGACGCATCGCTGTGATCAGCCGCTCCGCCTCGAACCGGCTGCGCGGGATCGGGTCGGCGCCCAGCGCCTCCGCCACGCGCGCAGTTTCGGCGTAATAGACATCCTCTTCCGCGCGACTGACCGGCACGCCGTAGCGCTGCCATGCAGCGAGGAAGCTCCACATCTCGGTGACATGCACCCAGGCGAGCAGTTCGGGATCGTCGGCACGATAGGGCGTGCCGTCGGGAAGCGTGCCAGCCACCCGCTCATGCACGTCGCGCACCTTGGCGATGGTTGCCTCGGCGATGCTGCGTTCGGCATAGGTGGTTTCGGCGATGAAGCGCGCGGTGCGGCGCAGGCGGCCGAGCATGTCCTTGCGGAACGCGCTATGGTCCCACACCCCGGCCAGCACCGCCGGGTGGAGCATCTGCAGCAACAGCGAGGCAACGCCGCCGACCATCATCGTGGTGACGTCGCCATGGACGCGCCAGGTGACGCTTTCGCGCGCGAACAGCGCGGCGTCGCTGCGCGTGACCGGCTTCTCGCCCTTGTCCTGATCGTTGAACGTGGCGCGGATCACGCCGATCAGGCGCTTGCGCAGTCCGGCGGCGAGATCGGGGGGCGGCATCGCTTCATGGTAGAGTGGCGCTGGCGCGACGGCAATGATAAGGGCCGGGCGTGATCTTCCGGCTGCTCATCCTGCTGGCACTCGTGCTCGGCACCGTCCCCGCCCCGGCGGCGGCGGCACCGGCGTGTCACGACATGGCCGAGATGGCGATGCCGATGGAGCATGACGCCCCCGCTCCGCAGCCCGACAAGGTGCCGGCGATGGGCAAGAGCCTGTGCGTCGGCTGCATCGCGCCGTCGACGATGAAGGTGAGCGCGGTCGCTGAACCGCTGACATTCGTTGCGCGTCACGATGCGATCGGCCCCGCCCGCGCGATGACTGGCGCGCTGCTGACGCCCGAGCCACCTCCTCCGCGCGGGTGATCGACTGCGGGGCCTGAGCCCGCTTCCCGATCATTCACGGAGTTTAGCATCATGACCTATCGAACGACGCTCGCCGCCCTGCTGGCGGCGACGGCGCTGCCCGTTGCGGCGGCAGCGCAAACGCATGACCATGGCCAGCACACGATGCCGGCACCCACCCCCACGCCCGCACCGGCACCAGCCCCCGCGCACGAACACGGTCGACATGCGGAACCGACCCCGACGCACACTCCCGCGCCGGCCAAGACCGATCACCAGCACCATGGCGCGCACGAAGCGCACGACACTCCCGAGGCGCCCAAGCCCAACGCCCAGATCGCGTCCGGCACCGCCCTGCTCCCCGCCGCCGAAGGCGGTCAGCATGGCGGACTGCACGTCATGACCGGCGACTGGATGCTGATGGCACATGGCTATGCCTGGGGCGCGGTGACCAGCCAGGGCGGCCCGCGCGGCGACGACATGGCGTTCGTCCAGAGCATGGGCATGGTCACCGCCAGCCGCCCGCTGAGCGATTCCGCGCGGATCGAGCTGCGCGGCATGTTCAGCCTCGATCCGCTGATGGGCCGTCGCGGCTATCCGAACCTGTTCGCCGCCGGGGAGACCGCCAATGGCCGCGCGCTGGTCGATCGCCAGCATCCGCACGACCTGTTCATGGAGCTTGCGGCGCGGGTCGAGGTCGATGTTGCCCCCGGCGCCACCGCCTTCCTCTATGGCGGCCCGGTGGGCGAGCCTGCGCTCGGCCCGCCCG
>NZ_LSJM01000210.1 GCF_001557215.1 Sphingomonas sp. CCH9-E2 | reverse complement strand
GCGGCGCTGGCGGGTCAGTGCGGCGGGCCGGGTCCGTTCTTCGCAATCCTCGACCAGATGTTTGCCGAACAGCAGACGCTGATGAGCAACGGCCCCAAGCAGGGCGACCCGTTCATCCAGCAGGTCGAAGCAATGGCACCGCAGCAGCGCATCGGAGCCGTCGCGGAGAAGTTCGGCTATCTCGCCTTCGTCCAGCAGCGTGGCGTGCCCGAGGCACAGGCACGCGCATGCCTTGCCGACGCCGCCGCAACCGACGCAATCGTCAAGGCGGCCGAGGCTGGTCAGAAGCAGTATAATATCTCTGGCACCCCGACCTTCATCCTCAATGGCAAGGTGCTTGAAAACACCGGCACCTGGCCGCAGGTCGAAGCCGCGCTGAAGGCCGCGGGCGCCTGAACCGCATGAACGGGCGGGGCCGCTGACATGCAGATCAAGCGGCTCCGCCTGACGGGGTTCAAGAGCTTCGTCGACCCCGCCGATCTGCGCATCGAACCGGGGCTGACGGGCATTGTCGGCCCCAATGGCTGCGGCAAGTCCAATTTGCTCGAAGCGCTGCGCTGGGCGATGGGCGAGAACAGCGCCAAATCGATGCGCGGCGCGGGGATGGAGGACGTGATCTTCGCGGGTACCGCCAGCCGCCCGCAGCGCGATTTTGCCGAAGTCTCGATCCTCGCCGAACAGGCCGGCGGCCCCGATGATGGCGAACTTGAAGTGGTCCGCCGGATCGAGCGTGGCGCGGGGTCGGCGTATCGCATCAACGGCCGCGACGTCCGCGCCAAGGATGTCGGCCTGCTCTTCGCCGACTCCGCAACTGGCGCACATTCCCCCGCTTTGGTCAGCCAGGGGCGGATCGGCGCGATCATCCAGGCCAAGCCCGGCGAGCGCCGCCAGATGCTGGAGGAAGCCGCCGGCATTTCCGGCCTGCACGTCCGGCGCAAGGACGCCGAGCAAAAGCTGCGCGCGACCGAGGCCAATCTCACCCGGCTCGACGAGCTGATCAGCGATCAGGAGGCGCGCGCCGCCGCACTCAAGCGTCAGGCGCGACAGGCCGAGCGCTATCGCGAGCTGTCCGACCGCATCCGCGTGGCCGAGGCACGGATGATCTTCGCCCGCTGGCGCGACGCCGCTGCCGCTGCCGACGCCGCGAAACAGGAAGCCGCTGCAGCCGAGGCTTTGGTCGCCGAGCGCACCGCAGCGCAGGAGGCGGCGCTCGCCGCGCAACAGGCGGTCGCGACCACGCTCGCCACCGCGCGCACCGCTGCCCTCGCCCAGCGCGACCGCGCGAGCGAAGCGATGCACCGGCTGGCGACGCTGCGCAGCGAACGCGCCGCGATCGACCGGCGCATATCCGAACTGCAAGATTCGGCCACCCGGCTGGAAGCCGACAAGGAGCGCGAAGGCGCCCTCGCGCGCGACGCCGCCGACGCGCTCGCGCGGCTCGACAGCGAGACACAGGCGCTCAACGCCCGCATCGCCAAGGCGACCGCGCGCATGCCCGATCTGGATGCGGCGCTCGCCGACGCCGAACGCGCCGCGCGCGATGCCGAGGTCGCGCTGGCACAGGCGCTCGCCGCCCAGGCCGCCGAAGCCGCAGAGACCCGCGTCGCCGACGCCGCACTTGCCGCCGCGCGCACCCGTGCCGAGCGCGCCACCCGCGAATCCGCGCGGGTCGAGGCTGAGATCCGAGCGCTCGGCGATCCCGCCCCGCTCGCCGCCGAACGCCAGCGCGCCGCCGAGGCGCGGGCGCAGGCGGCGCATCAGGCCGAATCCGCGCGCACCGGTCTGGCCCGTGCCGACGCCGCCGAACGCGCGGCAATCGACTCGCGCAGCCGCGCCCAATCCGCCCGTGCCGAGGCACATGCCGAACTCGCCCAACTCGACAGCGAGGCAGCGGCGCTGTCCAAAGCCACGCGCCCGAGCGGCAAGGAACGGCTGCTCGACAAACTGACGGTCGCGCCCGGTTACGAACGCGCACTCGCCGCCGCGCTGGGGGACGATCTGGAAGCCGGTCTGGACCCGGCGGGCGAACGCCATTGGGCGGGGGCCGAAGCGCTGCCCAG
>NZ_LSJM01000209.1 GCF_001557215.1 Sphingomonas sp. CCH9-E2 | reverse complement strand
CCCCGCCAACCTTTCGTCACCCCGGCCTCCGTGCCGGGGTCCACCGGGCGGCAAATCCAGGGTCAGAGGCTCTAGCGCTGCGCGTGGGGCGGGGTGGACCCCGGCACCAGGCCGGGGTGACAAAGCTGGGATTGCCCCCATCCCCCTTGGCCCCGCCGTCATATCCCGATAGGACGGCGCCGAACCCCCGGGGAGCCCGAACCGTGATCC
>NZ_LSJM01000208.1 GCF_001557215.1 Sphingomonas sp. CCH9-E2 | reverse complement strand
GCCCTGATCGCCGCAGCGCTCGGACGGTTCAAGGCAGCGGGCACCCCCGCCCCGCCCTGGAAACCGGCCACTGCCTTCGTGGCCCAGGGCGTGTACCGCCGCACCCGCAACCCGATGTATCTCGGCATGACGCTGATCTATCTCGGCCTCGCCGTCGCCGCCAACGCGCCGGCAGTGCTGTGGCTGTTCATCCCGCTGATCATGACGATCCACTATGGCGTCATCGCCCGCGAGGAACGCTATATGGCCGACAAATTCGGCGTCGCTTACGTCAACTACACGCACAGCGTCCCGCGCTGGCTCTAACCTTCGCGCTTCCCGAAGAAATGCTCGACGATATGCTCGGCGATCCGCGCCGGGCGCAGCGTCGTTGCGTCCACGCAGCACCAGCGTGACTTGACCTCGGCCAGCACCACATCGCCCCGGCGGATGATCGTTTCGTAGAATGCGCTGACGCCCTGCACCTTTTCCAGCAGCACCGTCGCGACCACCTCGTCGTTCAGGAAGGCGGGCTTGCGATAGGTAATCTCGTGCTTCAGCGCGACCCACAGATGCTTCGCCACCTCCTCGGCGGGCGCCAGCTTCTGCCAGTGCGTCAGCACCGCTTCCTGCACCCATTTGAGATAGCTGGCGTTATTGACGTGTCCCATGAAATCGATGTCCGCAGGATCGACGGGGATCGGGACTTCGAACGGGGTGGCTGCACGGGTCATAGGTTCACCTTAACGTAAGCTGCGCCCGAATGCGAGGGGGCACGATCCCGCTCACAACGATTTCTCTCGACCCATTGATCCCGCTTTCGAATTCACGGTATGCCCGTGTCAAAGACCATAAGGAGGATGCCATGAGCGACACGATCCCGGCGCAGGCCAAGCAGATGTTCTCGACCGTCACCGATGACGGCGGCCTCGAACTCACCCTGCGCGACGTACCGGTCCCGCAGCCGACCGGGGACGAAGTTCTGATCCGGGTCGAGGCGACGCCGATCAACCCCTCGGACCTTGCAGTGATGCTCAGCGTCGCCGATTCCAACGCCTTCACCGCGCTCGGCTATGGTGCGCGTGCGGAGATTCCCGAGGCGCTGCGCCGCCATGTCGCGGTGCGCGCGGGCAAGCCGCTGCCGATCGGCAATGAAGGTGCCGGTACGGTCGTCGCAGCCGGCGACGATCCCGCCGCACAGGCGCTGATCGGCAAGACCGTCGCTGCAGCCGGCGGCGGATTCTACACGCAATATCGCCTGCTCCGCGCGCGCGACTGCCTCGTCTTCCCCGACGGGATCGCCGCCGAGGAAGCCGCCTCGTCCTTCGTCAACCCGATGACCGCACTCGGCATGGTCGGCACGATGCGGCGTGAGGGCTACAAGGGCCTCGTCCACACCGCAGCCGCATCGAACCTCGGCCAGATGCTGGTCAAGCTCACTTTGTCCGAAGGCGTTCCGCTCGTGAACATCGTGCGCAGCGACGCGCAGACGCAGCTGCTGCGCGGCCTCGGCGCAACCCATGTGGTCGACAGCAGCGCGCCCGACTTCATGGCCCAGTTGACCGAAGCGATTGCCGAGACCCAGGCCTTCCTCGCCTTCGACGCGATCGGCGGCGGCAAGCTCGCCGGCCAGATCCTGACCGCGATGGAGGCCGCAGCCGTCCGCACCAATCCGGCGAACGGCCCCTATGGCTCGTCGACGATGAAGCAGGTCTATATCTATGGCGGCCTCAGCACCGCGCCGACCGAGCTCAATCGGGGATTCGGTATGATCTGGGGCGTCGGCGGGTGGCTGCTCACCCCCTACCTCGCCAAGGCGGGCATGGAGGAAGTGACGCGGATGCGCGCCAAGGTCGCGGCCGAAATCCGCACCACCTTCGCCAGCAGCTACAGCAACCGCATCAGCCTGGAGGATGCGGTCCAGCCTGGCTGCATCGCCGCCTATAACCGCCGCGCGACGGGTGAAAAATATCTGATCCTGCCACAGCTTTGATCGCGCTCCGGGAAACCCTGCGTTCCCATTTCGTGATTTGAACAAGTCGGGGGCGTCGCGCATTGTCGTGACGCCCTCGTCACGCAATCCGGAGATCCACTATGCGCATCGTCCTCGCCACCCTGCTCGCCGCGACCGCCATCGCCACCCCCATCGTCGCCCAGCAGATGCCGGGGTCGAAGGACAAGGCCGCGATCACCGGCGGCAGCTACTCCGTCGACGCCAACCACACGTTGGTGAAGTGGGAGGTCAACCATTTCGGCTTCTCGCCGCTGTGGGGCCTGTTCGGTCAGGTCACCGGCACGATGCAGCTCGATCCCAAGAACCCCGCCGCGTCCAAGGTCGACGTGACCATCCCGGTGTCGAAAATGGTGACCGGCGTTCCCGGCTTTACCGCGCACCTGCTGCGCGACGGCAAGGATGGCGGCAGGCCCGACTTCTTCGGCTCGGCCCCGGCGGATGCCCGTTTCGTCTCGACCAGCGTCACCGTCGATGCGAGCGGCGAGGCCGCGCAGGTCGCGGGCAACCTCACCCTCAACGGCGTCACCAAGCCGGTGACGCTCGACGTCGACTTCTACGGCGCGGGCAAGGCGCCGGCCCAGATGGGCGGCAAGGAAAATGTCGGGTTCGAGGCCGAGGCGAAGATCAAGCGCAGCGACTTCGGCCTCGGCTATGCCGTGCCTTTGGTCAGCGACGAGGTCGAACTGACCATCGCCGCCGCATTCCAGAAGTAACCGATCAGGCCGCGCGCCGGATCTTCGCAAAGCCTTCAAAGGTAGCGCGGACATTCGGCGACGCGGCCTCGAGCCGCTCGGCGATCTGCGCCATCAGCGCGTCGGTGTCGCCACCCGGCATGCGATGCGCCATCGCCCAATCGCCGAACTCGCGCGCCGCGATCTCACGCCGCGACAGCGTCACGACCGCGCGATGGCGCGGATCGGCTCCAATGCGCCCGAACGCACGCTCGACCGCATCGACGGGCCCCTCAAGCGCTTGCAGGAATCGCCGCCCATCGGCGTAGAGAAATCCCGTAACGCCATCGCGCTCATTGTTCCGGCGGGAGACGGTCAGGATCTGCGCGACATCGATCGGGGCGATGTTGGCGGCGCTGCTGATGTACATGATTTGAAGCATTTTTCATCCTGTTCAGCCCCCGAACCAAGCTATGCCGCTCAAATCTTTACAGAATGATATCGACCGGCCAGTGCCGTCCGGGGCATTACAGTCTGGACATTTGTTGCGCGTCCGGGCTAAGCGCCCCACACAATGTTGCACGACCGCAGCCTCCTCCCGCTTCGACTTACCCGCCCTTAGGGCGTGGATTCGCGCGGGTACGGCCTGCGCACACGGCCTAAGGGCAGAGCACACCCTCCCCGACCGTCCGTTTCGAAGCGAGAAGTTCCATGTTGCGCGATCCCAGCGTCAAATACCGCCCCTTCCCCCAGGTCGATCTGCCCGATCGCCAATGGCCCTCCCGCACGATCACGCGCGCGCCGCGCTGGCTCTCGACCGATCTGCGCGACGGCAATCAGGCGCTGATCGACCCGATGGATGCAGAGAAAAAGACCCGCTTCTTCGACCTGATCTGTCGCGTCGGGATCAAGGAGATCGAGGTCGGCTTCCCCAGCGCGGGTGCGACCGAATTCGACTTCATCTCCGGCCTCGTCCGCGACGGCCGCATCCCCCAAGACGTGACGATCCAGGTGCTGACCCAGGCGCGCCGCGACCTGATCGAAACCAGCTTCGAAAGCCTGCGCGGCGCGAAGCAGGCGATCGTCCATGTCTATAACGCGGTCAGCCCGGCATGGCGGCGCATCGTGTTCGGCATGGAGCGCGATCAGGTGAAGGCGATCGCCACCGACGCCGCGCGAATGCTGCGCGATGGCGCGGCGGCCCAGCCCGACACCGACTGGCATTTCCAATATTCGCCCGAGACCTTCTCGACCGCCGAACTCGATTTCTCGGTCGAGGTGTGCGCCGCCGTGATGGAGGTGCTGCGCCCCACGCCCGACCGCCCGCTGATCCTCAACCTGCCCGCGACGGTCGAGGCGGCGACGCCCAACATCTACGCCGACCAGATCGAGTATTTCTGCCGCCACATCCCCAATCGCGACAGCGTGGTGATCTCGCTCCACACGCATAACGACCGCGGCACCGGTGTCGCGGCGGCGGAGCTGGGCCTGATGGCGGGCGCCGACCGCGTCGAAGGCTGCCTGCTCGGCAATGGCGAGCGCACCGGCAATTGCGACCTCGTGACCGTCGCGATGAACATGTACACGCAGGGCGTCGACCCCGGCCTCGCCTTCGACGATATCGACGAAGTGGTGAAGACGGTCGAATATTGCACCAACATCCCGGTCCATCCGCGCACGCCCTATGCCGGCGACCTCGTCTTCACCGCCTTTTCGGGCAGCCATCAGGACGCGATCAAAAAGGGCTTTGCCGCGCAGGAAGCGCGCAACGACGATCTCTGGGAAGTCCCCTATCTCCCGATCGACCCCGCCGATCTCGGCCGCAGCTATGAAGCGGTGATCCGCGTCAATTCGCAAAGCGGCAAGGGCGGCGTCGCCTGGGTGCTGGAACAGGACAAGGGGCTGAAGCTACCCAAGCGGCTCCAGGCCGATTTCAGCCGCCATGTTCAGCGCATGGCCGACGAAACCAGCCGCGAACTCAACGCGCAGGACATCTGGGCGACCTTCCAGACCGCCTATCGCCTCGAAACGCCCCAGCGCTTCACGCTCGGCGCCTATGACGAAACCCGCGCGTCCAATGGGGAGCGCATCTTCGCCGGCGCGATCGAGGTGGACGGCGTGTCCAGATCGGTCAGCGGGCGCGGCAACGGCCTGATCTCCAGCGTCGTCGCCGCGATCCGCGAAGGCTTTGGCGTCGAACTCGACATAGCCGACTATGCCGAACATGCGATCGGCCATGGCTCCACCGCGCAGGCCGCCGCCTATGTCGAATGCCGCACCGCCGACGGCCGGACCATCTGGGGCGTCGGCATCGACGAAGACGTCGCCACCGCCAGCGTCCGCGCCGTCCTCAGCGCCGCGAGCGCGCTGGCCTGAGTTACCGTCGCCCCGGCGCAGGCCGGGGCCGCCAAGTTAGTCAGGGAAGCCCGCACCACAGGGCGGCCCCGGCCTCCGCCGGGGCGACGAAAGGAATAGAGGAACAACAGATGCAACGCTCCCCCCTCGCCCCCGCCGCCTTCCCCACGC
>NZ_LSJM01000207.1 GCF_001557215.1 Sphingomonas sp. CCH9-E2 | reverse complement strand
GGCTGCGCCCGCCGCCATCGCCGCGGTTCAGGCACCCGATGCACCCGCCGCTCCGGAAGCACCCGAAGCCCCCGCGGGCACCAAGGAAAAGCACGTCCACCGCATCGTCATGATCGAGCGCACCGACGGCAAGGGCAAGGACGCCAAGGACAAGGATCGCAAGGTCGAGACCCGTGTCCTCCGAGTGGAAGGCAAGGGCAGCCCCATGGTGTTCACCGGTGACATGGACGTTGAGGTCAAGTCGGTGAAGTGCGGCGGG
>NZ_LSJM01000206.1 GCF_001557215.1 Sphingomonas sp. CCH9-E2 | reverse complement strand
GTGCACCCGCGCAATTCGGACCGCCCAATGGCAATGTCTGGAAGCTGACCAGCGCCACGCAGAACCGCCCGATCGCGCGTACCGTTGAGTTCGATCCGATGACCGGCGACGTGCTTGCGCGCAGCGGCTTTGCCGATAGGCACCCGATCGACCGGGTGATCGGATATGGCATCGCTTGGCATGAAGGCCAGCTGTTCGGGTGGGTCAACCAACTGGTCGGCGTGCTGACCGCGCTGGCGCTGATGCTGCTGGCGGTGAGCGGCGGCGTCATGTGGTGGCGGCGACGGCCCGACGGTTCGCTCGGCGCGCCGCCGCATCCGGGTGACGCAAAGCTGCGCGTAGTGGCAGCGATCACCCTTGTCATGGCGGCGCTGTTGCCGATGCTGGCGCTTTCATTGATTGTCGTGTTCGTGTTCGACCGGCTGATCCTGCCGCGCTTCCCGCGCACGGCACGCTGGCTCAACCGTACCCGCCCGGCCTGAGAGACAGTGGCCGGGCGGGCGGTAGTCCCGCCGATGGTCAAAGAGGGAAATCACATCGGCGGGGTGCCGCGCGGGACCGGGTAAAACCCGCGCGACGGGGGTCGGTTCAGGGCAGAAGGACCGAGTCCACCACGTGAATCACGCCATTCTTCTGCGCGACATCGGCGATGGTGATGTTCGAGGTGCCGCCCTTGGCATCGGTGACGATCCAGCCATTGCCGCGCATCGACAGGGTGATCTTGGCGCCCTGGACGGTAGTCAGCTCGAGCTTGCCGCCATTGGCCTTCGCTTTGGCGGCGATGTCGGCGGCCATCATCTTGCCCGGGACGACGTGATAGGTCAGCACCGCGGTCAGCGTGCCCTTGTTCTCCGGCTTCAGCAGCGTGTCGACGGTGCCCGCGGGCAGCTTCGCGAACGCGGCATTGGTCGGCGCGAACACGGTGAACGGGCCAGGCGACTTGAGCGTGTCGACCAGGCCGGCAGCCTTCACCGCCGCGACCAGCGTGGTGTGATCCTTCGAATTGACCGCGTTATCGACGATGTCCTTGGTCGGATACATGGCGGCACCGCCGACCATCTTGGTTTGTCCGGCGACGGCAACCGAACCGGTGGCCAGTGCGGCACCGGCGAGCGCCAGTGCGAAATGCGAGGTACGAAACTTCATACATCCTCCTGCTGTCGTGGCAGTGCCCGGCCCGCGTGGGACCGGGTTGCGCAGGAGATACGGGCGCGGATGCGGCCCGGATGTCAGATGCCGAAAATTTTTCCTGCAGCGACGCGCGGGCCGGTCGGCGCGGGGTGCGGCGCGGTCGCGCGCGGCTCCATCGTGATCGCCAGCGTAGCGCCGTCATGCATCATCGACCGATGCCCTTCGGCCACGACCAGCTGCGTATCGCCCGCGGGCCGAATGACGCCGAGCGAGCGCGGGATGCCATCCTCGGGGATAATCCACAGCTCCGGCACGCGCGGGTCGTCGCCCATATCCTGCGCAACCAGCCGCAGCTGCGCAGTTACCGGGTCGTAGCGTGCGGCGACGAACGGCCCCTCCTCCGTGCCGCGCAGCTGCGCGACGATGGCGGGCTGCACCGTCACCTGGGCCGGCGGCGGGTTGATCGACGGTTCGGGGCGCGGGATGACGAGCATCACCGCGAGCGCGGCCGCAACTGCGCCCGCTGCGGCCGTACCGAACTGCCAGCGGCGCAGCTGGCGACGCGGCACCAGATCGACCACGGGCGCAGGCGCCACGCCATCGATCGCGCGCTCGATCCGGCTCCACAATGCGTCCGGCGGCATTTCGTCGGGCACGTCGAGCGCCATGCCCGCCAGCCGCTCGCGCCACGCCTCGACCTCCTCGGCAAAGGCCGCGTTGGTCAGCAGGCGGCGGTTGGCGGCGGCCAGCGCGTCGCCCTCCAGCACGCCGAGCGCCAGTTCGGCCGCAAGCAGTTCGCGCGCGTCGGGAAGGTCCATCGGATCAACCATCGCCCAAGCACGCCTTCAACTGCAACAGGCCGCGACGAATCCAGGTCTTCATCGTGCCGAGCGGCACGCGCTCACGTTCAGCCAGCTCGGTATAGGTCAATCCGCCGAAAAAGGCTGCGCGGATCGCCGAGGACGCACGCGCCTCCAGCGCGTCGAGACAGGCGCGCATACGGCCCTGCTCCTGAGCATCTTCGATCACCGCGTCGGCGGCGGGGCGCTCGTCGGCGACCATCGCGGCCGCATCGATCGGCGCGGCAGCGGCTGCCGGACGCGACCTCAGCCGGTCGATCGCGCTGTTGCGGGCGATGGCGGCAAGCCAGGTGATCGGGCTGGCGCGCTCAGGGTCGAAGCGCCCCGCCCGCTGCCACACCTTCACATAGACTTCCTGCACCACGTCCTCTGCTTCCTCCCGGCTCCCACAGATACGCAGGCAAATCCCGAAAAGCTTCGCGCTGGTCAGATTATAGACCTCCGCCAGCGCGGCACGGTCGCCCCGGCCCACCGAAATCAGCGCATCGGCCAGCCGCTTGCGCGCGAGAGTTGCGGAGGGCGAAGGCGGCGTCACGGCGCGAACCCTAACGCACCCGGCGTCGTGCGCAAGCGGGCGCGATCACCCGAGGCCAAGTTCATCGGCCACCGCATCGAGATCGGCACCGGCGGGGACCAGCAGCCACTCGCGGCTCGCCGCACCATTGACCATGGTCACCGCACCGCGCGGGCAAACGCCAAGGCATTTGACGTCGACGATGCCTGCTGCAGCCTTGCGCCCTTTTTTCAGATGCAGGTGTTTGCGCAGCGCTTTGCCCAGCGGCGCCTTGCCCTTGGGGCCAAACCCGCCGTCGAGCTTTTTCGAGCATTTCGCACAGACCAGAACCGCATTCGCCCAGTTCGACCGGACCTGCGTCTTCAATCCGGCCGCCATTGCCGCCGCTCTTCGGCGGTGCGCAGCACTTCATAGGCCGCCTGGATCGCCTGAAAGCGCTTGGCCGCTTCGGCGTCGCCCGGGCGAATATCGGGATGGTTCGACTTGGCGAGCCGCCGCCACGCCGTGCGCACATCCTCAAAGCTCGCGTCCGGCTCCAGCTCCAGCACGTCGAGAGCGCGCATCTCGTCGCGCGAGCGCGTGCCGTCGCCCGGGCCAGCCCAGGCATTATGCTTGCTCTCCGCATAGCCATTCGCGGTGCGCCGCTCATCGGCCTCGCGCTTGGCGGCCTCTTCGGCGGTCAGCCCCTCGAAATAATTCCAGTTGCGGTTGTATTCGCCGGCATGTTCCTCGCAGAAGTACCAGCGTTCCGGGCTGTTGGGCGATTTGGGCGCCGGGCGATCACCGGGCTTGTCGCAGCCTTCGCGGTCGCACAGGCGCACTTTTACCGCTTCCCGCTCGGCCCCATAGGCTCGCCAGCGGGGAAAGCCCCAGTCCATCGATCGAGAAGAACGCGCCATTATTGGCCAGATAGGACGCGATTGTGACGAACGCCACCCCGCCCGGTGTTTTCCCCATGCGGGTTGACGCC
>NZ_LSJM01000205.1 GCF_001557215.1 Sphingomonas sp. CCH9-E2 | reverse complement strand
GATGAGCTTAATGCACTAACAAACCAATCGGTCCACTCGGTGGGGGCAGACCAGCCTTGCCTTCGCGCTTCAGGCAGACCTCTTCGTTCTGATCTGGATCATTATCGGAGTCAGGATGGTGTCGAGGGGACGCTTTCATTCTGCCATCGACAATCCCGGCTCCGCCTTTGCTCCGCCGAGTCCGGCGATTGCTGTCCAGGTCGCCTTCCTTCAGAACACGCTCGAACAGGCGGTGGCCGCCGTTGGCGCTCATCTGGCGCTTGCAACCTTGATCAGCGGCCCGTTGCTCGCGCTGATACCTGGCGCCGTCTTCCTCTTTGCGATCGGACGGTTCACTTTTCTGCGCGGGTATCCCCATGGCGCCGGTGCACGGGCATTCGGTGTCGTGACGACGGTTGTTCCGACCATCGGCGCCTATGGCTGGGCGATCGCCTCATTCTTTTTCGGTCGCTTTCGGGGTCATCGGCGACTTGAGGCTAGCGCGGCCCCGATCGCAGATATTTTACAAGAGCCGCAGTCGTGAGCAAAAGCACGACAATGACCAGCAGCCATATGAGGCCCATCCCGATCATCATCAGTCTGCTACCACCGCTCATCATCTCCATGCAGTTGGCAGGCATCGTTTCTCTCCTTGGCGTCCAAGCTCTATTATGCGCCGTGAGATACCCAACGGCGATATGTGGGCGACCCACATTCGCTGAAGCTTCGATTCCCATGCGCCGCCTGTGCTCGATGCGTGACGACAACAGGAAATGCGAAACCTCGCTTAAATGTGCATAGGTCCTAATCTGCCGGGTCGTTGCACGAACGGGATCGAACCCAACCCGCGGGCAGCTTGAGCTACCCCCAGCATCTCGCAACGCGGCGCGAACCCTTTCATTCACCGAGGACAGCAGGCCGTCAGCGCTTGACGCAGGGCGACGAGAAGCAGACAATATTCATATGAGGCGAGCACTGAAAATCGTGCTGGTCATAGCCGCCTTGCTTGGGCTCTTCGGGCAGACGGTGGCGATTGCTGCAAGCCCCGCCACGGCGGCTATCGAGGCAATGGCTCCGGCGACCATGCCGATGGATTGCGTCGGCATGATGCAGGGCGATAGCGACAAATCGGTTCCCTGTGACCGGATGACGCTCGCGTGCGTTGCTGGCCTCTGCTGTGCGATGCCGTTCATGCTCCATGTTGGACAGCCCGTAGTGGCAGAAACGATGATCGACGCCGGCTCTCTGGCATGGCCGTCAACCTCGTCCATAGAGGGACGATCGACCCAGCCCGAACAACATCCACCCAACTCCTTGGCCTGATAATTCGCCAGGCGAACCCTTCCCAGCACTGGACTGCGCGGTGCGCTGTCCAGTGCTTCGGCGCCAGTTCGTCCAAGGCACTATCAGTCCAAGGAGAGGAATCATGAAGACCTTGATATTCGGCGCTGCGGTGGCCGCATTCACGACACTCGTCGGCGTCCCTGTCCCGGTATGGGCACAAGCAGATGTCGAGAAACCGGCGACCATCAAATGCGAGTGGCAACCCCAGGCACCTGGTCCGCGTGCGCCGCTGAGTGCGCGGGTCTGCAAGAAGGTCGGCGACGAGCGCAAACAGTGGACAGGCAAAGGCGGACCGGAATGCGATCCAGCCTACACTGGCGAGACCGGCCGTTATGTGTGGCGGATGCGGCCGCAATATGGTCCGCGTGCGCCCATGCAGGGACCGGTCCGCGTTTGGGTCGATGGGCGCGATGTCTGCTGATGAAGTGATGGCGAGGGGCTAACTTGCCCTCGCCGTCGATCATGGATCGGCGAACATTGCCTGTTCCAACTTGCCGGAACTCTTCGGGAGGTGCTCCTCGGTGCCTCCCGAAAGTTCAGCGACGGTCTACTTTTTCTCGATGGCCGTCACTTCGCCGGCATTGCCGTCGAGCTTCAGCTCGAAATTCACCTGATCGCCCACCTTCACGCTGTCGATCAGGGTTGGCGCTGCCTTGAACGCCATCGTCATCGCCGGCCAGTTCGCCTCGGTGATCGGGCCATGGTCGAGCGTGATGGTCCCGGCGCTCTTGTCGACGGCTGTCACCTTGCCGGTGCCCTTGGCCATCTTGGCGGTAGGCGACATCTCCATTTTGCCCATGTCGTCCGCCATCGCATTGGTTTCCGTAGCCGCAGGCGACGCCGTGTTCGTGGCGGCCGTCTCGTTGG
This sequence comes from Sphingomonas sp. CCH9-E2, assembly GCF_001557215.1. Lineage (GTDB taxonomy): Bacteria > Pseudomonadota > Alphaproteobacteria > Sphingomonadales > Sphingomonadaceae > Sphingomonas. Next base: position 566 of record NZ_LSJM01000205.1, on the reverse strand, counting down.
ACTCGGTCTTGGAGCCGCAGGCGGCGAGCGCGGCGGTGAGGCCGAGAACGGTCAGTGCATGCAATTTCATCATAGTCTCCTTTCGTGGTGCTTCATGGTTTGGTGTGAAGGGATCCCCGCCTCAGAAGCAGATAGGCGGCGGGGATGACGAACATGGAGAGGAGCGGTGCGGTCAGCATCCCGCCGACCATGGGCGCCGCGATACGGCTCATGACTTCCGAGCCCGCGCCAGATCCGACCAGGATCGGAAGGAGGCCAGCAATGATGACGGCGACCGTCATCGCCTTGGGCCGGACCCTGAGCAGCGCGCCTTCGCGGACCGCCTCGGCAATATCCTCCCGCGAGGGCTGCTCGCCCCGCGCCTGGAGGGCATCCTTCAGGTAGATCAGCATCACAACGCCGAACTCGGCGGCGACGCCGGCAAGCGCGATGAAGCCGACGCCGGTCGCGACCGACTGGTGGTAGCCGAGCAGGTAGAGGATCCAGAAACCGCCGGTGAGCGCGAAGGGCAGCGTGGTCTGCCCCCACCGAGTGGACCGATTGGTTTGTTAGTGCATTAAGCTCAT
>NZ_LSJM01000021.1 GCF_001557215.1 Sphingomonas sp. CCH9-E2 | reverse complement strand
GCATGGTCCACGCGGCCGACACGCGCGAGCAGGCGCGGGGCGAGCTGGTCGATGGCTGGGATCGGCAGCGCCAGGCCGAACCGGGCAAATCCCGCATCATCCTCACCTACACCAACGCCGAGGTCCGCGAGCTGAACGAGGAAGCGCGCGGCCGACTTCGCGCGACCGGCGACCTTGGCGACGACGTGACGTTCAGCGCCGACCGGGGGACGCGCGCGTTCGCGCGCGGCGACCGCCTGATGTTCCTGCGGAACGAGCGGTCGCTAGGGGTGAAGAACGGCACGCTTGGCACGATCGAGCAGGTATCGGCCGAGGGGATGAAGGTTCGGCTCGACAGCGGCGCGCGGGTCGCGTTCGACGCAAAGGACTATGCCGCGGTCGATCACGGCTACGCCGCCACTTTCCATAAGGCGCAGGGCGTGACCGTCGATCACGCCCACGTCCTCGCCACCCCCGGCATGGACCGCCACAGCGCCTATGTCGGCATGTCGCGGCATCGTGATGACGTGCAGCTCCATTACGGGCGCGACGACTTCGCCGACCAGCGTCAGCTCGTCCGCGCCCTGTCGCGTGATCGGGGCAAGGACATGGCGGGCGACTATGCGCGCCCGGAACAGGACCAGGCCCGCGCGTTCGCCGATCGGCGCGAGATCCGGTTCCCGGAACTCGCGCGTGAAATAGTGGCGAAGGTCCGCGACAAGGCGCGGGGCATGTTCGCGGGGTTCCGGCCGAAGCCGGCG
>NZ_LSJM01000204.1 GCF_001557215.1 Sphingomonas sp. CCH9-E2 | reverse complement strand
CGGCCGTCTGCGCGGCCGCCCCTCCACCACTCGCTGCGCGAGCGGTCCCCCTCCCCTGAGCAAGCTCAGGGGAGGAATTGGATCACCCCTCGGCCGGAGCCGGCATCAGCGCATCGTCCAGCGCATTCGCCCGCTGTGCCGCTTCCCGCGCCTGCACCCGCGCGGCGAACGCTACAAAGGATTCGCGCTTGGGGATCGTATCGAACTGGGTGCCCCAACTCAGATGGGCGCCGACATACAGGTCCGCCGCGGTGAAATGATCCGCCGCCAGCCAGCCGTCGCCCGCGGCGCTCACCGCTGCATCCAGCGTGTCGATCGTGCGGTCGTAATTGCCAAAGCCCAGCATCCCCTGTTTCTGCGGATCATCGCCGACATCCCAGCCCATCGACCGGCTGGTCACCGCCTGCTCCAGCGGACCCGCGGCGAAGAACAGCCAGCGATAATAGGCCCCGCGCGCATCCACGGGCGGCGCCAGCTTGGCCGCCGGAAAGGCATCGGCGAGATAGGCACAGATCGCCGCGCACTCGGTCACCACCACGCCGTCATGCACGATCGTCGGCACCTTCCCCATCGGGTTTACCGCCAGAAATTCGGGCGCGCGCGGGCCGTAATCGATCACCACCGTGTCGTACTCGGCCCCCGCTTCCTCAAGCGCCCAGCGCGCAATCCGTCCGCGCGACATCGGGTTCGTATAGAGCGTCAGCGTCATGGTCGTCCCTCCGAGTCGATTGAGAACGAAATAGGAACGAAATCGCAGCACGGGTCAAGCGCTAAGTAATCCTCCCCCGCCAGGGGGAGGATCAGCGCAACTCACAACCCCTTGAACGTCTCCAGCAACCGCGCCCACGCCTTCTCCGCCTGCACCTGATCGTAAACCTGGCTGTCGGGCGGGCACCAGCCATGGTTCGCCGGATACACTTCGACCTCCGCCGCGAGCCCCGCGTCGGCGAACGCCTTGCGCACCAGCTCCTTCTCGGTCGGATTGCGCTTGTCGTCATTCTCGGCGACCGCGAACAGGAAGCGCGCCTTCATCTTGGGCACCAGCAAGTGCGGGCTGTCGGGCTTGTCGGTGGCCAGTCCGCCGCCATGGAACGACCCGCCCGCCTTGACCCGATCGGGCAGCGCAGCGGCGGTGCGCATCGTGAACGGCCCGCCCATGCAGTATCCGGTGGTGCCGACCCCGCGCTTCTTGTCCACCCCGCGCTGCCCGTCGAGCCACGCCACCGCGGCAGTCGCGTCGCGCACCACCGCGTCCGGCGTCAACAGCGCACGCCACGGCCCGATCTTCTCGCGCACGCTCGGCGTCGCAAAGCTCTCGCCCGGCTGCAGGAACCGCCCCTTCACCGACCGGTAGAACGGGTTGATCGTCAGCACCGCAAAGCCCGATTGCGCCAGCCGCTCGCCCATCTGGCGGAAGGCGGGGCGCAGGCCCATCACGTCGGGCCATACCAGCACCGCCGGATGCCTGCCCTTGGTCGGCGCGGCATAATAGCCGTCGGCGGTCCCGTCGGGGGTCTTGAACGTCACATCCGTCGACTGGATGGCCATCGCATTGGCAGGGGTCGGCAGCAGCGCCATCAGCCCCGCAGCACCCGCCGCGGCACCGAATTCGCGCCGGCTCATGCCCTTTGCCAGTTGCTCATTATCCGCGTTGGTCAGATCGTCGCACATCGCATCGCTCTCCTGAATCAGGCCACCCGGCGACGCGACGCTAGCCTAACCCGTTTTCCGATACCACCACGCGCCGTCGCGCACCTCGCGCACCGCCCGCCCCTCGACCTCCAGCCGCCGCAGATGCGCCAGCGTCTCGCCGGTGGCGAGACCGAGCATGTCGCCGGTGATCGTCCGCCGGAACATCCGCCCGAAGCAATCAACCGCACGGCGCGGCTCAGCCAGATGCTCGGCCAGGATGTCGAGCCGCTTGCGATGCTCGTCACGCAGCGCTGCCAGCCGCACGTGCAGCCCGGTGAACGGCGCGCCATGCGCCGGCAGCACCAGCAGATCGTCGGGCAGTTCCAACAGCTTGTCGATCGAAGCCAGCCACTCGCCCAGCGGATCGGCCTCGGGCTCGCTCACGCCGAGCGAGACGTTGGAGCTGATCCGCGGCAGCACCTGGTCCCCCGCGATCAGCACGCCATCGGCCTCGTTCCACAGGCACGCATGCTCCGGGCAATGCCCCGATCCGACCACGACCCGCCACATCGCATCGCCGATCGCAATCGCGTCGCCATCGACGATCCGGCGATAGCCGAGCGGCAGCGGCGCGACCATGCGCCTGAACTGGCCATAGCCCCTGGCGCTGGCCGCCGCGATCTGGTCGTCATCCCATCCCGCCGCGCGCCAGAAGGCGATCTGCTCGTCCGGCACCGCGTCGCGCACATCGGCGGTCAACAGCCGCCCCATCAGCCACTCGCCGCGCGTCATCCACAGCGGCGCATCGAATTTGCGCCCCAGCCATCCGGCAAGGCCGATATGATCGGGATGGAAATGCGTGCAGATTACGCGGCGCGGCGGCGCCGACGCCAGCGGCTCCGCATCGAACAGCGCGCGCCACGCTTCGACCGACGGATCGACGTTCAGCCCGGTATCGACGATCGTGGTGGCATCGCCATCGGCGACCAGCCAGCAATTGATATGGTCGAGCGGCCCGGCCATCGGGATGCGCACCCAATGCACGCCGCGCGCCACCGGAAGCGCCTCGCCCACCGCCGGCACGCGCTCGCCAAAGGGATAAGTCAGCCCGCGATGACTGGTCGCGACAAAGCTCTCGTCCTGCGTCAGCGAGATGTCGGGGGAGATCGCCGGTTCAGCCATACCGGAAACAGTGACGGCGCGGGACCCGCTTGTCGAGTCCACGCGCCGTCACGATACCGGAAAACCGAAAAAGGAGTGGATCAGCTCTTGAACAGCGTATCCCGGTCCAGCTCGACGCCAGTCGTCGTCTCACGCGACGCCGCCTCGCGCTCGGCGCGCAGCTGTTCGAGCAGCGCCTCGCGATCGCCCTCCAGCCGGGTGTCGACCGGAGCCTCGATGCCCGCCGCCTTCGCTGCCTTGGCGACCGCCGCGTCCAGCTCGCGCTGGCTGGTCAGGCCCAACGTCACCGGATCCTTGGGCACGATGTTGGCGATGTTCCAGTGCGAACGGTCGCGGATCGCGGCGATGGTGGTGCGGGTGGTGCCGATCAGCTTGCCGATCGCGCCGTCGCTGATCTCCGGATGGTTGCGGATGATCCAGGCGATGCCGTCGGGCTTGTCCTGACGCTTGCTCACCGGGGTGTAGCGCGGGCCCTTGGTGCGGCGCACCTGCTCGGGGCCCTTGCTCATCTTCAGGCGGTAATCGGGATCGGCCTGACCCTTCTCGATTTCCTCCATGGTCAGCTCGTGCGCGCGCACCGGATCGCGGCCGGTCAGCTTGGTCGATGCGGTATCGTCCGCAATCGCCTGCACCTCCAGAATGTGCAGCCCACAAAAGTCGGCGATCTGCTCGAAGCTGAGCGCGGTATTGTCGACCAGCCAGGAAGCGGTCGCGTGCGGCATGAGCGGCTGAGCCACGTCAAAGTCTCCAGAAACAATAAGGGCCGCCCTCCACGGGCGGCCGACTACCGCTCCGATCTAGGCAAAAGGGCCGATCTAGGCAAGGGCTTTGGCCCGCATTGCCCTGATCCGAAACGGAACCTAGTCTCGATTCAGGCGTCCTGCCCCGCACGAGGTTTGTTCCAGAGAGGAAATCACATGAAAAAGGCTCTACTTCCGCTCGCCGCAATCGCCGCACTCGGCCTCGCGGCATGCAGCGACAAGGCACAGAACGAAACCGCCGAAGCCGCCGAGGCGATCGGTGCCGACGCCAATGCCACGATGAGCGAAGCCGCCGATGATGTCGAAGCCGCGACCGACGGCGCGCTCAGCACCGCCGAAAACGCCGCCGACCGTGCGGGCGCTGCGATCGGTGAAGGCGCGGACCGCGTCGGCAACGCCGCCGATGCCGCCGAGGACGAGCTCGACAAGAACAACTAAGATCACGCCGGGGCCGTCGCGCTGACGGCCCCGCGCAGTTCCGGGGGGGAACCATGCGCGCCATCATTCTGCTGCCACTCGCACTGCTGGTCGCCTGCAACGGCCCCGACGACACCACCGGCGTCTCGCCCGACGAAGCGGCCCAGCTCAACGCTGCCGCCGACATGCTCGACGCCAACGCCACCGAACCCGATCCGCAGGCGACCCAACCGGCGGGTTGACGCGACTCCGATCGAATGAAAGCCTCGCACGCGTAACGCGTGTGCGGAGGCCGCTATGGATCATGTCGCCCAGTATCGCGAACAGGGCTATGCCGTTGTTCGTGGCGTCTTTTCACCCGAAGAGGTCGCCGGGATCGGCGCCGCCATCGACGCCGTCCATGCCGAGGGGATCGCGCATGGCCGCAGCTTCCGCCACGGCAATCTGTTCTACAACGTCCGCCCCGACGACAGCGGCACTCCGCTGGTCCCGATGGTGCAATGGCCATCCTACCACAATGAAACGCTCAACGCCGTCCGGCTCGCTCCGCGCTGGGTAGAGCTGCTGTCCCCGCTGATCGGCGGCGACCTCAAGCAGATCATCAACCAGCTCCACTGGAAGGCGCCAGGGTCGAAGGGCGATTTCGCCTGGCATCAGGATTCGCGCTTCCGCAAGCCCGACAAAGCCTATCGCAATCTCGGCAGTTCCTACATCCAGACCGGCCTCGCCATCGACCCGCATACTCGGGAGAGCGGCGCGATGCGGATGATCCCGAACAGCCATCGCAACGGCCCGCTCGCGCTCGACACTTCGACCGAGGTGCTGGGAAACGAGATGACCGACGACGCGCTGCGCACCGCGGGCATCGACCCGGCCAGCGTTATCGACCTTGAGCTGGAGCCCGGCGACGTCGCGATGTGGAGCCCCTATCTGGTCCACGGATCGGGCCGAAACACCGCGGATCATCAGCGCCGCTTCTACATCAACGGCTATGTCCGCGCGCAGGATTGCGACCGCGGCGAATGGGCGTTCCGCGACGGCCAGCCCGTCCCGCTCGGTCCCGAGCCCGTGCTGGTGCATTATGAGGCGCTGCACGAGCGCCCAGACCCCCATTATGTCTGAGCCCGCCTGATGCGCCTGCGCCAGCTTGAGATCGTCCACGCCGTCTATCAGCACGGCTCGATCAGCGCCGCCGCGCGCGCGCTCGGCGTGTCGCAGCCGTCGGTGTCCAAGACGCTGCACCATGCCGAGGACAATCTCGGCTTCCGCCTGTTCCAGCTTTCGCGCGGGCGCCTGATCCCGACCGATGAGGCGCATGCGCTGATGCGCGAGGCCGGCGACCTGTTCGACCGGCTCGGCACGCTGCAACAGACCGCGCGCAACCTGTCGCATTCGGGCGGCGGGCATATCCGGCTCGGTATCGTGCCCAGCCTCGCGCTCGACATGGTGCCACAGGCAATGGCGCTGTTCCGCCGCGACTGGCCGCGCGTGACGTTCGAAGTGCACACCCATCATCATGACGATCTGCTGCGTTCGCTGATCGAGCGCGAGCTGGACATCGCCATCGCCTATACGCCGCCCCCGCACCCGCGCCTTGCCCGCGCTGCGATGGCGGAGGGCGAGCTGGTCGTCCAGTTTCCCGAAGGCATGTTCCCGGAGGCGAATACGCGCTTCCCGCTCGATCAGCTCGCCGATCGCGACGTGATCGGCGTCGCCGCAGCCGGCCCGATCGGTGCGGTGCTGACCGAAGCCGCCCGCGCGCGCGGCATCGCCTTTCGCGAGACCGTGTCGGTGCAGACCTTCTTCATCGCTGCCCGCTTGGCCCAGCTCGAGCGCGGGGTGACGGTGATCGACGAATTCACCGCCCGCGCCTGGCGCGCGCCGGGCTTCACCTGGCTGCCGACCGATCCGCCGCTGCGCTTCACCATTTCCTGGGTCACGCTGGAGGAGCGCCAGCCATCGCGCGCCGCCCACGCTTTTCTGCGCACCTTTCAGCAGGTGCTGGAGGACAACCGCGCCAAACCATAGACTCAGTTTATACCTTAAGCAGCGAATCCACACTTTTCGTCGCCCGCTTGAACTTTAATGTCGCCATCCACCGCGTGATTGGAATGTCTGTCCAGTTGCTGCGGCAGGGGGAGACGCTTTCTGATCGACCGATATCCGGAGCTGACGGCATGACCGCTGCGCGCGAAGTGATCGTGCTCGGCGCGGGCGTGGTCGGCATGGCGACGGCGCTGACCCTGACCGAGCGTGGCCATCGCGTCACCGTGATCGACGGTGCGGAAGGCCCCGGGCTCGGCACCTCCTTCGCCAATGGCGCGCAGCTCAGCTACGGCTATACCGACGCGCTGGCGAGCCCATCGACGCTCGCGCAGATCCCGCGCGTCCTGCTCGGCCTCGATCGCGCGCTGCGCTTCAATCTGCGGCTCGACCCCGATTTCATCGCCTGGGCCATCGCCTTTCTGCGCAACGGCACCGCCACGCGCTTCCGCGACAACACCATTGCGGGCCTCGCCCTCGCCGCGCGTTCGCGCACCGCGCTCGCCGGACTTGCCGCCCGGCACCAGCTCGATTTCGGGCATGGCGCACCGGGCAAGATCCATCTCTACCGCAGCCACGCCTCCTTTGCCGCCGCGCAGGATATGGCGGCGCTCAAGGCCGCGCACGGCGTCGAACAGGCGATCCTCGACCCCGACGGCGCAGTCGCCGCCGAACCGATGCTCGCGCCGATCCGGGGCGAGATCGTCGGCGCGCTGCACACGCGCGACGAAGAGGTCGGCGATCCGCACCGCTTCTGCGTCAGCGCGCATGATGCGCTGCTGCGCGCGGGCGGCAGCTCGATGATGGGCGTCGGCATCGACCGGATCATGGCGAACGGGTCCGGCCCCGCGCTCGTCACCAGCGACGGCATGCGAGTCGATGCCGATCGCATCATCCTCGCCGCCGGCAACGGCTCGTCCCGGCTGGCCCGCCAGCTGGGCGTGCGGCTGCCGATTCAGCCGATGAAGGGCTATTCGATCACCCTGCCCCCCGGCCCCGCCGCGCCGAGCGCCAGTATCACCGATGTCGCCAATCGCGTCGTGTTTGCGCGCATCGGCAACCGCATGCGCATCGCGGGGCTCGCCGAACTGGGCAAGCGCGACACGCGGGTCGAGCCGGCGCGGCTGCACGTGCTGGTCGACAGTGCGCGTGCAGCGTTGCCTCAGGCTGCCGATTATGACCAAATGGAGTCGAGCTGGGCCGGCCTGCGTCCGATGACCCCGAACTCGCTGCCGATCACCCGGACCATCGCGCCGGGCGTGATCGCGGCGACCGGGCACGGCGCCTTGGGCTGGACCTACGCCGCCGGCAGCGCAGAACGCGTCGCGGACATCATCGCAGAGGGGAGCTGAAGGCGCACCAGACGCCAAGGCAAGAACATGACTGGGAACAGGGAAACACGACCATGAAGACGATCCGGATCGCCAGCCTTTTGGGAAGCATTTCGCTGCTCGCCACCGCCACTGCGGCGATGGCGCAGGACGCACCGCAGACCGCCGCCGATATTCAGGACGAGACGACCGAGGAAGTCGTCGTCATCGGCTCGCAGATCAAGGGCGCCGATGTCGCCGGTGCGCTGCCCGTCACCGTGCTGAACGAGGATGACATTGCCGCCGCCGCGCCGACCAGCGGCGACGACCTGTTCCGCGCCATCCCGCAATCGGGCGACGTCGCGTTCAACGAAAGCCGAGACGCGGGCGGCATCAACGACGCGCGCGGCGACACCGCATCGATCAACCTGCGCGCGCTCGGCACCGGCAACACGCTCGTCCTGCTCAACGGCCGCCGCATGGTCCTCCATCCCGGCACGCAGAGCGAGAACCTGGTGCCGGTGCAGAGCGTCAACACCAACACCATCCCCGTGCTCGGCGTGCGCCGCGTCGAAGTGCTGCTCGACGGCGCTGCGGCCATCTATGGCTCGGATGCGGTCGCCGGCGTGATCAACACCGTGCTCAAGGACAATTTCCGCGGCCTGCGCACCACCGCCGAACTCGGCTTCACCGAGGATTCGGGACAGGTCGAGGCGGAATTCGCGTTCGAATTCGGCCACCGCTTCAACGGCGGCAAGTCGAACATCTCGCTGTTCGGATCGTACAACCACCGCGACCCGCTCTACGCGCGGGACCGCCGCAATTCGCAATCGGCCGACCTGCGCCCGTTGCTGGCCGGCACGGCGTTCGCGGGCGACAGCGATTTCGACAACACCTCGGTCGACAGCATCTGGGGCGAATTCCAGCGGCTGACCACCAGCTTCGCGGCCTCGACCACCTCCGCCACGGTCAACGGCACGCCGCTGACGAGCAGCGGCATCTTCCACATTCAGCCGAACACCAATGAAGGCTGTATCGCCGCCACCCAATATGCCGGCACCTGCTGGGACAACAGCTCGCTGTCGACCGCGTCGACCGATAACAATCTGAAGTATGACATCAACGATGTCCGCACGATCATGGGGCGGAACGACCGCATCAACCTGTTCGGCTTCTTCAACCATGAATTCGAAAGCGGTCTGGAATTCTTCGCCGAAGCCGGCTGGTACCGCGCCGATTTCCAGTCGCAGCGCGAACAGGATACGTCGCTCGCCAGCCAGCGGCTGATCATCCCGATCAACGCCTATTACAACCCGTTCGGCCCGACCGGCAGCGCGTTCCGCATCCCGGGTCTGGGCGGCGTCGCCACCACCGGCGTGCCGATCGAGCTGATCGACTATCGCCCGGTCGATGCCGGCCCGCTGGTCGTCAATGTCCGCAACGACACCACCCGCTTCCTCGCCGGGTTCCGGGGCGAGCTGCTCGGCTTCGACTTCGACAGCGCCGCGCTCTACTCGCGCGCCCGCACCGCCGACAGCATGCGCACGGTCAGCCTGACCAAGTTCCAGGAGGCATTGAGCCGCACCGACGCCAGCGCGTACAACCCGTTCAACGGCGGCGACCCGCTCAACCCGGGCCGCTATGACAGCTCGCCCAATCCGCAGAGCGTGATCGACAGCTTCATGGTCGATATCGGCCGCATCAGCACGACCGAGCTGGCGATGGCCGATTTCAAGGTGAGCAAGAACGACCTGTTCACCCTGCCCGGCGGCCGCGTCGGCATGGCGGCGGGCGTCGAGTTCCGCCACGAAACCTTCGCCGACGACCGCGACGACCGGCTCGACGGCACGATCCGCTTCGTCGCGCTCGACGGCAGCTCGAACGGCAGCGACACGATGGGCGCCAGCCCGACCCCGGACAGCAGCGGTGCGCGCGACACGATTTCGGGTTTCCTCGAATTCGCCGTGCCCCTCGTTGCGCCGGACATGAACGTGCCCCTGATCCACTCGCTCGACCTGCAGCTCGCCGGCCGCGTCGAATCCTATCAGGGGTTCAATACCGTCGCGAAGCCCAAGGTCGCGGCATCCTGGTATCCCTTCGCCAACTTCCAGCTGCGCGGCAGCTGGTCGCAAGGCTTCCGCGCGCCGAACCTGCCGCAGCTGTTCGAAAACGGTATCCAGCGCTCGAACACCCGCACCGACTGGGTGAAGTGCGAGGCCGATTTCCGCGCCGGACGCATCGCCAATTTCGACGCCTGCACGCGCAGCCAGGGCGTGGTCAGCAACCGCTCGGGCAGCCAGAGCCTGACGCCGGAAGAATCCGACAACCTCTCGCTCGGCGGGACCTTCCAGTTCAACATGGGCAAGCTGGGTCGCCTGACCCTCACCGCCGACTACTGGGAAATCCGGCAGCAGAATGTGATCGGCCTGTTCGGCGACGGCAACGCGCTGATCCTCGATTATCTGCTGCGGCTGCAGGGCTCGTCCAACCCGAACGTCCAGCGCGCCGATCCGACGCCGCAGGAGATTACCGACTTCGCCGGCACCGGCATCGCCCCGGTCGGCCGCGTGATCCAGGTGATCGACAATTACACCAACCTCGCCCCGCGTGCGGTGCGCGGCTATGACCTTGGCGTCTATTATCAGGTCAAGGACACCGGCATCGGCGATTTCAGCGCGCGGATCAACGCCGCCCGCCTGCTCGAATTCTATCAGACGCCCACCCCCGCGGCACAGGCGCTGATCGATGCACAGGCGGCCGGCACGATCAACCCCACCATCGCGATCGCCGGGGCACAGGATATCGTCGAACAGAATGGCCGCCCGAAATGGCGCGCTTCGGCCAGCGTCACCTGGCGCTATAACGGCTTCGGCCTGGGCTATTATGGCAGCTATGTCGGCCCGGTCACCGACACCTCCGCCTCGCTCGCGGACGGCACCCGCTACCGCGTCGACGATTACATGACCCACAGCCTCTATGCGCAATATGAGGTCGATGGCGGGCCGATGGACAATCTCCGCCTGCGCGTCGGTGCGCGCAACCTGTTCAACACGCTCGCCCCGCTCGCCGACAATTCGAACGGCTATATGGGCGAACTCTACGGCAACCGCGGTCGCCAGATCTATTTCTCGATCAGCAAGCGGTTCTGATGCGACGCGCCGTCCGCGTCCTCGCGGCCCCGCTCCTGCTCCTGCCCCTCGGGGCGGGACAGGACCGGGTCCCCGCACCCCGCACGATCGACCTGGTCATCACCAATGGCCAGGTCATCGACGGCACCGGCACCCCGGCGCGGGTGGCGGAAATCGGGGTGGACGGCGACCGCATTCTCTATATCGGCCAGCGTCCGCGCGGGATCACCGCGCGGCGCAGCATCGACGCCCGTGGCCTCACCGTCACCCCGGGCTTCATCGACCCGCACACGCATAGCGGCCCCGACGCCCGTTCGGCCGATGCGACAAAGCGGCAACTCGCCAACCACCTGCTGCAGGGCGTCACCAGCATCGTCATCGGCAATGACGGCGGCGGCGACAGCGACATCGCCGCCCTGTTCGCGCGCCTCACCGCCAACCCGACCGGCCCCAATGTCGCCAGTTTCACCGGCTTCGGCACGATCCGGCTGCACGTCGTCGGCAACCGCGACCGCGCCCCCACCTCCGCCGAGCTTGTCACGATGCAAGGGCACGTCGCCCGCGCGATGTGCGACGGCGCGCTCGGCCTGTCGGCCGGGCTCTACTACGCCCCGCAGAGCTTCGCGAAGACCGGCGAAGTCGCCGCGCTCGCCAGCATCGCGGGCCGCTTCAACGGCATCTACGAAACCCATCTGCGCGACGAGGGCAGCGCCAGCATCGGCCTGATCCCCGCGATCGACGAAGCCGTCGCCATCGCCCGCGATGGCCGCCTGCCCCTCCACATCGCGCATATCAAGGCACTCGGCGCCGACGTTCAGGGCATGGCCCCCAAGGTCGTCGCGCATATCGCCACCGCGCAGAAATCCGGCGTCACCATCACCGCCGACCAATATCCGTGGGAAGCCTCCAGCACCTCGCTCGCCGCCGCGCTCGTCCCACGCCGCGCGCAGGATGGCGGCGCGCCCGCGATGGTCGCCAAGCTCAAGGCGCTCGATCCGCAGCTGCGCACGGAGATGGCCGAACAGCTCCGCGTCCGCGGCGGCCCCAACGCCATTCTGATGGTCAGCGGCCCGCATCAGGGCCAGCGCCTCGACGCGCTCGCCACCGCATGGAAGGTCCACCCCCTCGACGCCGCCGCGCGCATCCTGATCGCCGATCCCGGCACCAGCATCGCCAGCTTCAACATGACGCAGCCCGACATCGACGCCTTTGCGCGCCAAAGCTGGGTCGTCACCTCCTCCGACGCGACCAACGGCCACCCCCGCCGCATGGGCAGCTTCGCGCGCGGCTGGCGCCTGTTCGTCCGCGAGAAGAAGCTGATGTCCCCCGAACGCTTCGTCCAGCGCTCCTCGGCGCAAACCGCGCAGATCCTCGGCCTGCCTGATCGCGGTATCCTCGCGCCGGGCAAGTTCGCCGATATCGCGATCCTCGACGCGCACACCTATGCCGAGCGCGCGACCTATGATCGGCCCGACCTGCCCAGCACCGGCGTCCGCTATGTGCTGGTCAATGGCCGGATTGCGGTGGACAAGGGCAAGCTGACCGATAGGCTCGCCGGACGTCCGTTACCCAAACCGCGCCAACCGAACTGGAATTGCCCCGCATGACCGACACCACCCTGCCAGATCCCCCCGCACGACGCGGCCCCATCGGGCGCGCCTTTGCCTGGTGGTTCGGGATCGACCTGTGGAAACGCATCCTCGCCGCGCTCGTGCTCGGTGCAGCGGTCGGCTACGCCTGGGGAGAGGGCGCGACCGCGATCGGCTGGATCGGCACCCTGTTCGTCCGCCTGATCCGCATGCTGGTCGTGCCGCTGGTGTTCCTCACCATTGCATCAGGGGTAGCCGCGCTCGCCGACCCCAAGCGGCTCGGCAGCATCGGCGTCAAGACGCTGGCGATGTACGTCTTCACCACCGCGCTCGCCGTCACCACCGGCCTGGTCGTCGCCACTCTCATCGCCCCCGGCCTCGGCGCAACCTTTGCCGGCGCGGTGCCCAAGGCGATGGGCACCCCGCCCGACACCGCGCAGATGTTCATGGAGATCATCCCCGACAATCCGATCGGCGCGATGGCAGAGGGCAAGACGCTCGCGGTGATCTTCTTCGCCATCCTCGTGGGCGCGGGCGTGATCGCGGCAGGCAAGGGCGCCGAGCCGGTGCGTCAGCTGCTCAACGCCGGGTCCGAAGTGATGCTCAAGATCGTCGGCTTCGTGATGGAAACCGCGCCGTTCGGCGTGTTCGCGCTCATCGCCGTCGTGATGGGCACCACCGGCCCGTCCAGCTTCCTCGCGGTGCTCAAGCTCGGCCTGTGCGTCGTCGTCGGCTCGGCCATCGTCACCTTGCTGATCCACGGCCTGATCGTCGTGCGGCTGATGGCGTGGCTCTCGCCGCTCCCCTTCTTTCGCGGCATTGCCGACGCGATCATGGTCGGCTTCTCGACCTCGTCGAGCAGCGCCACCCTCCCCGTCGCGATCCGCGTTGCCGAGCGCAACCTTGGCGTGTCCAAGCCGGTCGCCTCGACCGTCCTCCCGCTCGGCGCTACCATCGGCATGGACGGCGCGGCGATGTATATCGCGATGCTGACGCTGTTCTCGGCTCAGGCGTTCGGCGTCGATCTGACGATGGGCGACTATCTGCTGATCGCCGCCACCACCACCATCGCCGCGATGGGCGTCGCGCCGGTCCCGTCGGGATCACTGTTCGTCCTCGCCGCCGTGCTCCACGCGATCGGCATCACGCCCGAGCAGACCGCGATCGTCGTCGGCTTCATCCTGCCGTTCGACCGCATCCTCGACATGACCCGCACCGTGCCCAACGTCACGTCGGACCTCGCCATCGCCACCGCCGTCGCGCGCTGGGAGGGGGAGATGGACACGGACCGCTACAGTTCGAAAGACGATGTTTGAGACAACCCGCATTCCTCCCCCAGCGAGCTGGGGGAGGAATTGAGAGAGAGACCCATGTTCCTGCGTAACCTCACCCTCGCCCTCTCGGCCTTCGCGCTCGCCCTCCCCGTCCCGGTCGCGGCGCAGAGCCGCCACCTGCTCGAATATCCCTCGATCCACTCGCCCGTAGTCGGCACGCGGGGGATGGTGGTCAGCCAGAATGAGATGGCAAGCAGCGTCGGCGCCCAAATCCTGCGCGATGGCGGCAATGCGGTGGACGCCGCCGTCGCCGTTGCCTTCGCGCTCGCCGTCACCTTGCCGCGCGCGGGCAATGTCGGCGGCGACGGCTTCATCACCGTCTATGACGCCAAGTCGAAACAGGTCCGCGTGATCGATTTCCGCGGCGTCGCCCCGCGCGCCGCCACCGCCGCGATGTTCGTCGACAACAAGGGCAAGGAACGCGGCATCGCCTCCTATGGCTATCTCGCCCCCTCGGTCCCGGGCAGCGTCGCCGGTCTCGAACATGCGCACAAGAAATGGGGCAAGCTCCCCTGGGCCAAGGTCGTCGAACCCGCGCTCCGCCTCGCCCGCGACGGCGTCAAGCTCACCGCCGACGAAGCCTTTGTGTTCGGCTGGGGTCGTGAGCGCCTCGGCAACAGCGTCTCGGGCAAGGCGACCTTCTACAAGCCCGATGGCAGCCTCTATGCAAAGGACGACGTGCTCAAACAGCCCGACCTCGCCTGGACCCTCGGCGAGATCCAGAAGGGCGGCGCCAAGGCCTTTTATACCGGCGAAATCGCCCGCCGTATCGTCGCGGACATGAAGGCCAATGGCGGCCTGATCACGCTGGAGGACCTCGCCGCCTACAAGCCGGTCGAGCGCGATCCGCTGATCGGCAGCTATCGCGGCTACACCGTCTACACCCCGCCCCCGGCCAGCGCGGGCGGCGCGACCCTGCTCAACATGCTCAACATCCTCGAGCAGTTCGACCTCAAGGCCACAGGGCAAGGCAGCGCCGCCTCGCTCCACCTCCTCGCCGAAACGATGAAGCTCGCTTATGCCGACCGCTATCGCGTGCTCGGCGATCCGGCCTTCGTCACCGCCCCGGTCAAGGGCTTCACGTCAAAGGCCTATGCCGCCGAACGCGCCAAGCTCATCTCGGTCGACAAGGTGATCCCCGGTGCCGACGCCCCGGTCGGCGATCCGCTCAAGTTCGAAAGCCCCTCGACCACCCACCTCTCGGTCGCGGATGCGGATGGCAACGCCGTCTCGCTCACCACCACGCTCGGCTCGGACTTCGGATCGGGCGTGATGATCGCGCGCACCGGCATCCTGCTCAACAACCAGATGAACAATTTCAGCCATGAACAGGCATGGGAGGCCCAGCGCACCGGCACCCCGCCCCCGCTCAACGCCATGGCACCGGGCAAGCGCATGCTGTCCACGATGATGCCCACGATCATCTTCAAGGGCGACAAGCCGTGGCTCGTCACCGGCACGCCGGGCGGCAGCACGATTCCGACCACGGTGGTCCAGGTCATCGTCAACGCGATCGACTATGGCCTCAACATCGACGAGGCGACCCACCGCCCGCGCATCTATCAGGGCAACAATGCGTCGTTGCGCGTTGAACCCGGCTTCAACCCCGACACGGTTGCGGCGCTCAAGGCAAAGGGGCATCGCATCACTTCGGACGAAACCATGGGAAGCGCGCACTCGATCATGATCACCGACAATCTCTTCCTCGGCGCCGCCGACCCCCGCCGCCCTGGCGCAAAGGCCATCGAACCATGAAACTGACTCGCGCCCACTTCCTGCTCGCGCTCGTCGCGACGGGCCTTTCCGCCTGCGCCCCACGCGGCGCGGTCGAGACTGCCGCCCCCGCGCCCGTCGCTGCGCCCGAACGCCAAGCTTTCGTCGCCGCCGCGCACCCGCTCGCGGTCGAGGCTGGCCTGAATGTCCTGCGCAAGGGCGGCAGCGCGGTCGACGCCGCGGTCGCGGTGCAGGCGATGCTCAGCCTGGTCGAACCACAGAGCAGCGGCCTTGGCGGCGGCGCGTTCATGGTCCGCTACGACGCCAAGACCAAAGCCGTCACCGTCTATGACGGCCGCGAAACCGCCCCGGCGGGTGCCACCCCCGACATGCTGATGGGCCCGGACGGCAAGCCGCTGTCCTTCCGCACCGCCGTCCTCTCGGGCCGCGCCACCGGCGTCCCCGGCGTCGTGCGCATGATGGCGCTGGCACAGGAAAAGCACGGCAAGCTCAAATGGCGCGAGCTGTTCGCCGACGCCGAACAGACCGCCGCCAACGGCTTCACCGTCACCGCCCGGCTCGGCCGCTTCGTCAACTCCGGCGGGCCCCAGGCGAACACCCCGGACTCGCTCGCCTATTTCCGAAACACCGATGGCAGCAAGATCAAGGCGGGCGACACGCTGCGCAACCCCGCCTATGCCGCCTTCCTCCGCCGCCTTGCCGCGCAGGGACCGGATGCAATGTACCGGGGCGAAACCGCTCGCCGCATCGTCGCCCGGGTCCGCGAAGGCGACTATGCCAGCAGCATGACCGAAGCGGATCTCGCCGCCTACAAGCCGGTGGTGCGCGAAGGGCTGTGCAACCCTTATCGCAGCTACATCCTCTGCGCCCCGCCCCCGCCCTCCTCGGGCGTCGGCCTGCTGCAGCTGATGGCGATGATCGAGCGCACCGATATCGGCGCACGCGGCCCCAACGACCCCGTCGCCTGGGTCAAGTACGCCGAGGCCAGCCGCCTGATGTATGCCGACCGCGACGCCTATGTCGGCGACATCGCGACCGTCCCGGTCAAGGGCATGCTCGACCCCGGCTATGTCGCCAGCCGCGCCGCGCTGATCGGTGATCGTGCCGGACCCGCGCCCACCGCCGGCACGCCGCCCGGTGCCATCGCCGCGCGCATCGACGCCACCAATGAAGTCGCCGGCACCTCGCACTTCATCGTCATCGACGGCGACGGCAACGCGGTGTCGATGACCACCACGGTCGAAAGCTTCTTCGGCACCGGGCGCATGGTCGATGGCTTCTTCCTCAACAACCAGATGACCGATTTCTCGTTCGTGCCGACCGGCCCGAACGTGATTGCGCCCGGCAAGCGCCCGCGCTCATCGATGGTCCCGACGATCATCCTCAACCCCGACCGCAGCCTTGCCGGAGCGATCGGATCGCCCGGCGGCAACGCGATTCTGGGTTATGTGTCCAAGGCTTTGGTCGGCATGATCGACTGGAAACTCCCCGTCGCCGATGCCATCGCGCTGCCCAACCTCGTCGCCCGCGGCGGCAGCTTCAATGGCGAGGCGGACAAGTTCGCGCCCGAGCTGCGCGCCGCGATGGCCGAACGCGGCGTCACCGTGCGCGGCGGCACCGGCGAAGATTCGGGCCTGCACGGCGTCATGATCCGCAACGGCAAGTTCGACGGCGGCGCCGACCCGCGCCGCGACGGCGTCGCGAAGACCATCACCCTGCCAGCCAAGAAATGAAGTCACCCTCACCCTTCCGGCGCTACGCGCCTCCCTCCCTCTCCCATTGGGAGAGGGAAGGG
>NZ_LSJM01000203.1 GCF_001557215.1 Sphingomonas sp. CCH9-E2 | reverse complement strand
GCGATAGCCACCGCCACCGCCGCCGCCATAGCCGCCACCGCCGCCGCCGAAGCGGTCACCACCGCCAAAACCGCCGCGATCACCGAAGCCGCCGCCGAAGCCGCCACGATCACCAAAGCCACCGCCGAAATCGTCGCCGCCGAAGCCGTCGCGCTTGTCTCTGCCACGTCCACCGCGATCACCGCGGCGCCCTCGATCAAAACTCATTGCCCTGTTCGTCTTCCCGGTTCGCCCATACTCAATTCGAAGACCTGAACCGGACGAAGGCGCAGGCATCCCGGCGTTCGCGACACGCCTATGGAATCGGACATAGACCAGATCGCGAAGATGCGCGAACATTTTCGTCGCGATTTTGGCACCGGTTCGACGGATACTTGCGCGACGCCGCCCGCGACGGCACAGAGGCGCCATGGATATCGCAGCGCTGATCGTCGACCCGGCCGCCTGGGCCGCCCTCGTCACCCTGATCGTGATGGAGGTGGTGCTGGGGATCGACAACCTTATCTTCATCTCGATCCTGACCAACAAGCTGCCCGAGCATCAACAGCAAAAGGCGCGCCGAATCGGCATCGGCCTCGCGCTGGTGATGCGCATCATCCTGCTGTCGATGATCTTCGTGATCGTGTCGCTGACCACCCCGGTGTTCGACCTGGGCATTCAGGGCGCGACGGGGCCGACCGGGGAGCCGAGCTTCGAAACCGCATTCTCGTGGCGCGACCTGATCCTGATCGCCGGCGGCCTGTTCCTGCTGTGGAAAGCGACCAAGGAAATCCATCACACGATCGATCCGGTCCCCACCGACCATGCCGTGCTCGACAAGAAGCAGGTCGCGACGATGAATTTCGGGTCTGCGATCTTCCAGATCATCCTGCTCGACATGGTGTTCTCGGTCGATTCGATCCTGACCGCGGTCGGCATGACCGACGAGATCGTGATCATGTTCGTCGCAGTGCTGGTGACCGTCGCGGTGATGCTCGTCGCCGCCGACCCGCTCGCCAATTTCATCAAGCGCAACCCGACCGTGGTCATGCTCGCGCTCGGCTTCCTGCTGATGATCGGCGCGGTGTTGATTGCCGACGGCTTCGGCGTGCATGTGCCCAAGGGCTATATCTACGCCGCCATGGCCTTCTCGGCGCTGGTCGAGGTGCTGAACATGGCTTCGCGTCGCCGCGCCGAAAAGCGGGCGAACGGCGGCGGTGCCTGACGCGGGCGGTTATTGAGCGTTAAGCCATAACCGGCTAGGCGCAGGCGATGGCCGTTTACCTGCATGAAGAAGATCTGCCCGAGGGCGTGTTCGCGCCGGGCGTCGATATCGCCGTCGATACCGAGACGATGGGGCTGATTACCCCGCGCGATCGCCTGTGTCTCGTCCAGCTGTCCGACGGCGGCCCGGACGAACATCTCGTGCGGTTCGGCCCGGACAGCGACTATGCCGCGCCCAATTTGCGCGCGCTGCTCGCCGATCCGGCGCGGGTGAAGCTCTATCATTTCGCGCGCTTCGATCTCGCCGCGATCCGCCACTATCTCGGCGTCACCGCCGCGCCGGTATTCTGCACCAAGATCGCGTCGCGGCTGGTGCGCACCTATACCGATCGCCACGGGCTCAAGGATCTGGTGCGCGAACTGCTCGGGCAGGAAATCAGCAAGCAGCAGCAGTCGTCCGACTGGGGCGGCCCGGTGCTGAGCGAGGCGCAAAAGGATTATGCCGCGTCCGACGTGCGCTATCTGCATGCGATGCGCGACGAACTGATCCGTCGACTGGAGCGCGAAGGGCGGACCGTGCTGGCGCAGGCATGCTTCGACTTCCTCCCCCACCGCGCTGACCTGGACCTCGCCGGTTGGCCGGAAACGGATATTTTTGCGCATGCGTGAGTTTGGTTCACGGCACCGGCCCGCTCCCCCACCCGGCCACCCAACGCCAGTATCCTATGGGTGGCCGGG
>NZ_LSJM01000202.1 GCF_001557215.1 Sphingomonas sp. CCH9-E2 | reverse complement strand
GCCGGTGCCGCCGGGGCGGCGGGCGGCGTCGGCGCGTCGGCCTGAGCGATGGCGGCACCGGCTCCGGAAGCCGTAAGCGCAAGGCCGGCGAGGGTCAGCGCCGCAGCGCCAGCGATTCCGGTGGTGACACGGGCACGCGACTTGGGATTGTGTTTCGAGAGCATTTTGAGCCTCCCCTTGAGTTCGTTGACGGTGTGTAGGTGGCATGCCGCCGAGACCGCACCCCCATGCGCGGACTTGACGATGGCGCGGCCATAGGCATGGCGCAGCGCCGGTGCGCGGCCCGAGAGCACAAGGGCATCACAGGCCAGTTCCTGGTCGGCGCGGAAGGCGCGGAACGCCCGCCATGCGACCGGGTTGAACCAATGGAGCGCGAGCACGACCAGCGCGATCCAGTTGGCGATCAGGTCCCCCCGAAGGTGGTGCCCGAGTTCATGGGCAAGCGCGAGGTTGCGCTCGACCGGGTCATAACGCTCCGCGAAATCCCGCGGAAACGCGACATATTTGCGCCAGATGCCGAAGGCGAGCGGGCCGGTGGCGGCATCGGTTTCGATGACATGGACACGCCCGTCGGCGACTGTGCGGCGAATTTCCGCCTTGCGCATCAGATTGGCGCAGAAACGGCTGTGCGACACGATATGCCACAACAGGAAGCCGAGCGCGCCAGCGGCCCAGATTGCGCCGAGGATCAGCAACAGGCTCGGCCCGCTCGACGCGGTGACGCTGGTCTCCGCAACCGTGGTTGTCGCATGGGCGGCCATGTCGGCTTGGGCCTGCAGCAGCGCCTGGTCGATGATCGCCTGCGTGCTGACGGTGGTGGTGGCGGCGGCGGCGGGAGCCTCGGCCGACTGGGTGAGGCTGCCGAGCAGTTCGGTGAAGCTCCACGCGCCGGGCAAGGGCGGCATCAACAGCCGCAGCACCGGCAACAGCCACAGCGCATAGGCGATGTTGGGGCCGAACTGCTCGCGGACGGGTTTGCGCAGCGCCAGGACCAGCAGCATCAGCAGCGTGGTCGCGATGCAGGTTTCGATCATCCAGGCGATCATTGCTTGAGCTCCTTCAGCAGGGCCTCGATCTCGGCAATGTCCTGATCGGTCAGCGCATCGCGCTCGGCGAGATGCGCGACCAGCGGGGTGAGCTTGCCCCCGAACAGCCGGTCGATCAGGCGGCGCGACTCACCCTCGACATAGTCGCCGCGCTCGACCAGCGGGCGGTATTGATAGCGGCGGCCATCCTCATCGGCGGCGATGACGTTCTTGGCGAGCAGGCGGCCGAGCAACGTCTTGACCGTATTGGCGCTCCAGCCGCGCGACGGTGCCACGCGCTCGACCACATCCTGGGCGGCGAGCGGGGACTCGTCCCACAGCACCTCCATCACCGCATGCTCGGCTTCGCTGATTCGCTCGGTCATCGGTTCCCTCTTTGACTACGGGTGTAATCGCTCCGATCACATGTGTAGTCAATGGGCTGAACGCGCGATGAATGAGGTTCAGGTTGGTACCGGTGTCGGAAAAGCTGACAGCTTTGCGTGGCGGTGAATTTCGTTAACCAGCGTCATCCGCGGAAGTGCGTGGTTCGCCCGATCTGGCACGCGCGGTGCAACACTTCGGGCATATGTGTTCACCGCCAGGTGCGACGCTTCAGGGGCGGGTGGCTTTTGGGCCATCCGCCCTTTCCCGTTATGGACGATGTGCAGTGGGTGGGTCGGCACCGAACGCCGACGCGGCGGGTCGCACGCTGGCGACCCGCGTAAACAGAGTCGCCGCCGATCAGGCCGCAGCGACGCCCTTGTCCTCGAGCAGCTGAGCCAGCTCGCCGCTCTCATACATTTCCATCATGATGTCGGACCCGCCGACAAACTCACCCTTCACATAAAGCTGGGGAATGGTCGGCCAGTCGGAAAACGCCTTGATGCCCTGACGGACTTCCTGATCCTGCAGTACGTCGACGCTTTCGAACTCGACGCCGAGATGGTTGAGGATCGAAACGGCGCGGTTGGAGAAGCCGCACTGCGGGAACAGCGGCGTGCCCTTCATGAACAGCAGCACGTCGTTCGAATCGACAAGGGTCTGGATGCGGGCGTTGGTATCGTCGGTCATGGTCATTCACTCCCAGCCGGCACGGCAGTGGTCAGCTGAAGCGCGTGCAGCACGCCGCCCATCCGACCGCCAAGTGCGGCATATACAGCCTGGTGCTGCCGCACGCGCGGCATTCCCCGGAAACTCTCACTGGTCACGCGCGCGGCATAATGATCGCCATCGCCGGCAAGGTCGGTGATCTCCACCGCCGCATCCGGGATGCCGGCGCGGATCAGCGCCTCGATCTCGCTCGCCGCCATTGGCATGATTACTGCGCCTCGATCAGCTGGCGGCGCGCCTCGACCGTCATCGCCTCGACCGCAGCGCGCACGGCGGCATCGTCGATTTCGACCCCGGCAGCAGTCAGGTCGCCGAGCAGCTTGCGGATCACGTCTTCGTCACCCGATTCCTCGAAATCGGCCTGCACCACCGCCTTGGCATAGGCGTCGGTCTCTTCGGGGGTCAGCGCCATCTTTTCCGCCGCCCATTGGCCGAGCAGCCGGTTGCGCCGCGCGGTGACGCGGAACGCCATTTCCTCGTCACGGACATATTTGGCTTCGAACGCGCGCTCGCGATCGTCGAAGGTGGTCATGCTGCAATACCCCTAAAACAGTGTCCTGATGGAAATAGGGGCGGGCCGCGCGCATGGCAACGGGCGTAGCATCCCGGATCGACATTGCCCCGGCCGGGCGAGGGGGGTAGGCGGCGGTGCAGGGTGCAGGAGTTGTCATGTCCGTTTTCCAGCTCGATGGGTTCGATCTCGACGCCTTTGTTGCCGCCACGCTGGCGGAGGATGTGGGATCGGGCGATGTCACCGCAGAGGCCGTGATCCCGTCGGATGCGGTGTTTGACGGGGTGATGGACAGCCGTGATGCCGTGGTCGTGGCCGGGCTGCCGATCGCTGCGGCCTTTTTCCGCGCGC
Organism: Sphingomonas sp. CCH9-E2; assembly: GCF_001557215.1. GTDB lineage: Bacteria > Pseudomonadota > Alphaproteobacteria > Sphingomonadales > Sphingomonadaceae > Sphingomonas. The sequence goes on along the minus strand of NZ_LSJM01000202.1, from coordinate 3,064 downwards.
TCGATCCGACTGTCGAGATCGAGATTCTGGCGGCGGAGGGCGAGGCTGTCGCGGCCGGGAGCGACCTCATGCGGCTGCGCGGCAATGCGCGCGCGCTGCTCACCGCCGAACGCTCGGCGCTCAATACGGTCCAGCATCTGTCGGGCATCGCGACGATGACGCGTGCTTATGTCGACGCGATGGCCGGGAGCGGTGCGACGTTGCTCGACACGCGCAAGACCATCCCGGGCCTGCGCCGATTGGAGAAATATGCGACGCGGATGGGCGGGGCGCAGAATCATCGCATGGGCCTGTGGGACGCGGCGATGATCAAGGACAATCACGTCGCAGTCGCCGGATCAGTCGAGGAAGCGGTGGCGCGGGCGGTGTGCGCGGGGATCGGCGCGATCATCGTCGAGGTCGACCGGACCGACCAGATCGAACCGGCGCTGGCGGCGGGGGCGACGCACCTGTTGCTCGACAATATGGGGCCGGAGCTGCTGCGCGAAGCGGTGGCGCTGGTCGCCGGGCGGGTGCCGACCGAGGCTTCCGGCGGCGTGCGGCTCGACACCATTGCGGCGATCGCGGCGACGGGCGTGACCTATGTCAGCGTCGGGCGGCTGACCCAATCGGCTCCGGCGGCGGATATCGGGCTGGACTTCGCCCCCGCCTGACGCCTAGCGTTTCGACAATTCTGGAGGGGGTATTTCATGCGACCGCAATCGATCATCCGGTTCGAACAGGCCTATCTGGCGTCGATCGTCGTGTGGGGCGTCAATCACGCGCTCGGCTGGAGCAAGCAGATTGCGGCCGTCGAAGCATCCTTCGCGCAGATGCCCGAGATGATCCCGGCAGGTCGGGCGATGCTGATCGGCTTTACGCTGTTCGCGCTCTTCGTCTCGCTGCTGCTGTGGTTTTTTACTGCGCGCAAGGCGAGCGAGGTGACGAAGTGGATCATCGTCGCCCTGTTTGCACTGTCCGCGGTGGCGCTGCCGTTTTCGCTGGCAGGGTTCGCAAGAACCGGAGCTCTGCCAGCCGCGCTGAACGTGGTGACGTTCGCGCTGACCGCTTTTGCAGTGTGGATGCTGTTCCGGCCGGATGCGACCGCATGGTTCCGCGCGAGCGACGGGAGCGCGCCACCGCCGCCCGTCGCCTGAACGGGTCAGCTGTCGATGACGGCGGTTGCCGGGTGATGCTTGTCGAGGTGCCGCTTGATGATGCGCAGGTTGCGTGAGTTCGAGCGGTAGAAGAAGTCGGCGACATCACCGATGCCGGGGATGAGTCCCAGCAGCCAGTCAAAACCGACATTGCCGACCATCCGCAGCATCGCGCCGCGCGACATGCCGAGGTTCCGGGCCTCCCACACCATGTAGAGGCCCATGCCGGCCGCAATGATGTCGCCGCCGACGGGGATCAGGCCGATCAGCGCGTCGAGGCCGACGGTTTGACGCGTGCCGGGGATCGTGAAGCCGCGTTCGAGCAGCTTCTCCATCGCCGTTACCCGCTGGCGCACGGAATGTGGGTCGCGGCCGACCGGAAAGGCGCCGGGAGTGCGTTGCATGCGGGTCGCCTTGGCCATGTCGGTCCTCGCTTAGGGTGCGCGCAGATGGGTCAGCGAATGCCAGGCCCGGGGATTCGTCTGAAACGCCCTGAGCCTGAGTGCCGCCACCGACCAGCGCAACGGTTGTGCAATCGGAATATAGCGCTGTGCAGCGGTGAGTGCGAGGTCTGCTTCGGCAATCCGCCGGGCGCGATCGGCCAGGGTCGGCGCGTCGCGGGCGGCGTCGATCACTGCGGCGAGGTCGTCCGGGCAGCGGCGGCACGCGGTGACGAAGTACCAGCGGGCACTGTCATAGGGAGCGACGGCGTCGATCAGGCGCAGATCGGCATCTTCGCGCTCCGCCACCCAGGCGGGTTGCAGGCCGATCGCGCGCAGATCCCGCACTAGGCTGTACCAGACCAGCTTGGTCCCAATGCTGCGTGGCATGGCGATGCGGATGACGGGCGATGCGTCGGGATTGGCCGCGCGCCAGGTGACGACGCGGTTGCGCGCGAGGATGCGCCGGGCGTCCAGCGACTGCGCCACCCAGGCGGGGATCGCGGGCGGCGCGGCCGAGTCGAGCTGCGCGGGGAGCAGCGTTTCGACAGGCGTCCATTCCGGGCGGAAGCGTGCGGTGAGGGCGGCGCGATCGATCGCCATCGCCAGCGCCGCGCGGTTGGCCGGATCGGCGGTGAACCCCTCTTCTGACACGATCGCCAGTCCGAACAGGCCCACTGCGGGGTCGACGCGCAGATTCGCCGGCGCGATCCCCGCATGGTCGAGGAGCGGCCAGTCGTGAAAGCTGCCGCCCAGGATCAGGTCGGATTCGCGCGCGGCGAACCGGGTCAGCGCCATTGCGGCGCGCTCGCCGATCAGACGGACATTGTCTGCGGCCTCAGGCGCGGCGGCATTTTCGGCGACGGCATAGGGATCGGGAACTGGGCGCAGCAGATTGCCGCTCCCTTTGGGGTCGGCACGCAGGGGGCCTGTGCCGGACAGGCGCGGGCGACGCAGGATGGCGAATTCGGGTTGCGCGAACAGTTTCAGCAGATCAGGGCGGGGATGCTTCAGCCGCACCTCGATCACCTGCGGGGTCATTTCGACGATCTCGTCGATCACCGCGACGAACGGCGCATGCGGTGAGCGCGCGCTCGGCGCGATGGCAGCGCGCAGGCTCGCCACCACGTCGCCGGCTGTCACCTTGCTTCCGTCGGGCCATTCGGCATTGCGGATGCGGAAGATGTAGCTGCGCCCCTCGTCGCTGACGATCCAGCGCTCCGCCACGCCCGGCTCGATCCCGCCATTGGCGTCGAAGCGAACCAGTCCCTGCGCGGTCGCGGCGAGCAGCACGCTTTCGGGGAAGGTGAGGGGACCGCGCGCAGGGTCGCGCAATGTGGTGGGCGCGCCGATCGCGCTCACCACGACCGGAACGTCATCGGGTCGCCGCTCGCACCCGCCCGCGAACAAGGCGAGCGCAAGGGCAAGGGGCAGGGCGGGGGAGCGCATGGCTCCCGCTTTATGGAGGCGGGGCGGGGAAGCCAACCC
>NZ_LSJM01000201.1 GCF_001557215.1 Sphingomonas sp. CCH9-E2 | reverse complement strand
GGGTGGCGCTGTTCCGGCATCTGGGGCTGGTGGTGATGTTGCAGGGCGCGGTGGTCGCCGTGCTCGGGCCGAATGTGGTGCGCGCGCTGGCGTTTCCGCTGGGGTATATGCTGTTCCTGGTCCCATTCGGGGAGGGGCTGGAAAAGCCGCTGCAGGACCTGACGGTCGCGATCCTGGTGCCGATGCTCGACCTGTTCGGCGTGCCGGCGCATGTCGATGGCGTGCTGATCACCACGCCGAATGGCTATTTCGAAGTGGCCGAGGCGTGTTCGGGCGCGAAGTTCGTCATCGCGATGATCGCGTACGGCGCGCTGGTGGCGAATGTCTGTTACGTCAGCTGGCCGCGGCGGGTGGCCTTCATGGCGGTCGCGCTGGTCGTGCCGATGCTGGCCAATGGCGTGCGCGCGTTCGGGACGGTCTATGCCGCGTATCTGACGTCGGTCGAGGCGGCGACGGGGTTCGACCATATCCTCTATGGCTGGGTGTTTTTCGGCGTCGTGATGGCGGCCGTGCTGGCGATCGGGTGGAAGTGGTTCGACCGCGATCCCGATGCGCCGTGGTTCGATCCCGCGAAATTGCAGGCGCGCTGGCCGGGGACGGCGCAGATGCTGGCGGTGGTGGCGCTGGTCGCGCTGACGATTGTCAGCCTGTTCATGGCCTGGGCCGGAGTGATTGCGGCGCGCGCCGATACGCTGCCTGCCAAGATCGTCGCGCCGCAGGTGGCAGGTTGGACGCAGGGGCCGCTGAGCACGCGCGCGGCGTGGAAGCCGAATTTCCCCGGCGCGGACCATTTCGTGATGACGCGCTATTCCGACGGCATGGGCGCGCAGGTCGATCTGGTGATCGCGGTCTATGCGAGCCAGCGCGAGGGCAAGGAGCTGGTCGGATTCGGCCAGGGCGCGATCCGCGAGAATGACAGCTGGGTGCGGATCGAGGATCTGCCGGAGCTGGAGGGGGGCAGTGCGCTGCGGATGACCGCTCCGGGGCCCGTCGAGCGCGAGGTCGTGACCTGGTATCGCGTCGGCGACACGGTGACGGGCAGCCCGTCGCGGGTGAAGGCGGAGACGCTGAAGACCAAGCTGCTCGGCGGGCGGCAGCGCGCGGTGGCGGTGATGGTGTCGGCGGAGAAGACCGACCTGCCGACCCGCGCGGCGATCAAGCGGTTCCTGGGCGCGATGCCGCCGGTGGATGTGGTGGCGGATCGGGCGGCGGGAGTCGATTGAGCGGCGAACTGGCGGCTGTGCTCTTGCACCGGCGCGCCATCCCCGCGAAAGCCGTGCGACGGAACCGGGCGGGGAACGACTGACTGATGTGCGGCATAGCTGGCCTTTACTATCCCGGGACGCCCAAGCCGGTGGAGCCTGCGCGGGTGCGGGCGATGACCGATGCGCTGGTGCATCGCGGCCCGGACGGGGCGGGGGTGTGGACCGCGCCGGGCGTTGGGCTGGGGCATCGGCGGCTGTCGATCATCGACCTGGCCGGCGGCGCGCAGCCGATGGCGACGCCCGAGGGCGATGTCGTCGTCAGCTTCAACGGCGAAATCTATAATTTTCAGGAGGTTCGCACCGAGCTGGAGGCGAAGGGTGCGGTGTTCGTCAGCCATAGCGATACCGAAGTGCTGCTGCATGGCTGGCGCGCATGGGGGCCGCGGCTGCTGGAGCGGCTGAACGGGATGTTCGCCTTTGCGCTGTACGATGCGCGGGCGCAGTCGCTGTTGCTGGCGCGCGACCGGATGGGGGTGAAGCCGCTTCATTATGCCGAGCTGTCGGACGGGGCGGTGGCGTTCGCGTCGGAGATCAAGGGGCTGCTGGCGCATCCGCTGTTCCGGCGGACGCCCGATTTTACCGCGGTCGAGGATTTTCTGGGGCTGGGGTACGTCCCCGACGATGCGAGCGTGCTGGCGGGGGTGAAGAAGCTGCCCGCCGGTCATTATCTGTTGCTGGAGCGCGGCAAGCCCATGGCTGCGCCGGTCAAATGGTGGGACATCGACTTTTCGCAGCGGGCCAAGGGATCGGCGCGCGATCTGGAGGCGGAGCTGATCCACCACCTGCGCGCTGCGGTGCGCTCGCGGATGATTGCCGATGTGCCGCTCGGCGCGTTCCTCTCCGGCGGGGTGGATTCGAGCGCGGTCGTGGCGCTGATGGCGGAGGCGAGCCGGGCGGCGGTCAAGACCTGCACCATCGGGTTCGACGAGGCGGGCTATGACGAGACGGCGCATGCCGCGCTGGTGGCGGAGCGGTTCGCGACGCAGCACCGGGTGAAGACGGTCGCGGCGGACGACTATGCGCTGATCGACACGCTGGTGCATCATTTCGACGAGCCGTTCGCCGATGCCTCGGCGCTGGCGACCTACCGCGTGTGCGAGCTGGCGCGGGAGAGCGTGACGGTGGCGCTGTCGGGCGATGGCGCGGACGAGGCGCTGGCCGGGTATCGGCGCTACAAGTTCCATGCGGCGGAGGAGCGGGTGCGCGCGGTGCTCCCGCAATCGGTGCGCGGCATGTTCGGCGCGCTGGGGCGGGTCTATCCCAAGGCCGATTGGGCGCCGCGACCGCTGCGCGCGAAGACGACGCTGCTCGCGTTGGCGGATGAGGGCGGCGCGGCCTATGCCAAGGCGGTGGGGGTGACCACGCCGCAGGTGCGCAGCGGGCTGTACACCGATGCGGCGCGCGCGGCCTTGGGCGGGCATCGTGCCGAGATGCGTTATGTGGAGACGATGCGGGAAGCCCCGGCGCGCGACGAGCTGGACCGGGCGCAGTACGCCGATTTCAGGCACTGGCTGCCCGGCGACATCCTGACCAAGATGGACCGTACCAGCATGGCGGTGAGCCTGGAGGCGCGCGAGCCGTTACTGGATTATCGCTTTGTCGAGTTCGCCGCGACGCTGCCCGCGTCGATGCGGATCCGGGGCGGGCAGGGCAAGTGGCTGATGAAGAAGGCGCTGGAGCCGTATCTGCCAAAAGAGGTGCTGTATCGGCCCAAGATGGGGTTCGTGACGCCGGTGTCGGCGTGGTTCCGCACGGCGCTGGCGGACGAGGCGGCCGGGCTGGCGCGGTCGCGGGTGCTGGCGGGGAGCGGGTGGTTCGAGCCCAAGGCGATCGCGCGGCTGGCAGAGGAGCATCGCTCCGGCCGCGCCGAGCATGGGCGGACGCTGTGGCAGCTGATGATGCTGGAGCGGAGTCTCGCCCGTCTGTTTCCCTGACCCGTCGCCCCGGCCTTGAGCCGGGGCTGGGCTGCCTTATTCCACGGCGAAGAAGAAGCCCTGTAACGGGTCAGGCCCGGGACGACGAGAAATGGGGGTTTAACGCCAATATGCCATCGCCGCGTGGACCGTCAGCATGATCAGCGCGATCGTTGCGAGGCTGAACAGCGAGAAGCGGATGATCACGCGGTTGGTGGTGACCTGAACCAGGCTGTGGGCGATTCGCAGGGCGACATAGACCCAGGCGATGGTGGCGTTGAGATTGTCGCCCTGATCCATCAGCGTCAGCACGATGCAGATCGCGTAAAAAAGTACCGGCTGTTCGAGCAGATGGTTGTAATTGTCGGCCGGCCATTGCGATTTCGTGTCGATCTTCGCGCGCAGGTCGGCACCGGTGCCGCCGGTGAGGTTGGCAACGTCGATCTTGGCGCGCCGCATCGCCGGGATGCGGGTGGCGTACATCCAGACCCACATGATGAGGGTCCAGCCGATCAGTGCGATGACCGGGCCGAAGATGGCGCTGTGCATGGTAAGTCCTCCCCCTTTGTTTAGGTGAGGGTGGCTCAAAGTTCCCCTCCCTGCAAGGGAGGGGCTAGGGGTGGGTGGCGGAGATGACGGCTCGATGCCGTCAGCTTCGCGTTCTGCCGAGCGGTTCGAAGCTCGCTGACGCTCGCACTCACCTCCAACCCCTCCCTTGCAGGCAGGGGAGTTGCATTACTTCACATGCGTCGCGGTCCAGGCGGCGAACCACTCCAACCATTTGTGGCCGGGGTTGGTCGGGGGGAGCGACAGCGCGCCGAAGCCGTGGCCGCCGCGTTCGAGCAGATGCGCCTCGACCGGTACCTTGTGGCGGCGGGCGGCTTCGACCAGCGCGATGCTCTGGCTGACCGGGACGGTGCCGTCGTCCATGGCATGGGCGAGGAACAGTGGCGGCATCGCGGGGCTGGCGCGGGTGAGGACGTCGAAGCGGGCGGAGGCGGCGCCGGCGGGGGGCGGGCCGCCGAACAGGTTCGGGCCGGAGCGGCTGTTGGGACCGGCGCTGGCGAACTGGGTCACCGGGTAGATCAGGCCGGAAAATGCCGGGCGGGCGGACAGGGTGTCGGCACTGTCGCGCGGGCGGTAAACCGGATCGGCATGGCCGACGGTCAGCGTGCCGCCAAGATGGCCGCCGGCGGAAAAGCCGAGGATGCCGAGCTTGGCCGGGTCGATGCGGTAATGCACGGCATTGGCGCGGATCAGGCGCATCGCGCGCTGCGCATCCTGCAGCGGCACGTCAGTGCGGTTGAACCAGCCTTCACCCGGCAGGCGATAGGCGAGGACGAACACGGTGATGCCGAGCGGGTTGAGCACGCGCGCGACATTCACCCCTTCATTGATCAGGCTGACAAAGACATAGCCGCCGCCGGGCATGACCAGCACTGCGCGCCCGTCGGGCCGCTGTGGGCGGAACACGCCGATATAGGGGTAGCGGATGCCTTTCTCCCAGCGCTGCGGCGTGCCGGGGGGCAGGGGGACCGGTTCCTTCGACGGCGTGATGCCGGGCGGGGTGCCGGGCGGCAGGGTCGGCCACAGCATCAGCGTTTCGCGCGGCGGCCAGGGTGGCAGGGGGGCGAATATCTTCTGTGTCGATTGCGCGGCGGCGGTGCCGCCGAGGCCTAGGGTGGCGGCGCCGCCGATGAATGTCCTGCGTCCGATCGTCATGCTCATGACGCATCCATAGGAGAATCCAGCGGCTTAGGGCCAGCCTGTGCTTCGCCCTTTGCATCCGGGGCGTTGCTCCCATATGGGGGCCGCATTCCCCCGGGACAGTTGAGGAAGGACAAAGGCGTGAAGGACGTTCTCGTAATCGGCGCAGGCGGCGTTTCGTCGGTCGCGGTGCACAAGATGGCGAAGAATCCCGAGCTGTTCGGCAAGATCACGCTCGCCAGCCGCCGTCAGTTCAAGTGCGATGCGATCGCCGAATCGGTCAAGGAGCGCTTTGGCGTGACGATCGACACCGCGCAGGTCGATGCCGATGACGTCGCCGCGACGTCGAAGCTGATCGAGCAGGTCAAGCCGAACCTGCTGGTCAATCTGGCGCTGCCCTATCAGGACCTGAACCTGATGGACGCGTGCCTGAACACCGGCACCGACTATCTCGACACCGCGAACTACGAGCCGCGCGACGAGGCGCGGTTCCATTATGGCTGGCAATGGGATTATCAGGATCGCTTCAAGAATGCCGGCCTGATGGCGCTGCTCGGCTCGGGCTTCGATCCGGGCGTGACCAGCGTGTTCGCGATGTACATCAAGAAGCATCTGCTCGACACGATCCGCACGCTCGACATTCTCGATTGCAATGGCGGCGATCATGGCCAGCATTTCGCGACCAACTTCAACCCCGAGATCAACATCCGCGAGATCACCGCGCCCGCGCGGCACTGGGAGAATGGCGAATGGGTCGAGACCCCGGCGCTGTCGACGCGGCAGGTGTTCGAGTTCGATCAGGTCGGCGCGAAGAACATGTACCTCATGTACCATGAGGAGCTGGAGAGCCTGGCCAAGTTCATCCCCGAAATGGAGCGTGCGCGCTTCTGGATGACGTTCGGCGAACAGTATCTGACGCATCTGCGCGTGCTGCAGAATGTCGGCCTGACCTCGATCGAGCCGATCATGTACGAAGGCCGCGAGATCGTGCCGCTGCAGTTCCTGAAGGCCGTGCTGCCGGAGCCGTCGACGCTGGGGACCACGACCAAGGGCAAGACCAATATCGGCGACATCGCGACCGGCACCAAGGACGGGGAAGAGAAGACCTTCTACGTCTACAACATCTGCGATCACGAGGATGCGTTCGAGGAGACCGGAAACCAGGCGGTGAGCTACACCACCGGCGTGCCCGCGATGATCGGCGCGGCGCTGATGCTCAATGGCACGTGGCGCGGTGAGGGCGTGTTCAACATGGAGCAGTTCGATCCCGATCCCTTCATGGACATGCTGAACCAGCATGGCCTGCCGTGGCAGGTGAAGGAGCTGGCCGAGCCGCTGAAGTTCTAGCCTGGGCCGATATTTGGCCCATGCGGGGCTGCAAAGCGCGATTCCCTGCGCTCCGATGCTCACGTGCCTGAAGCACGCTGCGCTCCGGTGCTCGGCAATCACGCTTTTCGCCACCGCCTGAACCAAATCTCGACCCAGGCTGGGTCGGGAATGCCTCAATCTGGGGAAGTGTAATGGAAACCCGCGCTGCGTCGCCCGTCATGTCCACCAAGGCCGGTGATCCGGGTGCGTTCGCCGGGTTCGACCTGTCGCGCGTGCCGTCGCCGTGCTTTGTCGTCGATGCGGCGGCGGTGGAGCGCAATCTGCAGACCATCGCCGATGTCCGCGACCGCGCGGGGGTGAAGATCCTGCTGGCGCTCAAGGCGTTTTCGATGTGGTCGCTGGGCGATCTGGTGGGCAAATATCTCGACGGAGTGGCGACGTCGGGCCTGTGGGAAGCGCGGCTGGCGAAGAGCCATTATCATGGTGAGATCGCAACCTATTGTTCGGGCTATAAAAAATCGGACATGGCGGAGGTCTGCGCGATTTCCGACCATGTGATCTTCAACACCCCGTTTCAGCATACCGCGATGAAGAGCGAGCTGGCGGCGGCGCGGGCGCGGGGTGAGAAATTCGAGGTCGGGCTGCGCCTCAACCCCATGCATAGCGAGGGTGAGGTCCAGAAATACGACCCCGCCCAGCCGCATTCGCGGCTCGGTTTTCCCGCCGACCAGCTTCATGCCGAGCATCTGGAGGGTGTGGACGGCATCCATGTCCATTCGCTATGCGAACAGGATTTTCCGCCGCTGCGCCGGACCTGGGAAGCACTGAAGCCGCGGCTGGAGCCCTATTTCGGGCAGCTGAAATGGCTTAATTTCGGCGGCGGGCATCATATCACCCGCGCCGATTACCAGCGCGACGATCTGGTCGATTTCCTCCGCCAAGTGCGCGAGGAGACGGGTCTGGAGGTGATCCTGGAGCCGGGCGAGGCGATCGCGCTGGATACCGGGATTCTGGTCGGCGAGTTCGTCGATGTCTTCACCAACGGCATGCCGATCGGCGTGGTCGATATCTCCGCTACCTGCCACATGCCCGACGTGATCGAGGCGCCGTACCGCCCGGCGATGCTGGGCGAAGAGGGCGAAGTGCTGGTGCGGCTGGGCGGGCCGTCGTGTCTGGCTGGCGATATCCTCGGCGATTTCCGCTTTCCGGAATGGCCGGTGCCGGGGCAGCGCTTCGCGTTCCTCGATCAGGCGCATTATTCGATGGTCAAGACGACGACGTTCAACGGCGTCCCGCTGCCGAGCATCGCGTTGTGGGACAGCCGGACCGACGATCTGCGGATCGTGAAGAGCTTCGGTTACGCAGATTTCGAGGGGCGGCTTTCCTGAATCGGGTGGCGGTGCTAGGCGCGCCGCCATGCTGAACCTTTCCGCCATCACCGTCCGCCTGGGCGGGCGCACGATCATCGACCGCGCCAGTGCGGCATTGCCGCCGCGTGGGCGGATCGGGCTGGTCGGACGGAACGGCGCGGGCAAGTCGACGCTGGTCAAGGTAATCGCCGGGCAGATCGACCCCGATGAAGGCAGCGCCGACATGCCGCGTGGCGCGCGGATCGGCTATGTCGCGCAGGAAGCACCGGCTGGAAAGACCACGCCGTTCGAGACGGTGCTGGCCGCCGATACCGAGCGGGCGGCGCTGATGGCGGAGGCCGAGGGGCTCGAAGACCCCGACCGGCTGGGCGAGATTCACGAGCGGCTTGGGGCGATCGACGCCTATACCGCGCCGTCGCGCGCGGCGCGGATCCTGGTCGGCCTTGGCTTTGACGAGGAGGCGCAGCACCGTCCGCTCGACAGTTTTTCGGGCGGGTGGCGGATGCGCGTTGCGCTGGCGGCATTGCTGTTCAGTCAGCCGGACCTGTTGCTGCTCGACGAACCGTCGAACCACCTCGACCTCGAAGCGGTGCTGTGGCTCGAGGATTTCCTGATTTCCTACCCCGCGACGATCGTGATCGTCAGCCATGAGCGGGATTTCCTCAACAATGTCGTCGACCACATCCTGCATCTCGATAAGGGCAAGCTGACGCTCTATCCCGGCGGCTACGACCAGTTCGAGCGGCAAAAGGCCGAGCGGCAGGCGCAGCAGGCGGCAGCGCGCGAGAAGCAGCTGGCCGAACGCGCGAAGCTGCAGGATTATGTCGCGCGCAATTCGGCCCGCGCATCGACCGCGAAGCAGGCGCAGTCGCGCGCCAAGGCGTTGGCGCGGATGCAGCCGATTGCGGCGGTGGTCGACGATCCGACGCTGGCGTTCGGCTTTCCCGATCCCGACCAGCTGCGCCCGCCGCTGATCACGCTCGACCATGCCAGTGTCGGCTATGACGGGACGCCGATCCTGTCGCGGCTGAACCTGCGCATCGATCCCGACGACCGCATCGCGTTGCTGGGCCGCAACGGCAATGGCAAGACGACGCTGGCGCGGCTGCTGGCGGCGCAGCTGACGCCGCTGGATGGCGAGAAGGCGGCGTCGGCTAAGATGCGGGTGGGATACTTCACCCAGTATCAGGTCGAGGAACTGCACAGCGACGAGACGCCGTACGACCATATGCAGCGGTTGATGGATGGCGAGAAGCCCGCCGCGGTGCGCGCGCAGCTGGGCCGGTTCGGCTTTGCCGGTGACAAGGCGCTGACGCAGGTCGGCAAGCTGTCGGGCGGGGAGCGCGCGCGGCTGGCGCTGGCGCTGATCACCCGCGACGCGCCGCATATGCTGATCCTCGACGAGCCGACCAACCACCTCGATGTCGACTCGCGTGAGGCGCTGATTCAGGCGCTGACCGCCTATCAGGGCTGTGTCGTGATCGTCAGCCATGACCGGCACATGATCGAGATGACCGCCGACCGGCTGGTTCTGGTCGATGGCGGGACGGCGAAGCCGTTCGACGGGAGCATCGAGGATTACATCGCGTTCGTGCTGGCCAAGGAGCCGAAGGGCGAGGGTGGCACCAAGGGCGGCGTCAACCGCAAGGATGCGCGGCGCGAGGCGGCCGAGGCGCGCGAGAAGGGCAATGCGATGCGCAAGGTCGCCAAGGCGGCGGAGGCGGAGCTGACCAGGTTGCAGGAAAAGCTGAGCGCGATTGACCGGGCGATGTTCGATCCCGCCAGCGCTGCGCCCGATCTCGCGAAGCTGACCATGACCGAGTTGATGAAGCAGCGCGGCGTGGTGGTGAAAGGGATCGAGGCGGCGGAGACGGCGTGGATGGAGGCGCAGGAGGCGCTGGAGGCGTTGGCGGCTTGAGGGATGCGCGGATCGACAGCCATTTCATTCCTCCCCTGAAAGGGGAGGGGGACCGCGCCGAAGGCGTGGTGGAGGGGTGTCCCCCTTTCGATAGCGCGACACCCCTCCGTCATCGCTACGCGATGCCACCTCCCCTCGCAGGGGAGGATTGAGCCGTGCCCATCGCCGTCGTCCACCACCCGCTCTATGTCGCGCCCGCGCCCGCGCGCAGCCAGTATCAGTGGAACAAGAACGGGCTGGTCCGCGACTTGCTGCGCGATCTGGGCGATACGCTGGAATGGCATGAACCCGACATGATGCCGCGCGACTGGATCGAGGCGGTGCACGATCCCGATTATGTCGCCGAGGTGATCGAGACGCGGGTGCCGCGTGAGAAGGAGCGGCGGATCGGGTTTCCGGTGACGCCGGAGGTGGCGGCGCGGGCGTTGGCGGTGCCGGGCGGCACTTATGCCGCGGCGAAGATCGCGCAGCGTGTTGGCTTTGCCGCCAATACCGCCGGGGGCAGCCACCATGCGCTGCACGCGACCGGGGCGGGCTTTTGTGTGTTCAACGACCTTGCCATCGCCGCGCATCGGCTGGCTGAGGAGGGGGAGCGGGTGCTGATCGTCGATTGCGACGTGCATCAGGGCGACGGTACCGCCGCGCTGACGGCGGGGCGCACCGATATCGCGACCTATTCGATCCATGCCGAGAAGAACTTCCCGGTGCGCAAAGCGCGTTCGACGTTGGACGTCGCGCTGCCCGACGGGGTGGATGATGCTGGCTATATGGAGGCGCTAAGCGCCAGCCTGCCGGGGCTGGTCAATGCGTTCGCGCCGACCATCCTGCTGTATCAGGCCGGGGTCGATCCGTGGGAGGGCGACCGGCTGGGGCGGTTGGGGCTGAGCCGCGACGGGCTGGTCGTGCGCGACAGCTGGATCGCGGGGCTGGCGCGGCGGCATGGGCTGCCGCTCGCGAGCGCGCTGGGCGGGGGGTACGGGCTCGACGCAATGGAGGTGTCGGCGCGGCATGTCGCGTCGATCCTGGCGTTGGGCAGGGCACCCTAAAAGAAGCGGTTGCAACCGCGCGCCATCCTTCTAACCTTGCCTTCATACCGTCCCGCAGAGGACGGGATGACATTGCAGGAAGAGACTGAATGGCCACAGCCGCCCATCAGGTCACGCCCGAAGAGGCTTCCGCCAATCCGCCGCCCGAAGCGGTGGTCGTCCGATTTGCCGGAGACAGCGGCGACGGGATGCAGCTGACCGGGGGGCAATTCACCCTGTCGACCGCGCTGGCGGGCAACGACCTCGCCACCTTCCCCGATTTCCCCGCCGAAATCCGTGCGCCGCAGGGGACGTTGTTCGGGGTCTCCGCCTTCCAGATCAACTTCGGGTCGGCGGCGATCGAGACGGCCGGCGATGCGCCGGATGTGCTGGTCGCGATGAACCCGGCGGCGCTCAAGACCAATGTCGGCGACCTGAAGCCCGGCGGGCTGATCATCGCGGATGAAGGCGAGTTCAACAAGCGCAACCTCGACAAGGCGAAATACGCCGCGAACCCGCTGGAGGACGACAGCCTCGCCAAATGGCAGCTGCTCAAGCTCAATATCTCGCAGCTGACGCTGGATGCCGTGAAGCCGTTCGGGCTGGGCAACAAGGAGGCGCTGCGCTGCAAGAATATGTGGACGCTGGGGCTGGCGCTGTGGATGTTCGACCGCGAGCGCGGGCCGCTGGTGGACTGGCTCAAGGCCAAGTTCGCCAAGGCGCCCGAGCTGGCCGAGGCGAATATCGCTGCGCTCAATGCCGGCCATGCCTATGGTGAGACGGCGGAGCTGGGCGCGCTGGGGATCGGGCAGATGCATGTGCCCGCCGCGCCGGTGGAGCCGGGGCTGTACCGCACGGTGACGGGCGCGGATGCGATCAGCATGGGGCTTGTCGCTGGGGCGCAGCTGGCGAACCTCAAGCTCTTTTATGGCGGTTACCCGATCACCCCGGCGAGCGCGATCCTGCACCATTTGGCGCGGTTGAAGGAGTTCGGGGTCACGACATTTCAGGCCGAGGACGAGATTGCGGCGGTAGCCTCCGCCATCGGGGCGTCCTATGCCGGGTCGCTGGGCGTCACCTGTTCGTCGGGGCCGGGGATCGCGCTGAAGACCGAGGCGATCGGCCTGGCGATCATGACCGAATTGCCGCTGGTGATTGTCAATGCCCAGCGCGGCGGGCCGTCGACGGGGCTGCCGACCAAGACCGAGCAGTCGGACCTGTATCAGGCGGTCTATGGCCGCAATGGCGATGCCCCGGTGCCGGTGATCGCCGCGCGCTCTGCCGCCGATTGTTTCGACGTGGCGATCGAGGCGGTGCGGATCGCGACGCAATATATGACCCCGGTGATGCTGCTGACCGACGGCTATCTGCAGAATGCCGCCGAGCCGTGGAAGGTGCCGGACATGGGCGATTATGCGCCATTCCCGGTGGAATTCCGCACTGAGCCGCCGCCTGAGGGTCAGAAATTCCTGCCCTATGCCCGCAACGAGAAGCTGGCGCGGCCATGGGTCAAGCCGGGGACGCCGGGGCTGCTCCACCGCATCGGCGGGATCGAGAAGGCGCCGGGGACGGGCAATATCGATTATGCTCCCGCCACCCACCAGACGATGACCGACACGCGCCAGGCGAAGATCGCCGGGATCGCGGTGCCGGATCAGGAGATCGAGCAGGGCGAAGCGGGCGGGAAGCTGGCCGTCGTCGGGTGGGGATCGACCTATGGCCCGATCACCCAGGCCGTGCGGAGGGCGCGGCGCAAGGGGCTGGACGTGTCGCACATCCATGTCCGCCATATCTGGCCGCTGCCGGCGAATTTGGGTGATTTGCTGAAGGGTTACGAGAAGGTGTTGGTGCCCGAGATGAACACCGGGCAGCTCAAGACCTTGCTGCGCGATCAATATCTTGTCGACGCCAGGCCATTGAACAAGGTGTCGGGTCAGCCGTTCCGAATCCATGAGATCGAGGCGGCGATCGAGGAGGCTTTGGCATGAACGAGATCACTACCATCCGCCCCTCGACGCCGAAGGATTGGGAGACCGACCAGGAGGTCCGCTGGTGCCCCGGCTGCGGCGACTATGCGATCCTGAAGGCGGTGCAGCGGACGATGCCGGAGATCGGCGCGACGCCGGAGACGACGGTGTTCGTCAGCGGAATCGGCTGCTCGTCGCGTTTCCCCTATTATATGGAAACATACGGCTTCCACACCATCCATGGCCGTGCGCCGGCGGTGGCGACGGGGGTGAAGCTGGCCAATCCCGAGCTGGACGTGTGGATCATCACCGGGGATGGCGATGGGCTGTCGATCGGCGGCAATCACACCATGCACCTGCTGCGCCGCAACCTCGATTGCCAGATCCTGTTGTTCAACAACGAGATTTACGGGCTGACTAAGGGTCAATATTCGCCGACGAGCCGGGAGGGGACGCGGTCGCCCTCTACCCCGTTCGGATCGGTCGATCATCCGGCCAAGCCATGCGCGTTCGCTCTGGGCAGCGGCGCGCGCTTCATTGCGCGCGGGATCGATGTGAACAAAAATCTGCCCGCACTGCTCAAGGCCGCGCACGCGCACAAGGGCGCGGCGTTCGTCGAGATTTTCCAGAATTGCATCGTCTATAACGCGGATGTCTTCGCGTCTTTCACCGACAAGGCGAATGCCGGGCACCAGCTGTGGGTCGAGCATGGGCAGCCGATGCTGTTCGCGGGCGGGACCAAGGGGCTGGCGCTCGATACCGGAAGCCTGACGCTGAAGGTCGTCGATGTGGTCGATGGCGATGCATCGGCTGTGCTGGTGCATGACGTGACCAACCGGATGCTCGCGCATCTGCTGGTCGAGATGCCGTTCGGGCCGTTCCCGATGGCGCTGGGCGTGATCTATGACGATCCCGCGCCGACCTTCGAAAGCGCGGTCGTCGCGCAGAATGCGGCGGTGAGCGAGGGCAAGGTCGCCGACCTGCAAAAGCTCGTCAGCAAGGGCCAGACCTGGCAGGTGGACAAGGAACCGCGCACCGCATAGCGGCTGGTTCATGGACAATCTGACACACAGCATGATCGGTGCTGCGCTGGGGCAGGCGGGGCTGAAGAAGCTGTCGGGCCTGGGCATGCCGACGCTGATCATCGCGGCGAATATCCCCGATCTGGACGCGGCCTGCACCGTCTATGGCATCCAGTCGCTGGAGATGCGGCGCGGGCTGACGCATGGGCCGATCGCGATGCTGGTGCTGCCGGTACTGCTGACCGCGATCATGATCGGGTTCGACCGGTGGCAGGCGCGGCGGGGCAAGCGGCCCGAGGCGCGCGCGCCGGTGCGACCGTGGCATTTGTTGCTGCTCGCGTTCATCGGGACGCTCAGCCATCCGGCGTTCGACTGGCTGAACAATTACGGGGTACGGCTCCTCGAACCCTTTGCATCGACCTGGTATCACGGCGACAGCATTTTCATCATCGATGTGTGGATGTGGGCAGCACTGATCGGCGGTTACCTCTGGTCGCGTGCGGCGGAACGACGCGG
>NZ_LSJM01000200.1 GCF_001557215.1 Sphingomonas sp. CCH9-E2 | reverse complement strand
CGAGGCTGAGCAGGCGGCCCAGCGTCGCGGCGGCGTTGAGGTAGCGGCGGCGATCCTCAAGATCGTCGAGCGTGACCAGCATCTGCGCGGCGGTGAGGCCGTTGGCGGCGAGCACCTCGGCCCAGACCTGGCTGAGCGCGATCTGACCGGTGGCGGCGGCGGCCTGCGCATCCTCAAGGCTGGCGCGGCCGCCCTTGGGCAGGTTGAGGCGGCGCGCACCGAGCGCGATGGCACCGGAGGACACGACCGCAACCTGCTGCCCCGCCTGCACCCGCGCGGCGATGTCGGCGGCGATCCCCTCCAGCCAGCCGCGCCGCACGCCGCCATCCGGGTCGACGAGCAGCGCCGATCCGATCTTGACGACGAGGCGCGGGCAGGAGGCGGGCGGGAAGAGGTTCATCGCGCGCGGCATACAGGCGCGGCGGGCGATGTGGGAAGTGGAGAAGTTTATGTGGGGCTAAAGGTCGAACTTCACCCCGTTTGTGCTGAGCTTGTCGAATCACCAGCCCTGTACTCAGCGAGGACCGGATATGGCCCTTCGCCAAGCTCAGGGCGAACGGGCAAGCGGATATGCCGCTGACGACGCTATTGCGGACGCATCCGTTTGTTCACTCCGTCATCCTGAACTTGTTTGAGCATCCACATCTCCGCAGGCGGCCGAGCAGCGAGTGGAAGAGTGGATGCTGAAACAAGTTCAGCATGACGGGGGGATGGAAGTTTCCTACCCAGTTTCAGGCATTCAGCCCTCGCTTCAGAAGCGGCCGCTACGGCCTAACAGCCTAAAACCGCCTCTTCAGCCACGCATCAACGATAGGCGTCGCGGGGTAGTCGGCTTGTCCCAGCTTGCGATTGATCTCCGCATGGCCGATCAGGCCACGTCCCTCGATCCGCGTGACCTGCGCCGGGGTGCCGGCCTTGCGCAGCGCGGCGCCGAGGCCTTCGGACTGGCGCTTGCCGTCGTCGCGGTCGACATGGAGGATCAGGAAGGCCGGGGCATTCGGCCCGGCGGCGTGGAGGGTGGGGGACAGCGCTTTCTGCCGCGCGGGATCGCTGCCAAACGCCTGGACATAGGTGTCGTGCATGAACTTCCCGCCGTCCGCGATCTGCGCGGCGACGTCGTAGGCAGCGCCATCGAGCGGGATCACGCCGCGAATGTCGCTGAGCGCAAAGCCGGCGGCGCGGGCGTAGCGGGGGTCGGTGCCGACCAGGGCGACAAGGTGTGCGCCGGCGCTGTGGCCCATCAGCACCATGCGCGCGGGATCGATATTGAGTTTGGCCGCATTGCTGCGCAGCCACGCAAAGGCGCTGGCGACATCGGCGGCTTGATCCTCGACCTTTGCGGCGGGGACTAGGCGGTAGTTGACCGAGGCGACGGCATAGCCCTGTTCGATGAAATGCGTCACCTTGGCCGCGCCGGTCGCGTTGCGCTTGTCGCCGCGCTTCCAGCCGCCGCCATGGACGAAGATCACGATCGGCGCGGGTTTCGCCTTGTCCCTAGCCGCCCAGAAATCCAGTTTCTGCAGCGGATCGGTGCCGAAACTATGTTCGACCATCCCTTCCGCCGGCGCCTCGGCACCGCGGGCGGCGGCGCGTTCGGCTATCCGCTCCGCCAGCCGCTCGCGAAAGCGCTGCGCGTCGGCTGCCGGAGCGGCAACCACTGCGACTGCGGTGAGCAGGAGCATCAACCTGACCATCTTGTCCCCCCGACGTTGTGACGCAGGAGTTTGTGCCAGATCGTTGCTGAACCGCAACTGTCCGGCTTTGGTTACTTTCCGCCGAAGGTATAGCTGAGTGCGAAACCGACCGAAGGCTGGCTGCGCGATCCCGCCGCCCGGACGTAAGGCGAGCGCCCGGCGTCGCCGATCAGATGATCGTAGCGCGCATATGCGCTGAGCCCGATCCGCTTGTTGAGCTGGCGCAGATAGCCGGCGGCGAGGCCGGCACCCTCGACCCCGCCGTCGGGGTGGAACTGGGCGAGGCCGGACGCCGCGCTGTCGGCTGCGGTGATGCCATACCAGGCGCGATGGTACTTGCCGTCGGCGAGCGTCACGCGCGGGCCGAGCGAGAACAGCCATTTGTCGCCGTCGCGGAGGATGTAATCGGCGCTGACTTCCCCGACCAGGCCGTCATGGCCGCTCACCGCCTGACGCGCTTCGGCGCGGACACGGATGTTCTTCGCGAGATAGGTCTGGGCAAAGCCGCCGATCTCGAAGCTGAACCCGACTTCGTGGAGGGGCACGCCGATATCGGCCGCCTTGCGCTTGCCGCGAAAGCCCAGGGCGGGGCCTAATTCGACGCCGCCGACTTCGACGACCGGAAAGCCAAAGCTCTCATCGGGCGCTTCAAACTCGAACGGGTCATCGCCGCGCGCGCGGGAGACGTCGAAAAACGGGCCGAAGGACAGGTGATTGGCGCCGGGCGTCTTGGGCGAAAGCTGCGGGCCGATATAGACGCGCGTGCGCATCGGTTCGCGCTTCGGTTCCGCTGCTTGCTCCTGCGCGGCGGCGGGGATGGCGATCGCGATCAGGGCGAGCGGGGCAAAACGATACAGCATGGCGCACAATCTAGGCGATTGCGGCACGAGCGCCAGTCAGTCGCTTGCGAAAATCGCGTCGTGCAGGGTGGTGGCGTTTAGATCGGCGACCACTCCACCGGCTCTTCGCCCTCGTCATCGTCGCTGACGCGGGCATGGTCCGGGCCGATCGCTTCGAGCAATTTGTCGAGCACCCAGTCGACGCCGACGCCGCTGGCACCGCTGATCGGGATGACCTCGGCACCGCTCGCCGCTTCGAGCTCGGCGGAGAGGGCGGCGATCAGCTCGTCGTCGAGCGTGTCGATCTTGTTGAGCGCGATGATGATCTTCTTGTCGAGCAGCCCGGCACCATAGGCTTCGAGCTCGTCGCGGACGATCCGGTAGCTGGTGGCGACGTCTTCGTCATTGGCGTCGACCAGATGCAGCAGCACCTTGCACCGCTCGATATGGCCGAGGAAGCGGTCGCCAATCCCGGCCCCTTCCGCCGCGCCCTCGATCAGGCCGGGGATGTCGGCGATGACGAATTCATTGCCCTTGTGTCGCACCACGCCGAGCTGGGGGCGGGTGGTGGTGAAGGCGTAGGCGCCGACTTTGGCCTGAGCGTTGGTCACGGCGTTGATGAAGGTCGACTTGCCGGCATTGGGCAGGCCGACAAGGCCTGCATCGGCGAGCAGCTTCAGCCGCAGCCAGACATACATTTCCTCGCCCGGCCAGCCGGTGCCGTGCTGGCGCGGGGTGCGGTTGGTGCTGGTCTTGTAGCTGGCATTGCCACGCCCGCCATCGCCGCCCTTGAGGAACACGATACGCTGCCCCGCCTCGGTCAGGTCGGCGAGCAGGGTGCGCTCCTCGTCATCGGCCAGGATCTGCGTCCCGACGGGCAGCTTGATCACCAGATCCTCGCCACCCGCGCCGGTCTTGTTGCTGCCCGAACCGCCATGGCCGCGCTCGGCGCGGAAATGCTGGGTATAGCGAAAGTCGATCAGCGTGTTCAGCCCGGGCACCGCTTCGAAGATGATGTCGCCGCCCTTGCCGCCATCGCCGCCGTCGGGGCCGCCATATTCGACATATTTCTCACGCCGAAAGCCGACGGCGCCGCCGCCGCCCCAGCCCGATTTGATGTAGATTTTTGCCTGGTCGAGAAAATGCATGATTAAATGTCCTGGCCCCACATCTTCTGGAAGCGGGGCGATCCGGTGAGCTGGCGCAGGGCGATTTCGCGCGCGGCGCCGCGGGGGAGGTCGAGCGAGCGGGCCAGCTGTTCGCCGAGCAGCGCGTCGCCCATCGCCATGAGAACCAGGCTGAGCGTGTCTTCGCGCAACGCGGTGCCGGTATCTTCGCCCTCCACCGCCGCGATCTGGTCGACCAGGCCGTGGATGACTTCGAGGATCGGATCGAGCGCATCCTCATTGCCCGACAGGATCATCCAGCTGGCCAGCGCACCTGCGCCGGATTTGTCGAATGCGTCGAAGGCGAGATCGACCACCTCACGCGGCTTGTCCTCGGTCGGCGCGGCCCCGTCGGCGCGCGCTTCCTGAATCAGCCGAACGATGCGCGCGCAGACGGTCTCCGCGAGGCTGCGGGCGAGCGCGCGCTGCAGCCCCGCCGCCGAACCGAAATGGTGCAGCAGATTGGCGTGCGTGCGCCCGATGCGCGCGGCGACGGCCTTGAGGGTGACGGCCTGGGGGCCAGCCTCGATCAGGATCGCACGCGCAGCCTCAAGCGCGGCGTCACGTGATTCTTCGGGGCTGAGCCGACGGCGTTCGGAGATGGGTGTTATTGACATTCGTGTAAGTAAGCGTTAGGTCCCTGCCAAAGCCTTGGAGCAAAATGATGTCGAACGCAAAGACTCCCGCTGACCTTACCATCACCCCGCGCGACCGCCGGTTCGGGCGCGGCCAGCAGCAGGACCGTCTGTGGCTGGGCGGGGACGTGACCGCGACCGCATTCTACAATGCGCTGTCGGTGACCTTCCCCAAGGGCGAGGCCTATTTCATCGAGAGCGTGAAGGCGTTCCGCGACGGCGTGGACGAGAAGCTGGCGCGCGAGATCAAGGCGTTCACGGTGCAGGAAGTGGTGCATAGCCGCGAGCATGTCGCGTTCAACAAGCGCGTGCTCGATCATGGCTATGACATCAGCCGGCTGGAATCGCGCGTGGATCAGGTGCTGGAGATCGCGCGGTCGCGGCCCAAGATCGTTCAGCTCGCCGCGACGATGGCGCTGGAACATTATACCGCGATCCTGGCGTCCGAGCTGATCCGCAACCCCAAGCATCTCGCGGGCGCGGACACGGAAAATGCCGATCTGTGGCGCTGGCACGCGCTGGAGGAGATCGAGCACAAGGGCGTCGCCTATGACACCTATCTCCATGCGACGCGCGGCATGAGCCGGTGGAAGCGCTGGAAGATCAAGTCGCTGACGATGCTGCTGATCACGGTCACCTTCTGGAAGCACCGGATCGAGGGCACGCTGGACCTGATGGCGCAGGACGGCGTCACCGGATGGCGCGCCAAGGCGAAGGTGGCGAAGTATCTGCTGGTGTCGCCGGGTATCGTCACGCGGATGATCCCGGCCTGGCTGAGCTATTTCATGCCTGGCTTCCACCCGTGGAACCATGACGACCGCGCGCTGATCCAGAAGGTGGAAAGCGACTATGCCGCGGCGGTGCTGCCGCGCGGAACCGTGGCCGCCTGAGCACGTTCTGACTCTCTCGATCAATTACTGAACGAGAAATATCAGAAATTATCCGTTCCGGGGTTGAAACCGCTTTTCCGCCTCCCCAATTGCTGCAGCGCAATAAGGGGAAATACGATATGCGTGTCCTGGCAGGCTTTGTGGCGCTGGCGGCTTTGAGTGCTTGTGGTGGCGGACAGCCGCCCGCCGCGCCGCCCCCGCCCGAAGTGATGGTGGCAACGCCGCTCCAGCGCGAAGTGGTCGATTGGGACGATTATACCGGTCGCTTCGTCGCGCCCGAGGATGTCGAGCTGCGCGCGCGGGTCAACGGTGTCATCACGGCGGTCCATTTCCGCGATGGCCAGGATGTCCGCAAGGGCCAGGCGCTGTTCACGATCGATCCGCGTCCCTATCGCGCCCAGCTGATGCAGGCGCAGGCGCAGATCGCCCGGGCGCAGGCTGCGCTCAACAATGCCCGCCAGGTTACCGCGCGCAGCCGCGCGCTGGCGAGCGCGCAGGCGGTGAGCGCCGAGGAACTGGAGGCGAAT
This sequence comes from Sphingomonas sp. CCH9-E2, assembly GCF_001557215.1. GTDB lineage: Bacteria > Pseudomonadota > Alphaproteobacteria > Sphingomonadales > Sphingomonadaceae > Sphingomonas. Next base: position 23,729 of record NZ_LSJM01000200.1, on the reverse strand, counting down.
GTCGCGGCCGAGCGCAGCGCCGCCGCTGACCTTGCAGCGGGCCGCGCCGCCGCATCGCAGGCGATGCTCAACCTGGGCTTCACCACCGTGCGCGCGCCGTTCAGCGGGCGGGTGTCGGACCGCAAGGTCAGCATCGGCGATTTCGTGGCGGAGGGGCAGACGGTGCTGACCCGCGTCGTCTCGCTCAACCCGATCTGGTTCGAGTTCGAGGGGGCCGAGGCCTTCTACCTCAAGAATCTGCGGCAGGATCAGCGCGGCGAGCGCGGGTCGTCGCGTACCACCGCCAACCCGGTGCAGATCCAGCTCGCGGACGAGAATGAGTATCGTTGGAACGGCCGCATGGCGTTTCTCGACAATGCGGTGGACCCCAATTCGGGCACGATCCGCGCGCATGCCGTGGTGCCCAACCCGACCGGCTTCCTGACGCCCGGCATGTTCGGTCGTGCCCGCCTGCTCGGTTCGGGCAGCTATCGTGCGATGCTGGTTCCCGACGAAGCGATCGTTACCGACCAGACCCGCCGCCTCGTCTTTGTCGTGAGCAAGGATAACAAGGCGACCCCGCGCGTGGTCGAAGTTGGCGCGAAGGCCGAGGGGCTGCGCATCGTCCGCGATGGTCTTGCGCCGACCGACCGGGTGATCCTGACCGGCGTGGGACGGCTTCAGCCGGGCGCGCCAATCACGCCCAAGGCCGGCAAGATCACGCCCGACCCGACCAAGCAGGCCGCGCCGACCCGCCCCATCGATCCGCCGGCTTCGGGCCAGGCGACCGTCCAATAAGGGGCGCGTTCCATGAAATTCCCCCATTTCTTCATCGACCGACCGATCTTTGCGGCGGTGCTGTCGATCCTGATCGTGATCGTCGGCGCCATCGCCTATCCGTCGCTGCCGATCGCCCAATATCCCAACATCGCGCCACCGACGGTGGTGGTGACCGCCGCCTATCCGGGGGCGAGCGCCGAGACCGTCGCCGAAACCGTTGCCGCGCCGATCGAACAGGCGATCAACGGCGTCGACAACATGCTCTACATGACGTCGTCGTCGACCGGGAATGGCCAGACCCAGATCACGGTTGCGTTCAAGCAGGGCACCAATGTCGATCAGGCACAGGTGCTGGTGCAAAACAAGGTGGCGACCGCCGAGCCGCGCCTGCCCGAGGATGTCCGCCGCATCGGCGTGACGGTGAACAAGAGTTCGCCCGACTTCCTGATGGTCGCGTTCTTCACCTCGCCCGACAACAGCCTCGATGTTCAATATATCTCCAACTACGTCACGCTGCAGGTGCAGGACCGCATCGCGCGCATTCCCGGTGTGGGGCAGGCACAGGCGTTTGGCGGGCGCGACTATAATATGCGCGTGTGGATCGACCCCGGCCTTGCCGCTGCGCGCGACATGACCGTGGACGAAGTGGTCAACGCGATCCGTGGCCAGAATGTCCAGGTCGCCGCCGGTACCGTCGGTGCGCCGCCATATGGTAATGCAAGCCCGGCGTTCGAGCTGGGCGTCCAGACCAAGGGCCGCCTGACCACGACCGAGGAATTCGGATCGATCGTGGTCAAGCGTGATGCCGCCGGTCGCCTGACGCATCTGCGGGACGTTGCCCGCGTCGAACTCGGCGCGCAGGACTATAATTTCAACGGCTATCTGAATGACAAGCGCGCGGTGGGCGTCGGTATCTTCCAGCTGCCGGGCTCCAACGCGCTGGCGACCGCCGATGCGGTCAAGGCCGAGCTGGACAGCCTGGCCAAGGATTTCCCGCCAGGGATGAAATATTCGATCGACTACAACCCGACCGAATATATCGCTGAATCGATCACGGCGGTCGAGCACACGTTGATCGAGGCGCTGGTGCTGGTCGTGCTGGTGGTGCTCATTTTCCTCCAGAGCTGGCGCGCGGCGGTGGTGCCGATCGTCGCGATCCCGATCTCGCTGGTCGGCGCGTTCGCGGTGCTGCTGGCGTTCGGCTATTCGCTCAACACGCTGTCGCTGTTCGGTCTGGTCCTTGCCATCGGCATCGTCGTCGACGACGCGATCGTGGTGGTCGAGAATGTCGAGCGACTGATGGAAGAGGAGGGGCTGTCCCCGAAGGAAGCCGCGCACAAGACGATGGACGAAGTGTCGGGCGCGATCGTCGCGATCAGCCTGGTGCTGGTCGGCGTGTTCGTGCCGACGATGTTCATCCCGGGCATTTCCGGGGCCTTCTACCAGCAGTTCGCGATCACCATCGCCTCGGCGACGCTGATCTCGGCGTTCGTGTCGCTGACGCTGTCGCCCGCGCTGTGCGCGCTGGTGCTCAAGCATAAGGGGCATCACAGTGAGCCCGCGCCGGGCTGGCGCGGCCTGCCCGCGCGCGCCGGGGCGGCGTTCAATCGCGGCTTCAACCGGCTGTCGGAGAACTATGGCAAGCTCACTGCGAAGCTGGTGCGCATGCTGATGGTCGTGGGCGTGGTCTATGTCGCGCTGATCCTCGTCGCCGGCTGGCGCTTCACGTCGACCCCATCGGGGTTCATCCCGCCGCAGGATCAGGGCTATTTGATCGGCGCGGTGCAGCTGCCGCCGGGGTCGTCGCTCAACCGCACCGACGCCGTCGTACAGCAGGCGATCAAGGAGGCGCGCAAGCTGCCTGGCGTCAAATATGTCGTCGGCTTTGCGGGTCTGGACGGCGCGAGCTTCTCGACCGCGCCGAACACCGGCGTGCTGTTCTTTGGCCTTGCCCCGCATGCCGAGCGTGATGCGACCGCGGACGAGATTCAGGGTGCGCTCTATGGTGCGCTCGCCCCGATCAAGGGTGGCGACATCCTCGTCATTCCGCCGCCCCCGGTTCCGGGCATCGGCACCGGCGGCGGGTTCAAGATGATGATCCAGGACCGCGAAGGCCTTGGCTATAACGCGCTGGCGCAGTCTGCCTTTGGCATGATGATGGGCGCGAACCAGCAGGAAAGCGTCGCGGGTGCCTTCACGCTGTTCAACACCGGCACCCCGCGCCTGACTGCGGATGTCGATCGTGAGCGGGCGGAGCGCATGGGCGTGCCGGTGTCCAACGTCTTCTCGACGCTGGGTGCCTATCTCGCTCGTCCTATGTCAACGACTTCAATTATCTGGGACGCACCTTCCGCGTGACGGCACAGGCCGACGCACCCTATCGCGACGATGCCACCGACATTCAGGGTCTCAAGACCCGATCGGCGTCAGGCGAGATGGTGCCGATGAGTTCGGTGATGACGTTGAAGAACGACAGCGGGCCGTATCGCGTGGTGCGCCACAACCTCTACCCGGCGGCCGAATTGCAGGGCGATTCAAAGCCCGGCTATTCGACAGGCCAGACGCTCGACGCGATGGAGGCACTTGCGGCGCAGACGCTGCCGCAGGGGATGAGCTTCGAATGGACCGAACTGGCGCTGGAGCAGAAATCTGCCGGTAACACCGGCGTGATCGCCTTTGGCCTGGCGGTGGTGTTCGTCTTCCTGCTGCTCGCTGCGCTCTACGAGAGCCTGGTGCTGCCGCTGGCGGTGATCCTGATCGTGCCGATGTGTCTGCTTGCCGCGATCCTGGGCGTCAACGCGATGGGGATGGACAATAACATCCTGACGCAAATCGGCCTGGTGGTGCTGATCGGGCTGGCGGCGAAGAACGCGATCCTGATCGTCGAATTCGCCCGCCAGAACGAGGATGCGGGCATGGACATGTTCGAGGCAGCGAAGCACGCCGCGAGCCAGCGCATGCGTCCGATCGTGATGACGTCGATCGCCTTCATCCTCGGCGTGCTGCCGCTGGTGATCGCGAGCGGGGCGGCGGCGGAGCTGCGCCAGGCGCTGGGTGTCGCGGTGTTCTTCGGCATGATCGGCGTGACGATCTTCGGCCTGATCTTCACCCCGGCCTTCTACGTCATCAGCCGCAAGTTCGGCATCTGGGCGAGCGCGCAGAGCGCCCGGTTCCGCAGCAAACCCCATGACCCCGTGACGGAGCCTGCAGCATGAAGCGCCTTTTCATCATGAGCGCGAGCGCGGCGCTGCTGGCGGGCTGCGCGGTCGGTCCGACCTATCAGCGACCGGAAACCGCGCCGGCCGCCGCCGCAGCATTTGTCGATCCCGGCATGACCAAAGTCTCGCCGGGTGTGGTCGAGGGCGAATGGTGGCGGCTGTTCAAGGATCCGGTGCTCGACCGGCTGGTGGTCGAGGCGCTGACCTACAACACCGACATTCGCCAGGCATCGGCGAACCTGAAGCGCGCGCGCGCGATCCTGTCGGAATCGCGTGGCGCGCGGCTGCCGGGGACCAGTGTGAGTGCGGGCTATACCCGGTCGCGCACCGGGGCGGAGAGTGCGCAGGGCGCATTGCCGCCGGGCGTGGACGGGGTCGAGGGCGATTTCTTCCAGACCGGGCTGGACGTATCCTATGAGGTCGATCTGTTCGGCCGCGTGAGCCGATCGATCGAGGCGTCGCGCGCGGATGTCGATGCCGCGCAGGCAGCGCTCGACGGCGCGCGCGTGGCGATCGCGGCGGAGACGGCGCGGACCTATGCCGCCGCATGCGGTTTTGCCGCTCAGGCCGCGGTCGCGCGCGAGACGGTGCAGCTCCAGAGCCGCACGCTCGACCTGACCCAGCGGCTGTTCGACGCCGGGCGCGGCACGATCCGCGATGTCGACCAAGCGCGCGTGCTGGCCGAGAATGCCCGCGCGCAGGTGCCGGCGTTCGAGGCGGAGCGGCGCGCGGCGCTCTATGCGCTGGCGACGCTGACCGGCAAGCCGCCGGCGGAGCTGGACGGACAGGCCGAGGCCTGCGCGACGCCGCCGGGCGTCTCGGCTCTGATCCCGGTCGGCGACGGCCAGGCCCTGCTCGCGCGCCGCCCCGATGTGCGTCAGGCCGAGCGGCAACTTGCGGCGGATACCGCGCGGGTGGGTGTGGCGACCGCCGCGCTCTATCCGTCGATCACGCTGGGCGGTTCGGTGTCGCTGGGCGCGCAGAATATCGAGGATCTGGGCAAGAGTTCATCGTTCAACTTCTCGCTCGGGCCGCTGCTCAGCTGGAACTTCCCGAACCTGACCGCCGCGCGGGCGCGGGTTCGCCAGGCCGAGGCCGGGGCGGAGGGTTCGCTGGCGGCGTTCGACGGCACGGTGCTGACCGCACTGCGCGAGGTCGAACAGGCGCTGGCCCGCTATTCGGGCGAGATCGAGCGCAACGTTGCGCTGCGCCGCGCCGATGCGTCAGCAACCAACGCCGCGCGGATCGCGATCCTGCGGTTCGAGGCGGGGCGTGACAGCCTGCTCCAGCGGATCGACGCCGAGCGCGAGCGGGCCGGGGCGCGGGCTGCGCTGGCTCAGTCCAACGCGGCGCTCGCGGAGGCGCAGGTTGCGCTGTTCAAGGCACTCGGCGGTGGGTGGGAAACCGCGCCGGATGCGGTGCGGCGCGAGGCTGCTGCCGCCAACTGAAGTCCAGAGTTTCGGGCGGAGCCGTGTTGCGTAACTGGCTCCGTCCGATCGTTTCAGGTGAGTGCCAATCCCAAGCCCCTCCCCTTCAGGGGAGGGGTTGGGGTGGGGCCTATCCTCTGGGCGAACGCTTGGAGGTAGTCCGTCATTGCGAACCACGGTGGCCGCTGGCAGTATCCGGCCATGGCTATGCGGCGGCGCGAATTTTGGAAATACGCTGAAGAGCGCTGGCCGTTGCTTCACAATCTGATGGTCGTCCACTTCAATGAGGACTTCAACATCGATTTTGGGTCGCTTGAGGGTGCGATGAGGGCCGCCACGGCTGGCGGTTCCGTTGAACATCGAAAGGCTATCATTCGAGAATGGCGCGATTGGAATGCGTCCGAGGGTATCAAGGACGATGTCAGGCCATTTCTGCATGACGGTTTTGGTGTGGCGGTGCTTCTGCGGAAGCCAATCGATGGCCGCAACTTTATGAACCGAGTTTATGATGAGCTGATAGCTGGAGTTCGCGCGGAAGTTGGTAAAGCGTGGGAGTGACGGCCCACCCCGGAGTTTGAGACGTCCGTCGAGACCACCTCAGCCGTCGGATGCTTTGCATGGAATGCAGTCTCGGTGAGACTTAGACGCCCCACCCCAAGCCCTCCCCCTGAAGGGGAGGGGCTTAAGAGGCAAAGGGGAGGGACTTTTTAGAACCTCACGCCGCCATTCGGTCGCACGGGTCGGTGCAGTCCGACTCCGACAGGCGTTGTTCGAACTCGACCGTCACATCCGCGCCGCCGCGACCCAGCGAGTGGCGCTGCACCGTCCGGCCCGTCGGGCGGAAGCCGAGCTTGCGCAGGACGCGGCCCGATGCCGGGTTGTCGGCGAAGTGGCTGGCGGTGAGGGCCGGGACGCGCAGCGTGCGGGCGATGTCGATCACCGCGCGGCCGGCCTCGGTCGCATAGCCGCGACCCCAGGCTTCAGGCGCGATCCAATAGCCGAGCTCGACGCCGCCGCGCTCCATCCGGTCCAGCCCGATGCAGCCGACGATGCGGCTGATGCCGCCATCCAGCGCGCAGATCAGGAAGACGGGCAGGTCGCTCGCCTTGCGCTCGATCATCAGAAATTCTTCGGCGTCGCTCACCGCATAGGGCCAGGGGGCGCGGCTGAGGTTGCGGACAACCTCGTGATGGCCGATCGCGCGCGCCAGTTCGGGCGCATCCTCGATCCAGCCGGGCCGCAGCATCAACCGCTGTGTACGTGCGAACATCTTACTCTCCTCGCGGACCCGCCGATGCCCCGGGTTAATGACCGGAGCGCGACAGTTGGGGTGGGGAGGGAGCAATAAAAAAGGGAGACCGGGGTGACCCGTCTCCCTTTTGCGGTCTCCAGATGTGGAGACCCGGGTCACCCTGGCGGGCAACCCGGATGGTCGCCCAGCTTATTCGGCCGCAGCCGCAATCATATCTACCGAGCAGAATTTGCGACCGAGCTTGCCGTCGTGGAATCGCACGCGGCCGTCGGTAAGCGCAAAAAGGGTGTGGTCCTTGCCGATGCCGACATTGACGCCCGGATAATACTTGGTCCCGCGCTGACGCACGAGGATGTTGCCGGCAATGGCGACTTCGCCACCGAACTTCTTGACGCCGAGACGCTTGGACTGCGAGTCGCGACCGTTGCGCGAAGAGCCGCCTGCCTTCTTATGTGCCATTTCGGATTACTCCTTACGCTTCCGCGGCCGCCGGGGCATCGCCCTCGGTCGCCTTGGCCTTAGCGGCCTTCTTCTTGGTCTCCTGCGCACCGATGGCGGTGATCTTCAGGATCGTGTGGTTCTGGCGATGGCCGTTCTTGCGGCGATAATTGTGCCGACGGCGCTTCTTGAAGACGATGACCTTCTCGCCCTTCTGCTGGGCGACGATCTCGGCCGAAACGGTCAGGCCGTCGGTCGACTTCAGATCCGAACCTTCGCCAGCGAGCAGCACGTCACCCAGGGTGATCGTCGAACCGGCTTCGCCGTCGAGCTTCTCGACGACGATCTTGTCTCCTGCGGCAACGCGATACTGCTTGCCGCCCGTGCGCACGATAGCGAACATGGGCCTCATCTCAATTTCAAAAGCATGTGCCCGCGCAGGACAAGCCCGGCGGGAGGAACGGCGCGGTTATGGGATTCGGGGGCGGAAGTCAACCGCTATGCGCCGCTTTGGGGTGGGGCGGCTCGGGACCTTCGCCATCTCGTCACCTCGGACTTGTTCCGGGGGCCACTCTGCCTGTCCTCCGACCCTTCTGGCTCTTTCACCGGGGATTGCCTTCCGGTGGACCCCGGAACAAGTCCGGGGTGACGAAGGGCTGGGGGAAACCGGAGTGAAAAATTGCTGGCGGCGATCCTAATGCCGGTGCTCGCGCTTCAGCTTGTACCGCCCGCCATCCAGCTCGTCGAACAGGCCTCCAATCGCCGGATGGTCGACCGGTTCGTCACTGTCGTCGGCGACCAGATTCTGCTGGCTGACATAAGCGACATAGCTCGACTCGGCATTTTCGGCGAGCAGGTGATAGAAAGGCTGGTCCTTGCGCGGGCGGACATCTTCCGGGATCGCCTCATACCATTCGTCGGTATTGGCGAAGACCGGATCGATATCGAAAATCACCCCGCGAAAATCGAACAACCGGTGCCGCACCACATCGCCCAGATTGAAGCGCGCGTGCGCAACGGGCGGGAAGGGGACGCCGGCAATCGCCAGATCGAGCGGGTCGGAGGCGTTGGTCATGCCTTTAATCTAATGCGCTTTCGCGTTCGCACAAGAAGCGTGCGCAAGGCGCTTGCAAGCCCGCGAACCTTGGTCTAGAGGCCCCCGCTCGACCGGACGGAGCGGCATGTGCATGCCCTGCGGACCCCTCGCGGAGAGGTGGCAGAGTGGTCGATCGCGCCGCACTCGAAATGCGGTTTACGGGGAACCGTAACGTGGGTTCGAATCCCACCCTCTCCGCCACTTATTGCTTTCAGATCAGCCGCTTCGCCACGCTGCCTTGCGCGCGCATAAAGAAAGGGCCGCGTCATCCCCCCGGATGACGCGGCCCGCTTGCCCCACGCAACGAACGTGTGTCAGGCGACGGCGCTGACCGCGCCGGCCGCTTCCTCGGGCTCGCGCAGCACATAGCCGCGGCCCCAGACGGTCTCGATGTAGTTCTCGCCCTCGCACGCCATGCTGAGCTTCTTGCGCAGCTTGCAGATGAAGACGTCGATGATCTTGAGCTCGGGCTCGTCCATCCCGCCATAGAGGTGGTTAAGAAACATTTCCTTGGTGAGCGTGGTGCCCTTGCGGAGCGAGAGCAGCTCCAGCATCGCATATTCCTTGCCGGTCAGATGGACGCGGGCGCCGTCGACTTCGACGGTCTTGGCATCCAGGTTGACGGCGAGCTTGCCGGTGCGGATGACCGACTGGCTGTGGCCCTTGCTGCGGCGCACCACAGCGTGGATGCGGGCGATCAGTTCTTCGCGGTGGAAGGGCTTGGTGACGTAATCGTCGGCGCCGAAGCCGAACGAGCGGACCTTGCTGTCCATTTCGTTGATGCCCGACAGGATCAGGACCGGCGTCTGCACCCGCGCGACACGCAGCTTCTTGAGCACGTCATAGCCGTGCATGTCGGGAAGGTTCAGGTCGAGCAGGATGATGTCATAGTCGTACAGCTTGCCCAGATCGAGCCCTTCCTCGCCCAGATCGGTGGTGTAGACATTGAATCCCTCGGTCGCGAGCATCAGCTCGATGGCCTTGGCGGTCGTCGGCTCGTCTTCGATCAGCAGCACGCGCATCGGCTGATTTCCCCTATGCCGGTTGCAGGCCCCCTGTGGCGCACAACGCGACTGATTCATTAACCTAAGCTGGTATGAAGGCAAAAGGTTAATTTTGCCCTAACCGGCCTGACTCCACGAGTCGCGGGCGATCGGGCGGGTCTCGACGGCATTGTGCGACCGGCGTAAAACCCCTGAAAGCCTGTCAAGATCAACATGGAGCAATATAGCCACGGGTTATAGCCCTGGCCGATATTTTGCATTTGCTAACTGCGGATATGCGTGATTAATTTCGCGGTTTCCGGCGAAGCCGACACAAAAATGCGCGCTGGATCAAAAAGGGGGTTGGGGTATGAAGTTCAAGACCGCATTGTTCGTGACGGCGTGCTGCATCGCGGTTCCGGCATTCGCCCAGGATGCACCGGCACCGTCGTCGGGCGAACAGGAAAGCAGCGAGCGCGAGGTGCTAATCACCGGTTCGCGGATCAAGCAGGACCCGAACAAGAGCGCGCTCCCGCTGCAGATCGTGACGCAGGAAGAGATTGCGCGCAACGGCATCACCAGCCCTGAGCAGCTGGTCGCATTCCTGCCGACCAACGGGTCGGGCGCGGACAATCTGGCATCGAACGCCGACGTGACGACCGGGGCGCAGCGTGGCACCAACGGTCTGTCCGCCGCCAACCTGCGCGGGCAGGGATCGGCCGCGACGCTGGTGCTGCTGAACGGTCGCCGTGTCGCGGCGCACGGCCTGTCGGGCTCGGCAGTGGACGTCAACCAGATCCCGTTTGCTGCGATCGAGCGCGTCGAAGTGCTCAAGGACGGTGCGTCGGCCATCTATGGCACCGACGCAGTCGGCGGCGTTATCAACTTCATCACCAAGAAGACGTTCCAGGGCGTGTCGGTCAGCGGCTATGTCGACGTGCCGGAAGCGGGCGGCGGTGAAATCTACCGCATCGGCGGCGTGGCCGGCTATGGCGATCTGAGCGAAGACGGCTTCAACATCATGGCGGCGGTGTCGTACCGCTGGAACAAGATCCTGCGCGGCGAAGATCGCGATTTCGTCAACGGGAACCAGCCTAATCGCGGCCTGTCGATCGACACGCGCGGCACGCCGATCGCGACCGTGTTCAACATCGGCGCGAACGCGAACCAGAACGCAGGCGGCACGCTGCTCGGACCGGCCACCGGTTTCCCGACGCTGGCGATCACTGGCCCCAATGGCGCAAATATTGTCGGCGGCGGCATCAACATCCTCGACCTGCCCGGCGGTGGTGGCTGTAGCTCGTTCGACGGTGGCATGGCCTATGACGAGCAGCTGTGGAACAACCCGGCGGCGGTCTATGCCTGCGCCTGGGACACGGGTCGCGCGGCGGTGATCCAGCAACCGATCGAGACGCTGACCTATTATGGCCGCGGCGTGGTGCGCATCGGCGGGTCGCACGAACTGTCGGTCGAGGTGACCGGCTCTGACGCACACTCGGCCAAGAGCTTCAGCAACGCGCAGCTGTCGGCGAACACGACCAACCTCAACATCGCCTATCCGCGCAACCCGACCACGGCGGCGACCTATGACGCGGTGGTGAACGCGATCCGCGGAATCATCACCGATCCGACGCAGCTCGCCAATTTCAACGCGCGTGCGGCTGCGCAGCTGCCGATTTCGTATCGCTGGCGCTGCGGCGCGTGCGGTCCGCGCGAATATGTGACCGACACCAAGACGTTCCGCGCAGCGCTCGGCCTTGAAGGTCCGCTGTTCGACGGGTGGGACTATCGTGCAGGCGCGAGCTACGCCAAGAGCGAGAGCGCGTCGGTGCTGGGCGGCGGTTACTATTATCGCGGTACGCTCGCCAACGGTGCCTATGACCCGCTGGCACCGCAGGTCGCGGGCGCACCGGCCGGGTTCCGTGGTCTGGTCGGCGTGATGAACAGCGGCCTGATCAACCCGTTCAGCCTGACGCAGACGGCGGCGGGCCTCGCCGCACTCGAATCGGTGTCGGCGCGCGGGGCGACGCTGTATGGCGGCCAATATGAGGTGAAGCAGTTCGACGCGTCGGTGTCCGGCTCGCTCTTCCCGATCTGGGGCGGCGATGTGCGGATGGCGGCAGGCGTCGACTATCGCCGCGAAACCTATTCGTTCAACGGGTCGGAGGCAGCTGCGGCGACCGCGCCGGTGATCTTCCTGGCCGCATTCGATAACGTCAACGCGCTGACGCCGAAGAGCCGCGACGTGAAGGCGGCCTATGCCGAAGTGCTGGTGCCGATCCTGGAGCAGCTCGAGGTGACCGGCGCGCTGCGTGTCGACGATTATACGGGCTTTGGCACCACGACGAACCCGAAGGTGTCGGTCAAGTTCCAGCCGTTCGAACAGCTGATGTTCCGCGGTTCGTTCAACACCAGCTTCCGCGTTCCGACGTTCAACCAGATTTTCAACGGCATTACCCTGTCGCCCTATTCGGGCAGCGATCTGGCGGACCCGGTGCGCTGCCCCGGCGGTGTCCCGACCAGCGCGTTTGGCAGCGGCCTGCCCTGCGCACAGATCCGGCCGGAAATCGCGACCGGCGGTCTGCCCAACCTGCAGCCGGAAACCGCCAAGCAGTTCAGCGTCGGCGGCGTGCTGACTCCGTTCCGCGGGTTCAGCCTGTCGGTCGACTGGTGGTCGATCGCGGTTGACGACACGATCCAGCTGCTCACGCTGCGCCAGCTGATCGACAATGCGGCGCTCTTCCCGGATCGTTTCATCCGCAATCCGACCACGCAGGATGTGGTCCAGATCGACCAGCGCTGGATCAACGCCGGTTCGCGCCGGACCCAGGGTCTGGAGTTCGCTGCACGTGGCCAGTTCGATGCGCTGGGCGGCACGTTCAGCGCGGGCCTCGATGGCACGCTGTTGCTCCAGAAGAAGGAGAAGCTGACGCCGACCTCGGCTTATGGGCCGAGCCTGATCGGGGTGTTCACCTTTGCCGGCGACCTGGGCAATGAGTGGAAGCACAACGCCTATATCGGCTATCGCACCGAGGACGTCAGCTTCACGCTGAGCCAGATCTTCCGCTCGGGCTACAAGAACCAGGCGCTGCCGGGTATTGCGGCAGGGACGGTCACGCGTCCCGACTACAACCCGTATGTCGATGATTACATCATCTATAACGCGTCGATCAGCTTCACGGGGTTCAAGGGCTATACCTTTACCATGGGCGTGAAGAACCTGTTCGACACCGATCCGCCCTTCGCGATCACCTACGACGGGAACACCGGTGCGGGCAGCTCGTGGGAGCCGCGCGTTGCCGATCCGCGCGGGCGTTCGTTCACGATCTCGGCCGAGGCAAGGTTCTAAGCCGGGCGATCCCATACCCAAGCATGGGCCGGTCTGCAGCGATGCGGGCCGGCCCTTTTTTTTGGGTTCAGGCGCGGCTGCAAAGGTTGCGGAAGCGCTGCGAGAGGAAGTCGATCACTAGTTCCACGCGCGCCGGACGCAGCGTGCTGGGCGGGGTGAGCAGGTGGAGCGCGACGTTCATCGGTGACCAGTCGGCGAGGATTTCGACCAGTCGCCCCTCGGCCAGCTCGCGATCGATGATGAAATCGGGCAGGCGCGCGATGCCGAGCCCGGCGAGCAGCGCCGGCATCATTGCGTCGCCATTGTCGGTGGTCAGCGGCCCGGCCGGTCGCACCGCCGCTTCCTCGCCATCGGCCTTGCGAAACTGCCAGGCACCGATCGCATTGGCATAGAGAAAGCAGGCATGGTGGGCGAGGTCGGCCGGATGGCGTGGCGTGCCATGTTGCGCGAGATAGGATGGGGCGGCGACGACCCGCGCCTTGATCGGGCACAGCCGACGCGCCCGCAGCGAGCTGTCGGGCAGGTCGGCGATGCGCAGCGCGATGTCGAACCCGTCGGCGACGATGTCGACGCGGGCATCGGATAGCCTCAGATCGATCTGGATGCCGGGATGTTCTGCGATCAGTTCGGCAATCGCGTCGGCGACGAAGCGGATGCCGAAGGTGATCGGCGCGGCGATGCGGACCAGCCCCGACGGTGCCTTGGCAGAGTCGATCGCCGCCTCTTCCGCTGCCTGCGCTTCGGCCAGGATGCGCCCGGCGCGTTCGGCGAGCGCGGTGCCACTGTCGGTCAGCGTCAGGCGGCGCGAGGTGCGGTGGAACAGCGCGGTGCCAAGCTGCGCCTCCAGCCGGGCAATCGCCTTGGACACGGTCGCCTTGCTCACCCCGATCGCACTGGCTGCCCCGCTGAACGAGCGATGCTCGACCACGCAGGCGAAGATTGCCCAGGCTTCAAAGTCCGGCAGGCGCATTTTGTCTGGCTCCGCGTTTCTGCACTGGCGGCACCATAAATGATGAAACGATCCGTTTCAAACGTTTCCATTTACGAGCGTCATCCCGATCCTATTTTGAGCCTCAAGCAAGGAGGTTCCGATGATCGAGAAGCGCGCGTTCGAAAGCCTGGGCCATGCCGATCACGGGTGGCTCAACGCACGCCATCACTTCAGCTTCGCCAACTACTATGATCCGGCCCGCATGGGCTGGGGCGCGATCCGTGTCTGGAACGATGACGAGATCGGTCCGAACAGTGGCTTCCCGCCGCACCCGCACAAGGACATGGAGATCATCACCTATGTCCGCACCGGCGCGATCACGCACCAGGACTCGATGGGCAATACCGGCCGTACCGGCGCCGGCGACGTCCAGGTGATGAGCGCGGGCACCGGGGTGCGGCACGCCGAATATAACCTTGAGCCGGAAACGACCACGCTGTTCCAGATCTGGATCATGCCCCGCGCCAGCGGTGGCGCACCCAGCTGGGGTGCCAAGCCGTTCCCCAAGGGCGAGCGCTCGGGCAAGTTCGTGACGCTGGCGAGCGGCTATGCCGAGGACAGCGATGCGCTCCCGATCCGCGCTGACGCCCGCGTGCTCGGCGCGACGATCAAGGCCGGTGAAAGCGTCACCCACAGCGTGGGCGAGGGGCGGCATGCCTATCTCGTCCCCGCAGTCGGCAAGATTACCATCGACGGCGAACCCTTCAATGCCCGCGACGGCGCCGCGCTGAGCGGTGGCCAGACGGTCACGATTACCGCGATCGAGGACGCCGAAATCGTTCTGGTCGATTCCAACTAACCGACCCCCCGGAGCGGTCCGCGAACCTCCCCCTCCCAAGGCGGGCCGCTCCACCCCCATTCAGTTCCAATCAAGGAGACACACCGTGACCAAGGTTCTGGTGCTTTACTACTCGTCCTACGGCCATATCGAAGCGATGGCCGAAGCCGTTGCCGAGGGCGCACGCTCGGCTGGCGCGACCGTCGATATCCGCCGCGTGCCGGAGACAGCGCCGGAGGCGGTGGTCAAGGCCGCCGGCTTCAAGGCCGACAGCGCGCATCCGGTGATCGAAGGCCCGGACGCGCTCAAGGACTATGACGCAATCATCGTCGGGTCGCCGACCCGCTTCGGCCGCATGGCAAGCCAGATGGCGAGCTTCTGGGATACCGCTGGCGGCGTCTGGTATCAGGGCGCGCTGCACGGCAAGGTCGGTGGTGCCTTCACCTCGTCGGCGACCCAGCATGGCGGCAACGAGACGACGCTGTTCAGCATCATCACCAATTTGCTGCATTTCGGCCTGACCATTGTCGGCCTCGACTATGGCCATGCCGACCAGATGAAGATCGACGAAGTGCTGGGCGGCGCACCCTATGGCGCGACGACTGTGGCGGGTGGCGACGGCAGCCGCATGCCGAGCGAGACCGATCTCGCCGGCGCGCGCTATCAGGGCCGCCGCATCGCCGAAGTCGCGACCAAGCTAGTCGCCTGACATGACGCGCGCCGTGCAACCCGCTCTGTTCGTGTCGCACGGCTCGCCGATGATCATGTTCGAACCCAGCCCGGCGCGGGATTTCCTCGCCGGGCTGGCGTCGCATGTGCAGCGTCCCGACGCGATCGTGATGATCTCCGCCCATCACGACATGGCGGAGGCGGTGGTAACGTCGGGCAGCGAACTGCCGACGATCCACGATT
Organism: Sphingomonas sp. CCH9-E2; assembly: GCF_001557215.1. Taxonomy (GTDB): domain Bacteria; phylum Pseudomonadota; class Alphaproteobacteria; order Sphingomonadales; family Sphingomonadaceae; genus Sphingomonas. Next base: position 8,526 of record NZ_LSJM01000200.1, on the reverse strand, counting down.
TCGGCGGCTTCCCGCAGAAACTGTTCGACTTGCGCTATCCGGCCAAGGGCGATCCCGCGTTGGCCGAAACGGTAGCGCAGATGGTGGCGGAGGCCGGGAACCCGGTGTTCCTCGACCCCGCGCGTGGGCTGGACCATGGCGCCTGGGTGCCGCTGATGCTGGGCTGGCCCGACGCCGATATCCCGGTGGTGCAGCTGTCGATCAGCAGCGCGCATCCGCCCGACTGGCACCACCGCATCGGGCAGGCGATCGCCCCGCTGCGCGCCCGCAATATCCTGATCATCGGATCGGGCAGCCTGACCCACAATCTCCGCGCGATCTTTGTCGAAGGGCGCAACCATGATGCGCCGGTGCCCGAGTGGGTGTCGGGTTTCGCAGACTGGATGAGCGAGCGGCTGGATGCCGGGGACACGGAGGCAGTGCTGCACGCCGTCGAGCGTGGCACGCATGGGCGCGCCAACCACCCGACGATGGACCATATCCTTCCGCTGTTCACCGCGATGGGCGCCGGAGGTAAATCTGCACGGCGGCTGCATCACAGCTATACCTATGGCGTGCTCGCGATGGACGCCTATCGCTTCGGTTAGCGCATTCACCAGTTCGAAACGGCTCCGTCACTATATTTCATCGGAAGCGCAGAACGCGCTGGACCGGGGAGCCGATAACCGACGTGCTGGGGGGCAGGGGGCGCGAACAGCGGAAGACGCAAGCGGATGGCGCGCGCGGCGCGCCACGGAGCAGCGCGCACGATATTCTGGGATCGGTCGAAACGCTCCGCACCAACTGGTTCTGGTCCACCGATGCCGATGGGCGCATCTCGTACATCAGCGAATGGCTGGCGGAGCAGCTGACGACATCGGGCGACGGGCTGATCCATCGCGAACTGACCGACATGTTCCGGGCCGAAGGGCTGGCGACCGACGCCAATGGCTCGATCGGCTATGCGATGGCGCGGCGCAAGGCGTTCCGCGCGATGAATGTGCGCAGCCCGATCGATCCGGAGGAGCGGATCTGGACGATATCGGGCACCCCGCAGCTCGATGCCAGTGGCATGTTCATCGGCTTTCGCGGCGTCGGTGCCGATGTCACTGCGATCGAGCAATCGGCGGGAGAGATTGCGCGGCTCGCCAGCTATGACACGGTGACGGGGCTGCGCAACCGGCGCGGCATGGCGTCGCTGGTCGAACAGGCGATCGCACGCGCGGCCGCCGCGCGCGAGCCGACGCCCTTTTCGGTGCTGCTGATCGATCTCGACCGGTTCAAGCAGGTCAATGACACGCTGGGCCACCCGGCGGGGGACCAGTTGCTGATCCAGGTCGCCGACCGGCTGAAGCGCGAAGTCGCCAATGCCGACTGCATCGGGAGGATTGGCGGTGACGAGTTCCTGATCGTCTTTCCGGATTGCCCGGGTGCCGAAGCGCTCGAACTGACGGCAGCGTCGATCATCGAGGGGCTGTCCAAACCCTATTTCCTCGGCGACAGCCGCTGCGTGATCGGCGCGTCGATCGGCATCGTGCGGTGCGAGGTCGGCGACGAGACGCCCGAGGCGATTTCGCGCAATGCCGACTTGGCGCTGTATGCGGCCAAGCGCGCGGGCAGGGGATGCGCGCGCTTCTTTACCAACGACATGGCCGAGGCGGCGAAGGATCGGCGGTCGGTCGAGCAGGATCTGCTCGACGCGCTCGACCGCGGACAACTGGAGGTCAATTACCAGCCGCTGGTGACGGCGGCGACCAACCGGGTGGCGGGTTTCGAGGCGCTGCTGCGCTGGAACCACCCCACGCGCGGGCGCATCTCGCCGGCGCTGTTCATCCCGATCGCCGAGGAAACCAATCTGATCGTCCGACTGGGCGAGTGGACATTGCGTCAGGCGTGTATGGATGCGGCAGGGTGGCCCGGCGAGCTGCGGGTCGCGGTCAATATCTCGCCGATCCAGTTCGCCAACCCCAATCTGCCCCAGATCGTCGTCAGCGCGCTCGCCGCGTCCGGGCTGCGGCCCGACCGGCTCGAGCTGGAGATCACCGAAAGCGTCTTCCTCGACTGCGGCGCGCAAGCCGACAAGATGTTCGAAACGCTGAAGAAGATCGGCGTGCGCCTGGCGCTCGACGACTTCGGCACCGGCTATTCCTCGCTCGGCTATCTGCAGAGCACGCCCTTCGACAAGATCAAGATCGACCAGAGTTTTGTGCGTGACGCGTCAAAACCCGGTTCGCGTAACAGCGCGATCATCTCCGCGATCGTCACCCTCGCCAATGCGCTGGGCATGGATACCACCGCCGAAGGGGTTGAAACGGTCGATCAGCTGGAGACCATGCGCGCATTGGGGGTCGGCCTCATTCAGGGCTATCTCTACAGCCTGCCGGTGAATGCCGAGACGGTCGCCAATGCGGTGGGCGGGGGCGAATGGGACATTCAGCCGATCGGCCCGGCCAAGCAGCGCGAGCATCGGCTGGCGACGTTCCGCCGGATCGGTGCGGTGCACGAAGACCATTATTACCCGGTGATCCTGCGCAACCTGTCGAGCACCGGCGCGCTGATCCAGGGGATCGTCGGAGTGCCGGAGGGCACGCGCTTCATCATCGATTTCGGCGAGCGGCGCTGGATGCTGGCGACGGTGCGCCGGTCGCATCATGACCATCAGGGGATCGAGTTCGACGAAGCATTGGTGCCGGACGGGCAGGGCGGGTTTCGCCCGCGTTATCAGGTGTCGGCGACGATGCTGACCCGCACAGGACTGGTGCTGCAGCGCCCGTCCGAGGGCGGCTCCGCCCAGCCGACCCATCGTGAAGTGCGGTTGGGGCTGCCGACCTTCGCGACATCGGGGGTCTGAGCCTTCGCGATTGCGCGGCGTGGCGGTTTCCCGCAAGGGGTCGCGTCATGATCCAGGATCACGTTCTTTTCATCGATGGTGAGGCAATCGTCATCGACAAGCCCGCCGGACTTCCGGTCGATCCGCCGCGCGACGGGTCGATCAGCCTGGAGAATCATCTCGGCAATCTGACCTTTGGCTTTCAGCGCTGGCCGACGCCGGTTCACCGCCTCGACCGCGATACCAGCGGCTGCCTGTTGCTGGCGCGCAATCCCAAGGCGCATGCGCGGTTCCAGCAGGCGTTCGAGGCGGGGCAGGTGACCAAGCGCTATCTGGCGGTGATCGACGGCATCCCCGATGCGCCGTCGGGGATGATCGATCTGCCGCTGATCAAGATTTCCAGCGCCGAGCGGGGCTGGCGCATGACCGGTAGTCCCAACGGCAAATCAGCGCGGACGCGCTGGCGGATGCTGGCGCAGAAGGATGGGCGGGCGTTCATCGCCTTCTATCCCGAAACCGGGCGCACCCATCAGATCCGCGTCCATGCCGCCGAGGGCCTTGGCTTTCCGATCACCGGCGACCCGGTCTATGGCGTGGCGAACGGGCGCAAGCTGATGCTCCACGCCGCGCAGCTGACCGTGCCGCGGCCGAGCAAGCCCGACATCCATGCCGAGGCACCGACCCCTGATGCGTTCCGCGCGTTCGGCTTTGCCGGCGGCCAGCCGCAGGACGAGCCGGGCGATCATGCCGATTGAGCTGCCCGACGCGGCGATCGTCGAGGAAAAGTTCCTCGCGGCGTCGGGCCCGGGCGGGCAGAATGTCAACAAGGTCGCGACCGCGGTGCAGCTGCGCATCAACGTGTTCGCGCTGGGTCTGCCGCCTTATGCCTATGCCAAGCTCAAGGAACTGGCGGGCAGCCGGATGACGTCGGGCGGCGAGCTGGTGGTGACCGCGCGCACGTTTCGCACGCAGGACGCCAATCGCGAAGATGCGCGCGCGCGGGTGATCGAACTCATTGAAAAGGCCCATGAGCGCCAAGCGCGGCGGGTGAAGACCAAGCCGAGCAAGGCCGCCAAGGCGCGGCGCGTGGACGAAAAAAAGGGGCGGTCGGCGATCAAGGCCGGGCGGGGCAAGGTTCGGCTCGACTGACTCCGCCGCGCAACGATCGCGCGGGTGCGTGCGTTGGCGTGGAATGATCCGATTGACCCTGATCCTTCCGCTCGCGCTGGTCGCGGCCTGTTCGCAGGAGCCGGTGCTCGACAATGTCACCCAGAATAACGCGCCGGAAATGGAGCCACTCAGCCTGCCCGATCCGGTTGCGACGACCCCGGCACCGGCGACCGCCAGCACCATTCCTGCCGCGTTTCACGGCGGGTGGAGCGCCAATGCGGCGGATTGCGGCAAGGGCGGCGATGTCACCCGGCTGACGATCGCGCCGGGCGAATTGCGCTTCTATGAGAGCAGCGCCGACGTGACGGGGGTGACCGGTGCCGGGCGGGAAATCCGGGTCGCTGCACGCTATACCGGCGAGGGCGAGACCTGGGAGGCGACGCGGACCTTCATCCTGTCCGCCGACGGCAACAGCCTGACATCGGACGGCATGACGCGCGTGCGTTGCCCTTAGGCCCTTGCATCGCGCGGCCGCCCACGCCACCTGCGGCGCATGTACAGCTTCGACATTGCCGCCGGTTCCAAGGCCGAACTTTATCGGGATCTGCACGCCGCGCTCGATGCGCTGACGGCGGGGGAGAGTGATGCGATCGCCAATATGGCGAACGCCGCGTCCTTGATCGACCAGTATCTGCCCGACCTCAACTGGGCGGGGTTCTACCGCAATGTCGGCGGCGAGCTGGTGCTCGGGCCGTTTCAGGGCAAGGCGGCGTGCATCCGCATCCCGTTCGGCAGGGGCGTGTGCGGAGCGGCCGCGGTAACGCGCACGACGCAGCTGGTCGAGGACGTTCATGCGTTTCCCGGCCATATCGCCTGCGATGCGGCGAGCAACGCCGAGCTGGTCGTGCCGATCGTGCACGACGATGTGCTGATCGGCGTCCTCGATCTCGACAGCCCGATCACCGGGCGCTTCGATGCCGAGGATGCGGCGGGGTGCGAGGCGTTGATGGCGCTGCTGGCTCCGCGTGTTGCGGGTTAGATTTTCAGCTTCGCTGAAGCGGCGCCGGCCCGCTCCCCCACCCGGCCACCCAACGGCATCGTATGTTATGGGTGACCGGGTGGGGGAGCGGGCCGGTGCCGCAAGCCTACAGGCAGCCTGAGCGCTGCCCCGCATTGGGACTTTTTTAACCATCGGGGGCGGTGGGATCGCTGCGCCGTCAGTGTTAAAACGCTGTAAAGAGGCGCGGTCCTTCTTCCCTGCTTGAATGGCCGCGTCTCACCAGAACAGTGAGTCGAGCCCATGCGTGTCCTGACCCTTGCCACCCTGTCGATCGCCGGACTCGCGCTTGCGACTCCCGCGCAGGCGCAGCGCGTGTGGCGCGACGGGCAGTGGGTGCAGCGCGAGCGCGAGCCCGTGCGCTATCCCGCGCGATCAGTACCCGCAACGCGGATCGATCCGCCGCGGACGACGCATAGCGGAGGCCGCTGGGGACCGATGATCGGCGGGCGCTGGCATGCCGGAACGCGCGCGCCCGGCGGATGGAGCGCCTATCGCCGCCCGGTGCGCGGCTGGACGCTGCCGAGCTACTGGATCGGGGGCGGCTTCTGGATCGACGACTGGTCGAGCTGGGGGCTGAGCCGCCCGCCTTATGGCTATGGCTGGCTGCGCTACTATGACGATGCCGTGCTGGCCGACCGCGATGGCCGGGTGTGGGACGCGGTGAGCGGCATCGACTGGAATGGCGGCGGTGGTGGTGGCGCGGCGAAGGCCTATGCCGGTGGTGGCTACGCATCTGCTGCGGCTGCAGGCGGCGGCGGTGGTGGTGGTGGCGGTTATGGCGCGCGCTATGACGCACCCGGTTACGACGATGATTATGAGGACGACCGCCCCGCGCGGCGACCGATCCCTGCTCAGCCTTACCCGGGGGGGTATGCTCCGCCGTCCTGCGCCAGTCCGTGCGGCGCGCAGGGCGGCGGCTATGCCCGCGGCTATTACGGCGGAAGCGGCTATTACATGGCCGGGCCAACCGTCACGACGATCGTGATCCAGTCGGGTGCGATCACCACGACCACCGTCACCGAAGAGGTGATCGAGGAGGTCGAGGAGGTGCGCACCTATCGCGCGCCGCTGAAGACCGTGCGGCGCTATCCGAGCAAGACTGTGCGGCGTTCGGTCAAGGGCTGCGACTGCTGAGCGTCAATTCCGTGGCGGTCTGGTCCCGAACGTCACGATGCTCTCGCTGCCATCCGCGGCGACCGACGATACGCCGATGAAGTGATCGTCCACGACGACGTCCTTCAGCACCGTTTCGGTCCGCCCGGCGACGCCGCGTACCTCGCTCCAGTTCTGCGTGTCGTTGCGGCGCCAATAGACCTTGTAGCCGCGCGCGCCGGGGACGGCGTTCCAGCGCACCCTGGTATCCGCGCTCACCGCGCCGTCTAGGACCACACTGGACGGAGCCGATGGTGCGTTGGCGAGGCGGCGGATCGTCGCGATGTTGAGCGCGGCAACCTTGGCCAGATAGGGGAAGTCCATCTTGTCGACCGTGTCGCCATAGACGCGACCCTTTTCGGTGCGCAGGTCCTGATGCTGCTGGTCGTAATTCTCGGCCGCGACTGAGAAGCGGACGGCGGGATAGCCGAGGCGTAGGAACGGCTCGTGATCGCCACCGCGCCCGAAACGGTCGGGGCGGCGGACGACGAATACGTCGAGCGCGTCCTTGTCCGACTCCCGCATCCCGTCCGCGACCTTGTCGATGGCCTTGGCCAGCGCGCGGCTGGGGCCGTCATCTTCGCCGCCATCGCCCCGTCGGCCGAGCTGGCCGGGCAGGTCCTCTGACGCGCGAATGCCTTCCGAAAACACTCGCACCCGGTCGGCGACGCGCACGCCATTCTGGCCGACGGTGTTGCCGACGATGTCGTTGTTGAGGACTGCGATCACCTCCCAGCCGCGCTCCTTCGCGGTTTCGGCGAGCAGCGTGCCGCCCCACAGGCCCTGTTCCTCGCCCGACAGCAAGGCATAGACGATCGTCGCCTTGTGCTTCGACTTGGACAGGATGCGCGCCGCCTCGATCACCAGCGCGGTGCCGGAGGCGTCGTCATTGGCGCCGGGGGCGTCGCTGGTGAAGTCCATCACGTCGCTGACACGCGAATCGATATGACCCTGCACGATCACGACCCGCTTGGGGTCCTCGCCCTGCTGGAAGCCGAGGACATTGACCACTTCGACCCCGTTCGGCGCGCGCGGGCCGGTGAAGGTACGGCCGATGCGCGCGACCTTGATGCACTCACCGCACGCCGCGCCAATCCGGTCGAGCTCCTCCGCGCCCCATTTGCGCGCCGCGCCGATGCCGCGCACCGGATCGTCGGGGGAGGAGAGCGTATGGCGCGTGCCGAAGCTGACCAGCTTTTCGACATCGGCCTTGAGCCGCTCGGGGCTCGGCGTGTCGGCGGGCTTAGTCTGGGCGGCGGCGGGGGCTGCGATCAGCAGCGCGGGGAGGATGAAGTGGCGCATAGATACTCAGCTTAGCCGGTCGATCGCCTCGCGGTCGAGGCTTCCCGGGATGATCATCAGCGGGACGGGCAGGATCGCCATGTCGCCGCTGGTGAAATGGGTGACGATCGGGCCGGGCTTGCCGCCGACTGCGGCGCCGAGGACCAGCGCGGCGATGTCGGGATTAGCTTCGATCCGCTCGCGGATGATCTTGGGTCCGTCGCCCTCGACCACGGTGATGCTGGGCTTCAGGCCCGATTCCTGGATCAGCGTGCCTGCCGCCCCAGCGACCAAAGCTTCGGCGCGCTGCCGCGCCTCTTCCTCGATCGTCGCCATTACGCCGCCCCACTGGACGAAGTCCGGCTTGGGAATCAGCGCGAGAATCTCGACCCCGCCGCCGGTCTTGACCGCACGGCGCGCAGCGAAGCGGAGCGCGATCTGTGCCTCGGGGCTTTCGTCGACCACGACCAGATAGGTACGCATGAAACCAGTTCCCCTCTCCGTTGGTCACAGGTGGTGACGCGTCGCGTCGCCAAGCGCAAGGGGCGGGGTTGACCCAAGCCGTTCATCGCGCAAGGAGGGCGCGAGAACCCACCCTTAAAGCACGACAGGATCCTCCCCACCCATGTCGATCGAAATCAAGATGCCCGCGCTGTCCCCGACGATGGAGGAGGGCACGCTCGCCAAATGGCTGGTCAAGGAAGGCGATACGGTCAAGGCCGGCGACCTGATGGCCGAGATCGAGACCGACAAGGCGACGATGGAGTTCGAGGCGGTCGATGAAGGCGTGATCGCCAAGATCGTCGTGGCCGAGGGGACCGATGGCGTGAAGGTCGGCACCGTGATCGCCGTGCTGGCGGGTGAGGGCGAGGACGCCGGTTCGGTCTCGGCGCCGAAGGCTGAGACTCCCAAGGCCGACGCCCCCAAGGTTGAAGCTGCCCCGGCACCGGCCACCGCTGCGCCTGCGCCCGCTCCGGCGGCTGCGCCCAAGGCGGATGGCGACCGCGTCAAGGCAAGCCCGCTGGCGCGCCGCATCGCCGCCGAAAAGGGCGTCGACCTGTCGGGCGTGAGCGGCTCGGGCCCGAACGGCCGTATCGTCAAGGCGGATATCGAG
>NZ_LSJM01000199.1 GCF_001557215.1 Sphingomonas sp. CCH9-E2 | reverse complement strand
CTACATTCCGCCCGCTCCGGCGGCGGCTGCGGCAGCACAAAGGGAACCACGGTGGGTGCGGCGACCGGTGCCGCCGTCGGGGCGGCCGCATCCGCCGCCGGAGCGGGCGGAATGTAGAGCGGCGGCGGTTCGCGCAGCGCGACTGCCGGGTCGGCCGGACGCGCAGTCGTTGCAGATTGCAGCGCGGCACGGCGCGATTCGAGTGCGACAAACAGCAGGATCGCCGCGAACAGCAGCCCACCGCCCAGGATCAGCAGCGACGGCCCGCGCGGGGCCCTGCCGACCAGCGGGCGCACATCGCCCGGCTCGCGCATCGCCGGGCTGCGCCGTGGATCGCCGGTTGCCGACGCGCTCACCGCTTCTTGTCCCGATCGGCGGCAATGCGCAGTGCGGTTGCGACGCGGCGATCCTGACGGAACACGAATTTGCGCGCGATCCGGTCGACCACGACCCGGCCATCGCGGACATGGCCGGTTGCCAGCACTTCCTTGCCATCGTCGCCGACCGCATAGATCGCCGGAAGCGCCGCGCTGGCGGGCCATTCGATCTCGGTCTGCACGCCGTCATCGGCCATCGCGCTCGGGCGCAGCAGCTTGTCGCCGCTCAGACGATAGCGTCCGGGCATGGTGTCCGACGCCGGTGCCGCCGCGCTCGGCACGGCCGCGACCGGCGCGCTGGCGGGATAGGTGAAGCGCACCGCAAAGGGCAGGCCCTCCATCGGCCCGTACGCCGGGACCAGCTCGAACGCATACATGCGGACATCGGTGATCACGATCATGTTGGTCGTCACGCCGGCATTGATCGGCTTCACGAACAGATAATCGCCCCGCTTGTTCGCGGTCGCCTGCCACGCGGCGCTGTCACCCAGCGCAATGCTCTCGATCCGCTCATCGGGATTGAGCGCGACCGTGATCTGATATCCGGGTGCCGCCTGCAGCTGGACCACCTGGTCCGGTGCGAACATCACCGTCTGGACGCGCGGATCGCCCGTGCCGGGCTGCGGCCGGACCTGCGCAAGCGCAGCCGGTGCGGCGAGCAGCAGCAGCGCGGCGACCCACTTCATCGCGCCACCTGCACGGTCGGTGCGGGCGTGGGGGTCGGAGTCACCGCCAGCGGCGATGGCGCTCCGGCCTGCGCGGCCTGCACTGCATCGGGCGTCGGCGCAGGTGGCGTTTCGGGATTGCGCGCATAGTGTGACACGGTGAAGCCCAGCGGGTTGATGAAGCGATCCTCCAGCTTCATCGGCTCACCGGCATAGCGGTAGCGGATCACCGCCACCCAATGCTGCGCCGGGGCGGTCTGGCCATTGGCATCGCGGCGCTGCGTCTCGAATCGCACCAGCGCCGATCCGGCGCCGAGTGGCGACACGCTCTTCACCCGCGTTTCCACCAGGGTGCTGCGTGGCAGGCTGGCGAGCGGGCTGTCGGGGTTCGACGCCTGCACCGACGCGATATAGCGGCTGCGCGCGCGCCCCTCCGACCACAACACCGCGCGGCGGTAGTTGTGCTGGAGCGCGTCGATGTCGAAACTCTCGCGCGCGATCACATATTGCACCAGAAACGATTGCGTCAGCGCGGTGTCGGGCGCGATCTTGTCCGGGTTTACCGGGTTGAGCTGCTGGACATAGCCGGTCTGGCGATCGACCAGCAGGGTGCGGGTCTCGACCGTCTTGAGCGGCAGCATCACGACCAGCGCGATCGCCATGACCAATGCGGCGACGACCGCCACCGCAGCGATGATCCACGCCGTCCGCTGCGACCGGTCGAGCCGGGCTTCGCGATCGGCGGCCCAGCTGCCGCCTTCCCGATAATAGGCGTCGAGCGCCGCGCGTGTGGTCTGTTTCATTTCGTCTGATCCCGGCGCCCGGCGCTGGCTGTAACACGATTGCGCGATCGGCGCGCGGCCCGTTGTCCCAAGCGCGGTGGCGCGTTGGGCGCCTGCCCGGGCACCAGCCGTTCGCCCGGGTTGGTGCGCACCGGTGCGGCGATCGCCTGCACCGCCGCTGCAGTCACTGGCGTCGCCCCGCCGGATTCGCGCCGCTGGGTCGCGATCACCGCATCAGCCACCGCAGCGGCCCGCGTGCGCTCGGCAATCGGCTCGGCGGCGGGGGCGTTGCCGGTGCTGCGTCCCTGAAACAGCCGCTCCATCTCCCGGTTGATCCGCTCCGGCGCGGCACGCCAGCTTGCCGGCAGCTGCAACCCAGTCGCCACCTTGAACGCCAGAAAGATCGTACCGAACGTCGCCAGCGCAAAGATCGCGGTGACCGCCAGCAGCTCGACTGGCGCGCCCGAAATGGTCTGCTCACCCGCACGCCGCGCAACCAGGCTCGCGACCCAAGGTTCGAGCAGCGCGAGTTCGATACCCAGCAGAATGGCGACGCCAAAGCTCGCGATCATCGTCCCCATCAATCCGCGCAGCCACCCGGCGAACCAGCCGCGGGTGGCGTCGAACAAGAGGAACGCGACAAAGATCGGCCCCAGCGCCAGCAGGATCGCTGCGGCAAAGCGCAGGATGATCAGCCCGCCCAGGGTCGCGATCAGGAACAGCACGCGCGCTGCGCCGAGTGCAATCGGCTCAATCGCACCGACCGGATCCTGCGCATTCTCGACCACCAGCTCGTTGCGGCCGTTGAAGTTGCGCTGGCGCATCACCTGCTGATTGCCCTCGCGCTTGCCGACCCCGGCTTCGCCGAGCCGGACCAGCGCACGGTCGACATAGCCGAGCCGCACTGCGCGGTCGCCCAGCGTGCCCGGCAGTCCCGCCGCACCGCCGACTTCGGCGACCAGCTCGCCCGGCGCGCCGAACACCAGGTCATGCGCCAACGGGCGATAGGTTGCCCAGCTCGTCGCCAGCGCCAGCACGATGCCGACCTTGGCCAGCGCCACCACGCCGTCGTGCACGCCCGGCGTCTCGCCCAGCAGCATGCGATAGCCCCAGATCGCGACGAACAGCGTCAGCATGCCGGTCAGCAGCAGCGACGCGCTCGACCCCGGTGTCGCAAGCGCCTGATAGCCGAGCGTCGCGACCGTGCGCGCATGGCAGTCGGCCGCGCCGAGCAGGCTCACGACGAATGCGTCACCCTCGACAATGCCGGGACAGGTCATGCGACCTCCATCAGGCGCGGCAGCCAGTCGGCGGGATCGTCGCCATGTTCGGCGCGGATCGCATCGAGCAGCCGCACAGTGCGCTCGCGCCCGGACAAGATGGTCAGGATCTCCTGCTCGCCCGACAGGTCCAGCCGCGCGACGACGCTCTCGGCGCCATGCTTGATCAGGAAACAGCGGGCATTGTCCGGCAGTGCGCGGATCAGTTCGAACTCGTGCGGGGTCAGGCCGAAGCCGTCGACATAATCCGCCGCGCGCGCCTTGGGGTTGGCCATGAAGATCTGGGTCGCGGCCTGTTCGATGATCGCACTGGCGATGCGGCTTTCCAGCGCGTCCTGCGCGCTCTGCGTGGCAAAGCCGACGATCCCGTTGCGCTTGCGGATCGTCTTTTCCCAATCCTTGATCCGCCGGACGAAGACATCGTCGTCGAGCGCCTTCCACCCCTCGTCCACCACGATGATCGCGGCGGACCCGTCCAGCCGCTCCTCGACTCGCTGGAACAGATACATCATCGCCGGGGTGCGGACCGCCGGATCGTCGAGGATCTGGGTCATGTCGAACCCGACCGCTTCGGCGGTCAGGTCGGTGGTGTCGCTTTCATTGTCGAACAGCCAGGCGCGCTCGCCATCGCCCCACCAGGGGCGCAGCCGCGACCACAGGTCGGCGCCATGCGGACGTTCGCCGCCGCGCAGCAGTTCGACCAGATGGCGCAGGCGACGGTTTTCGCGGGGCTGGTCGAAATTGGCGTCGAGTGCGTCCTTCAGCCGCGCCGCTTCGTCGATATCGACGCCGCCCGCCAGCTGCGCGAGCCAGTCGGCAAGGAACTGGCGATGCTCGGCGCTGTCGTCGAGCTGGAGCGGGTTGAGGCCCGACGGCACGCCGGGGCGCAGCACGTCATACTGCCCGCCGATTGCGCGGATGAAGAGTTCCGCGCCGCGATCCTTGTCGAAGAACACGATGCGCGGGCGGAACTTGCGCGCCTGGGCAAGCAGGAAGTTGAGCACCACGGTCTTGCCCGACCCCGACGGCCCGATGACGGTGAAATTGCCCAGATCGCCATGGTGGAAATTGAAATAATAGGGGCCGGCAGCGGTCGTCTCGAGCAGCGTGACCGCGTCGCCCCAGTGATTCCCGGTGGCGCTGCCGACCGGGAAGTTATGCCCGCTCGCAAGCCCCGCGAAATTGCCGGTCGAGATCAGCCCGCGCCGCGCGATATATTTGAAATTTCCCGGGAACTGCGCCCAGAAGGCGGGTTCAAGCGCAATTTCTTCGCGCACCGCGATGATGCCGAGATCGGATAGTGCCGCCTGCACCTCGGCCACGCCCTGATCGACCGCCTCGGGCGATGCGCCGCGTACGGCGACGGTCATGTGATGCTCGCCAAAGCCGGCGCGGCCCGCCGCGACCTCGTCCTTCGCCTCGCCCAGTTCGGCGCGCAGGCTCACCGCCTCGTCCTCGGCCGAGCGCATCCGGCGCAGCGCGAGGTTCATCTTGGACAAAGCCGCCTGACGATCGACAAAGCCGAAACTGTGGGCGATGGTCAGCTCGAGCGGCAGGCGCAGCAGATCGTCGAGCATCCCCGGCGCGGTCTGGCCCGGATAATCCTTGATCGACACCATGCCCACGAAATCGGTCCCGCTCCCGGCGGCGGGCGAGAGTTCGATCGCATTCTGGCCGAAGCTCACGCGGCGATAGGGCAGATATTCGCCCAGATCCTGCATCGGCAGCAGCACCGGGCGCAGCTCGCCATTGTAGAGCGTCGAGAGGAATTCGAGCGGCTCGGACGCCGGCCCTTGCGGCGTTTCATAGACCGACAGCAGACGGGGACCATAGGCCGAGAGCGCGGCGAACAGCGCCTCGCGCGCTTCGTTCAGCTCGCGCAGATCCTGCGCGCGCGCTGCCTCCGCCTCGATCCCGCTCAGCCCGCCGCGCAGCCGGTCGAGCAGGCCGATCCGTCCCTGCAACGGGCGGCGGACCAGGGTCAGAAACAGGTCGTTGGTGTAAAGTTGCTTGCGCGCCAGCCGCCCGCGCCACGCCGCGTCCAGCCGCTCTGAAAAATCATCCGGGAAGTCGCCAGCCAGCCCCGGCTCGACCCGCTGGCGCACGATATGGTGATAGACGGCGAAGCGTGACGACCCGATCGCCTGCAGCGTCGCGTCACGCAGCCGCTTGCGATAGTTGATCTCTTCGCTGTCGGCGGTCTCGAACAACAGCCCGCCGATCTGGATCACCTGCATCATCAGGCCGTCGCGCGTGGCGATGGTGACGTCGTCTACATGGCGGGCATAGGGCAGATG
>NZ_LSJM01000198.1 GCF_001557215.1 Sphingomonas sp. CCH9-E2 | reverse complement strand
ACCCTTGGGGCCGGGCCTACGGCCCTGCCAAAGTCTCTTGACACCTGCACCTTATACGGTGCATTGCACTTTATAAGGCACAGATGAATACGAGTCCGCCGCATCGAATCGAACTGGTGTTCTACCAGACCGACGCCGGCAACGTGCCGGTCAGGGACTGGTTGCTAGAGCTGCCGCAGGATCACCGCCGGGAGATCGGGCAGGACTTGCAGCGCGTCCAGTTTCGTTGGCCGGTCGGAATGCCGTTGGTGCGGCCGATGGGAAAGGGACTGTTCGAGGTCCGCACGTCGCTGTCAGACGGCACGATCGCGCGGGTGATGTTCTGCTTCCAGACCGGGGAGCTGTATGCGCTGCACGGCTTCATCAAGAAGGCGAACAAGACACCCGCATCGGATTTGGAACTGGCGCGCAAGCGCCAGAAGGAGGTCGAAAATGGCTGACAATAAGCACCGGGGGCCGACCCTCGATAGCTTTCTTGAGGAGGAAGGCGTTCTTGCCGAGTTTCAGGCCAAGGCGATCAAGGAGGTTATCGCTTGGCAGCTCGCCGAGGCGATGAAGGAGCGCAAGCTCAGCAAGAACCGTCTCGCCACGATGATGCACACCAGCCGCACCCAGGTCGATCGCGTGCTCGATCCTGAGAACGGCAATGTCACCATCGAAACGCTGCAACGGGCGGCGGCGGTCGTCGGCCGTCGCGTCCAGCTCGCACTCGTCTAGGCGGCCGACCGCAAAAAGGTCTGGCGCCTGCCGCTACGCGGCACCGCCGCTCTCAGTCGCTTCGCTCCCCAAGCCCGCAAGCGGTCTTG
>NZ_LSJM01000197.1 GCF_001557215.1 Sphingomonas sp. CCH9-E2 | reverse complement strand
GCGCCCTACTCAATTCGCTACGAGGGCTTCAATGGCAGCTGAAAAGCCAACTTCGATTATTTGGTTCAACCGCCTGTTTCTGGCTTCAGCGGTCCTGGGCGTAGGGAATATTCTGGCTCATTATGGGCTGTTGCGAGGCATGGCGCTCGCACAGGGTTCGTCCCCGGCCGGGCCAATGCTGGGCATTGTGCTAGTCGTGCTCGAGTACCTCATATTTCGATATTTTATCGTCCGCCGGGGCAGTAACATTGCCAGATGGGTATTTGTTGCGGTGACGGCGTTTTCGGTCGTAATGGTTCCGCTCAATTTTCCGGCAGTGTTCGGGGTTGGCAGAGTGTATGCTGCCGCTGACATACTTTCGTATGTGTTCGAACTAGCTGCGGCGATGATGCTCTTCCGCAAGGATGCGGTGCGGTGGCTGCGTCGTGATAGAACTGCAATGGTGGAAACGTGACCATGCCCGGCTAGGTGGCTCTTAAGGTTTAACCCCCAACCCCCGCGCCAGCATCTCCGCCACCGTATCCGCGACCTCGGCCGCCTCGGCATCCTCGCTCCACACGCCGTAGCGCAGGCCCAGGAACACGTTCATCCCCATGATCGCCCAGGCGTGAACCTCGGACACATCGGCGCGCACCTCGCCGCGCTCCGCCGCTGCCTTCAGGCGCTTTTCGATGCGCTCGGCGGTGGTCTGGTAATGCAGACGGAAGCTCTCGGGATCGACGAACTCGGCCTCGTCGATGATGCGGTAGATTTCCTTGTGCTTGCGCACGAAGCCGATGAAGGTCTCCAGGCCCGCGCGCTCGGCGGCGATCTGCTCCGGCGCGGCGCGGATCGCGGGGGCGACATGTTCGCGCACCTGATCGCTCATGTCGCGCACCAGCGCGCGGAACACCGCGTCCTTCGAATCGAAATAGGTGTAGAAACTGCCCAGCGCCACGCCCGCGCGCCGCGTGATGCCGCTCACCGACCCTTCATGGAAACCCTTCTCGCCGAACTCCGCAGCGGCGGCGTCGAGGATCGCGCGGAGCGTGCGGCGGCCGCGCGCGGTGCGCGGCTCCTTCCCCTCGCTCGCCGCGCCGTCGCCCAGATGCAGGGCGGGGGGCAGTGTGGCGGCCTTGCCACGATCTAGCGTCATTTTTTCCCCTCCTTCATCCGGAAGTTGAAACCCGGTTCAGGTTTCACTATAGCCAAGCGCAACCACTGACAAGGCCGGGAGTCGTCGGCCGCTTTTGGGGAGGAAAGCATGAAGCGTCTCTATCCGTCTGTCCGCACCATTCTGACCGCCAGCGCTGCGCTGAGCGCGCTCGCATCCGTTCCCGCCCTGGGGCAGGACGCGCCCGCCGAGCCCGCTGCCGAAACGCAGGACAGCGGCGAAATCGTCGTCACCGCGCGTCGTCGCGAAGAAAGCCTGATCGACGTGCCGATCTCGATGTCGGTCGTCACCGGCGATTCGCTGGTCAAGAGCGGCGCGGCGGACATCACCGCGCTGCAGGACAAGACCCCGAACCTGACGCTGCAGATCGCGCGCGGTTCCAACTCCACCCTGATCGCGTTCAGCCGCGGCGTGGGTCAGCAGGATCCGCTGTGGGGCTTCGAACCCGGCGTCGCGCTGTATATCGACGATGTCTATGTCGCCCGCCCGCAGGGTGCTGTGCTCGACATTTTCGACGTCGAGCGGGTCGAAGTGCTGCGCGGGCCGCAGGGCACGCTCTATGGCCGCAACACCATCGGCGGCGCGGTGAAATATGTCACCCGCCGTCTGGGCGATGACTTCAAGGCGTCGTTCCGTGGCTCGTACGGCTCGTACAACCAGATCGATCTGGTCGGTCAGGTCGTGGTGCCGGTCGGCGACACGCTGTCGCTGGGCGCGGCGGTCGCGCAATACTGGCGCGACGGCTTCGGCACCAACCTCACCACCGGGGCCGAACACTATAACAAGGACGTGTTCGCCACCCGCCTGTCGGCCGAATTCACCCCGACCGACAATATCTTCGTGCGCGTCGCGGGCGACCGCGTGCTCGACCGGTCGAACCCGCGCCACGGCACGCGCCTGCTACCCAACGGCACCGACCCGATCTATGCCCCGACCGCCAGCGTCTATGACACGCGCGCCGGCATCGGCGACGACAATCGCGTCGAAACGCGCGGCCTGTCGGTCACGGGTGAGATCGGCCTGTCGGACGAACTGACCTTCAAGACCATCACGGCATGGCGCGACGGCAGCACCGACACGGTGATCGATTTCGACAACACGACCCTGCCGACGCTCGATGTTCCCGCCGAATATTCGGACCGCCAGTTCACTCAGGAGCTCCAGCTGCTGTATGAAGGCGATCGTCTGCAGGGCGTGTTCGGCCTCTATTATCTCAACGGTCGTGCCAGCGGCGCGTTCGACACCGTGGTCGGCTTGCTCAACACCACCACGCTGACGGCGGGTGACGTGTTTACGAAGAGCTATGCCGCGTTCGGCGACTTCAGCTTCGACGTGACCGATCAGTTCAAGATCTCCGCCGGCCTGCGCTACACCCGCGACGAAAAGACCGGCACGGTGTTCCGCCGCAACTATACCGGCATCCGCTCGCCCCGCTTCGGCAACGCCGCCGCGGTCCCGGGCCTGATCCGGTCGGATTACACCAACAGCCGCGATTTCGAGAAGCTGACCCCGCGCATCAGCCTGAGCTATCAGCCCAACGCCGACCTCAACATCTATGCCAGCTATGGCAAGGGCTATAAGTCGGGCGGGTTCGACATGCGCGGCGACGCGATCCTGACGCCGACCACCGTCAACGGATACGAGCCCGAGACGATCGACAGCTACGAACTCGGCATGAAGGGCGCGTTCCTCGACCGCACCCTGTTCGTGAACCTCGCGGGCTTCTTCTCGAACTACAAGGATCAGCAGGTCACGATTCAGGTGCCGGCGCTGCCCAGCGGCATCGCCAGCTTCGTGGATAACGCGGGCAAGGGCGAGATCTACGGCTTCGAACTCGAAACCCGCATGGTTCCGTCGCGCCACTTCCAGGCGAGCGTCGTGGTCGGCTACACCAATGCCGATTACAAGGAGTTCCTGACCTTCATCGGCGGCGGCACCACCCCGGTCGACGTGTCGAACGCGCGCGCGTTCCAGAATACGCCGGAATGGACTGCCAACGCGTCCTTCACCTGGTCGAACGACGTCGCCGGCGGCGTGCTCGCCTTCACCCCGGCGGTCTCGCTGCGCAGCGACACCCAGATGTTCGAACTGGCGACCCCGGCGCTCGATCAGGACGGCTATGCGCTGGTCGAGGCGTCGCTCAACTGGACCTCGAGCGATGGCCGTTACCGGTTCGGCATCGCGGGTCGCAACCTGACCGACAAGCGCTATCGCGTCGGCGGCTACAACTTCCCGGGCGCGCTCACCGGCAACTCGGTGATCGGCTATTACGGCCCGCCGCGCACCGTGACCGGCACGTTCGAGATCAAGTTCTGATCGCTTTCGTGCGTTGAGTTTGCCAGACTGATCGGGCCGGGCGTCGAAAGGGGGCGTCCGGCCCATTTTTTTAGGGGAGAGGGTATGAGCGCCACCAACGGGGCGGCACCGGCTGCACAGGGCCATGGCACGCCCGGCTATCGCGCAGTGGTGCTGGCAATGCTGCTGCTGGTCTATACCTTCAACTTCCTCGACCGGCAGATCCTCGGCATCCTCGCCGTGCCGATCAAGGCGGATCTGGGGCTGACCGACACCCAGCTCGGCGCGCTCGGCGGAATCGCCTTCGCCTTTCTCTATTCGACGCTGGGCGTGCCGCTGGCCCTGCTCGCCGACCGGACCAGCCGCACCTGGGTGGTGACGATCTCGCTCACCGTCTGGAGCGGCTTCACCGCCTTGTGCGGCCTCGCCAACAGCTTCTGGACCCTGTTCCTCTACCGCCTGGGTGTCGGCGTGGGCGAGGCGGGTGGCGTCGCGCCGTCCTATGCGATCATCGCCGACTATTTCCCCCAGCATCAGCGCGCCCGCGCGCTCGCCATCTACTCGCTCGGCATCCCGATCGGCCTCGCTTCGGGCACCTTGCTCGGCGCGTGGATCGCCAAGACCGTCGACTGGCGCTGGGCGTTCATCGTCGTCGGACTGGCCGGCGTGGTCATCGCCCCCTTCTTCCGCATGATCGTCAAGGAGCCGCCGCGCCCCGTCGCCACGACGGCCACCACGCGCGCGCCGATCGGGCAGGTGTTCGGCATCCTCGCAAAGAAGCCCAGCTTCTGGCTGATGGCGATCGGCGCGGGGTTCAGCTCGATGTGCGGCTATGGCCTCGCTTTCTGGGCGCCGACCTTCTTCGTGCGCAGCTTCGGCTTCGATCTCTCGACCACGAGCTATTTCTTCGGTTCGATCCTGCTCGTCGGCGGCACCATCGGCGTGTTCATGGGCGGCGTGCTCGCCGACCGGCTCGGCCGCAGCGACCGCGGCGCTTATGCCAAGCTTCCGGCGATCGCCTGGCTGATCTGCGTCCCGCTGTTCGCCGGCGGGTTCCTGACCGACAATGTGACCTTGGCCTGGTTCCTGTTCCTGATCCCCAACGGCCTCAACATCCTGTGGCTCGGTCCGGTCACCACCGCGATCCAGAACCTCGTGCCGCCCCAGATGCGCGCGACCGCCAGCGCCAGCTTCCTGCTGATCAACAATCTGATCGGGTTGGGCGCGGGCTCATGGGCGATGGGCGCGATGTCGGACGCGATGACCGCCAGCTACGGCAACGAAGCGCTGCGCTACTCGGCGGTCGCAGCCCTGTCCTTCTACGTCATCGCCGCCGTGCTGATGCTCTTCGCCGTCCGCACCCTGCGCAAGGACTGGGTGGAATAGAAATCCTCCCCCGCCAGGGGGAGGTGGCGCCGAAGGCGACGGAGGGGAGGGCGGCTGCGCCTTCTCGGCCGTTGCGCTTCCTCCCCCTCCGTCAGCTACGCTGACACCTCCCCCTGGCGGGGGAGGATGAAACAGTCCTCAATCCGCGAACAACAATACCGGCGTCTCGAGCAGCTTGCGCAGCGCCTGGACATAGCTCGCCGCGTCCCAGCCATCGACGACGCGATGGTCGCAGCTGATCGACAGGTTCATCAGCTTGGCGCGGACGATATCGTCGCCGACGAATATCGGGCGCTCGACGATCTTGTTGGGGCCGATGATCGCGACCTCGGGCCGGTTGATCACCGGGGTGGTCGCGATGCCGCCCAGCGGGCCGAGCGAGGTGATGGTGATCGTCCCGCCCTGCAGCTCTTCCGACTTGATCTTGCCCGTGCGCGCGGCTTCGGCCAGGCGACCGATCTCGCTCGCCAGCTGCCATACATTCATGTCCTGCGCGTCGCGGATCACCGGAACGGTCAGCCCGGCATCGGTCTGCGTTGCCATGCCCATATGCACGCGGCCATGGCGCGTCACCACGCCGCCCTCATCGTCATAGCGCGCGTTGAGCATCGGAAAGTCGGGCAACGTGCGACAGATCGCGACGATCAGGAACGGCAGCATCGTCAGCTTGGGCCGCGATCCGCGATTGGCGTTCAGGTCCGCGCGCATTGCCTCCAGAGCGGTGACGTCGATCTCGTCGACATAGGTGAAGTGCGGGATCGCGCGCTTCGCCGCGGCCATATTCTCGGCGATGCGGCGGCGCATCCCGATCACCTTGACCGCCTCATCCTCGCGCGCGCGGCTGGCGTGCGGGGCGTGATAGCCCTGCCCGCTGCCATAGCGCAGATAGGCGTCGAGATCGGAATGGCGGATGTGCTGCCCGTCATGCTTCACCTCGGACAGGTCGACGCCCAGATCCCTGGCGCGCGCACGCACGGCGGGGGAGGCGAGGACGTGGCGCCCTTCTTCCCCCCTCCCGCTTGCGGGAGGGGTCGGGGGAG
>NZ_LSJM01000196.1 GCF_001557215.1 Sphingomonas sp. CCH9-E2 | reverse complement strand
TGTCCGGGCGATCTACCGTCGTGACCGTGCCTCCGACGCCAGCCGGGGGCGGCGCAGGCTTGGTGATCGGGTCCGGGGTCTGCGGTGCGTCCGTCCCGCTCTCCGCGTCTAACGCGGGCGGTAGGACCGACAGTGCGGCCTTGTCCGGCCCGTCGGTCACCGTAACGCTGCCGCCCTCGGGCGCAGGGGCTGGCTCGGTCGCCTTGACGACCGGAGCGGCTGGCAGCGCAGCCGTGTCACCATCATTCGCTGCAACCGGCGCGGGCGGAGGCAACACCGGCGCAGCTTCAAGCACCGGCACGATCAGCACCATCGGCACTGCCGTCGGATCGGCGATTTCGACCCGTTCGGGCAGCGCGACATCGACCGGGTCGATGCCCGTGCCGTCGTCGAGCCCAACCAGTCGCGGCGTGCTCAGCGGCAGTACTGCAATTGCTTTGCCCAATGGCTCCTGCGTCGTCGGGATCGCTCCCGGCGTCACCATCGCGGCAAAGCCGGTATCTGCCAACGGCGTCCCGCCAGGTGTCGGGGTCGGTCCGCTGCCAGTCGTTACGGCGGCGGAAAAGGGCAGAAGGTTGGGCACCATAGGCGTTTCATAGAGGTGCGGGGTGCCGTCCGGTCGCATCGCTTAACCAATCGTGCCGAGCGCGCGCACGCGGGCGCGGGCATGGATCTCGTTCTGCGACAGCACCACGGTCGCCGGGCGCACTCGCTCGATCACGCTGCGCACGAACGGGCGGATCGTCGGATTGGTGAGCAGGCACGGGATTTCGCCGCTGCTCGCCATCCGGTCATAGGTGTCGCGCACGGCGGCGATGAAGCCCTGCAGCTGCGATGGCGGCATGGCGAGGTGGCGTTCGTCGCCTTGGCCCATGATGTTCTCGGCAAATGCGGCGTCCCATTCGGGCGAGAGGGTGACGATCGGGATCGACCCCTCGCGCGACTGGGTGGCCGAGATCTGCCGGGCGAGGCGCGCGCGGACATGTTCGGTGATCTGAGTCAGGTTGGTCGTGATCGGCGCGGCTTCGGCGATCCCCTCCAAGATCGTCGGCACGTCGCGGATCGACACGCCTTCGCCAAGCAGGTTCTGCAGGATGCGCTGCACGCCGGAGATCGAGATGCGCGACGGAATGATCTCCGCCACCAGCTTGGACGAGTCGGTGTGCACCTCGTTCAATAGCTTCTGCACCTCGGTATAGCTCAGCATGTCGGCGATATTGTCCTTGACCAGTTCGGTCAGGTGCGTGGTGATGATCGTGCCGGCATCGACCACGGTCAGACCACGGAAACCCGCCTCCTCGCGCAGCTCGCGATCGATCCACAAAGCCGGCAGGTTGAACACCGGCTCGCGCGTCGGTTCGCCCGGAATGCCTGCGGGGCCGTCGCCGGGATTGATGACGAGCAGGCGGTCGAGCCGGATATCGCCGCGCGCCGCCTCGGTCTCCTTGATGTAGATGACATATTGGTTCGCCTGCAGCCCCATATTGTCGATGATGCGGACCGAGGGGAGGACGAAGCCGTACTCGGTCGCCATCTGGCGGCGCAGGGCGCGGACCTGATCGTCGAGGCGCGGCTCGCGCGCGGCGTCGTTGATAATGGGCAGCAGGCCATAGCCGATCTCGATGCGGACCGCGTCGATCGCGAGCGTGCGCGAAATCGGCTCCTCGACCACGGCGGCGGCTTCGGCCTCTTCGACCTGCGCGATGCGTTCGGCGAGGGCGGCGCGTTCCTTGTTCTTCTTGGCGAGATACCAGCCGGCATAGCCGGTGCCTGCGGCGAACATCGCAAACGGCAGGAACGGCAGGCCCGGCATCAGTGCGAGGCCGCCAAGCAGCACCGCCGACATGCCGAACGCCTGCGGATAACGACCCAGCTGCTCGCCCAGCGCGGTGCCGGTCTTGCCCGCCTGCGTGCCCTTCGACACCATCAGGCCGGCGGCGATCGAGATGACGAGCGCCGGAACCTGGCTGACCAGCCCTTCGCCGACCGTCAGCAGCGTGTAGCTGTGGAACGCCTCGCCGAACGGGACGCCATGGACGGCGACACCGATGATCAGGCCGACGATCACGTTGATCGCGGTGATCAGCAGCGCGGCGATCGCGTCGCCCTTCACGAACTTCGACGCACCGTCCATCGCGCCGAAGAAGCCGCTTTCGGCCTCCACTTCCTGGCGACGCGCGCGGGCTTGTTCCTCGGTGATCATGCCTGCAGACAGATCGGCGTCGATCGCCATCTGCTTGCCGGGCATCGCGTCGAGGCTGAAGCGCGCGGCGACTTCGGCGATGCGGCCCGCACCCTTGGTGATGACGACGAAGTTGATGACGATCAGGATCGCGAAAATGGTGATGCCGATCACCGGCTCGCCGCCGATCAGGAACTCGCCGAAGGCCGCGAT
>NZ_LSJM01000020.1 GCF_001557215.1 Sphingomonas sp. CCH9-E2 | reverse complement strand
CTCCCCCGCCAGGGGGAGGTGGCGCCGAAGGCGACGGAGGGGGAGGGCGGCTGTGCGCTTTAGCCTCTTGCCGTGCTGTTTCCTCCCCCTCCGTCAGCTGCGCTGACACCTCCCCCTGGCGGGGGAGGATAAGGAAACGCCCTCAGTTCTGCGGCGTCGGCGACGCGGCCGGGGCGGGGGTGCCGACCTGGGTCTGCGCGTCGCGGCCGTCGCCCTGCGGCGCAGCGATGATGTCGCGAGTCGTGCTGCCCTTGTCCACCACGGCGGTGTCGGGGCTACCCACGCCCGAGCGGATGCCCGGATCGGCGGCGGTGCGGCCGCCCGCAGCGTCGAGCGCGGCGCGCTCGCTCGCGCTGCGCTGCGCGCTGCCACCGAACAGCGCGTCGAGCGCCTGCTGCGCCGGGCCACCGGCATCCTGCGGACGCGGCGCGCCGGGCTGCGGCGGGCGCAGCGCAAAGTCGGGCGGGATCACCAGCGGTGCCTGACGGGCGACGGCGAATTCGTCGGGACGCTTGCGGTCGCCCAACAGGCTGCTGCCGCAGCTGGCGAGCAGGGTCGCCGAACCGCACACGGCGGCAACAAGCACGGACTTACGCATTGGCATTCTCCACAGGGGCGCCGGTGTCATCGGCCTTGGGTTTCTCACGCACGAACAGCGCCCGGATGAGCAGGATCAGGACGCCGATGGTAATCGCAGCATCGGCGACGTTAAAGACCAAAAAAGGGCGCCATTCGCCAAAGTGCAGATCGGCATAGTCGACGACATAGCCGAACCGCACCCGATCGACGATATTCCCCAGCGCGCCGCCCAGCACCAGCGCCAGCGCCAGCATGTCGTGGCGGTTCTGCTCGCGCAGCATCCACCAGCCCACGCCGCCCGCAATCGCGGCGGTCAGCGCGACCAGCGCCCAGCGCATCGTATCGGTCTCTGCGGCCAGCAGGCCCAGCGACACCCCTATATTGGCGACGAAGCGCAGGTCGAAAAAGGATACGACCTCGATCGCCTTGCCCGGCGCGTCGATGCCCAGTCCCTCGACCACCCATGCCTTCATCGCCTGATCGGCGACAAAGATCAGCAGGGCGAGGGCGAAGCCGATCGTGCGGTTGCGGTTCATCGATGCCATGTCTTTCAGGAAACTACCGAGTCGCAGCGGTGGCACAGCATGCCATCGGCTTCAACCTCCGGAAGCAGACGCCAGCAGCGGCCGCACTTCTTGTGCTCGGTCCGCTTGACCGCGACGCCTTCGTCCGACCCGTGATGGACATCGGCAACGATGAACACCTCGGCCAGTTCCGCCGCCGGGCGCAGCAGGTTCGGCACCGTGACCTCGGCCTCCAGACTGGAGCGAATCACCTTCTCGCGCCGCAGCGGCTCGATCGCCTCGGTCACCGCCTCGCGCTGGCGGCGAATATCCTCCCACTCGGTGGTGATCAGATCGTCGCCGGGCAGCGCCGGGAGTTCGGGCCATTCGAGGAAATGGACGGACCCGTCCTCGCTCGGATAACGCGCCTGCCACACTTCCTCGGCGGTGAACGCCAGGATCGGCGCGGCATAGCGCACCAGCGCGTGGAACAGCGTGTCGAGCACCGTGCGATACGCCCGCCGCTTCGGGCTGTCCGCTGCGTCGCAATAGAGGCAATCCTTGCGGATATCGAAGAAGAAGGCCGACAGGTCCTCGTTCATGAAGTCCGACAGCGCGCGGGCATAGCGGTTGAACTCATACGCTTCCGCCGCTGCCTTCAGCTCGACATCGAGCATGCCGAGCTTGTGGAGCACATACAGCTCCAGCTCGGGCATCTTCTCGACGCGCACCTTCTCGGCATCGCTGAACCCGTCGAGCGCGCCGAGCAGATAGCGGAAGGTGTTGCGGATCTTGCGATACGCGTCGCCCGTGCCCGCCAGCACCTCCTTGCCGATGCGCACATCCTCGAAATAATCGGTCTGCGCGACCCACAGCCGCAGGATGTCCGCGCCGCTCTCGCCGATGATCTTCAACGGATCGACGACATTGCCGAGCGACTTGGACATTTTGCGCCCCTGCCCGTCGAGCGCGAAGCCATGCGTCAGCACCGCGTCATAGGGCGCGCGCCCGCGCGTCCCGGCGCTCTCCAGCAGCGACGACTGGAACCAGCCGCGATGCTGGTCCGACCCTTCGAGATACAGGTTGGCGCGCACGCCCTCGCCGTACCGCTGCTCGATCACGAAGCTGTGGGTCGAACCCGAATCGAACCACACGTCTAGAATGTCGTTGACCACCTCATAATCGGCCAGATCGTAATCCGGCCCGAGCAACGCCTGATGATCCGCGCCGAACCACGCATCCGCGCCGCCCGCGCGGAAGGCGTCGAGGATGCGCGCATTGACCGCTTCGTCGCGCAGATAGTCGCCGCTCTGGCGATGGACATAAAGCGGGATCGGCACGCCCCACGCGCGCTGGCGCGAAATCACCCAGTCCGGCCGCCCCTCGACCATCGCATGGATGCGGTTGCGGCTCTTCTCCGGCACCCACTGGGTGCGCTCGATCGCGTCGAGCGCGAGGTTGCGCAGCGTGGGGGCGTTGCCATGTGCAGGGTTGACGATCGGGCCGAACCCGGCGGGCGCGGCAAAGCCCGGCAGTTCGGCGGCGACGTCCCGTCCCGTCGCCCCGGCGAAGGCCGGGGCCGCCAGAGGCTCCTGTCCCGTCACAGCCTCATGTCCCGCGCCACCGCTGGCGGCCCCGGCCTGCGCCGGGGCGACGGCTTTATTGCCATCCATCGGAATGAACCACTGCGGCGTGCAGCGGAAGATGATCTTCGCCTTGGACCGCCAGCTATGCGGATAGCTGTGCGCAAAATCGTCCGATGCGGCGAGCAGCGCTCCGGCGGTGCGCAAATCGGTGCAGATCGGCCCGTCGGCCGCGACGAACTTCTTGTTGATCACCGACCCCTGACCGCCCAGCCACAGCCAGTCGGCGCGGTACATCCCCGCATCATCGACCGCGAAGACGGGTTCGATGCCATGCGCCTTGCACAGCAGGAAATCGTCCTCGCCATGATCGGGCGCCATATGGACCAGGCCGGTGCCGGCATCGGTGGTGACGAACGCGCCCGGCAGGAATGGGCGCGGCTTGGCAAAGAAGCCGCCGAGATGGTGCATCGGGTGGCGGGCAGTGGCACCGGCGAGGTCGGAGCCCCGGATGGGGGCTACTTCTACGGGAGCCCCCTTCGAGAACCAGAACCGGCCATTTTGCCAAACACATGCCCGCTCGAGATGAACGCGCGCACGTTCTGCACCGAGGCTCGACACATCGACTTGAGAAGCCCGATCGTTCAGGCGCTTCTCAAGTTCGGGCACTAGGTCCTTAGCGACGAGGTAGACTGCGTAGCCATTTTCAAGGTCGATGTTCAGCTGTTGAGCGACAAGTCCCTCAGCCTTCTTGTCGGCATGCTCCTGCGTAGACCCGACGGCCTCGACCATCGGTGTGACGACCACATACTCAACCTCCGGCCCATAAGCCAAAGCCTGGTTCACCGGGATCGTCCACGGCGTGGTCGTCCAGATCACCGCATGCGCGCCGACCAGTTCCGGCGCATTCGGTGCATCGACAATCTCGAACGCGACGTCGATCTGCGTCGACACCACATCCTCATATTCGACCTCGGCCTCGGCCAGCGCGGTCTTTTCGATTGGCGACCACATTACCGGCTTGGCCCCGCGATAGAGCTGGCCCGACTCCGCGAACTTCAGCAATTCGCCCGCGATCGTCGCCTCGGCGTCGAACTTCATGGTGAGATAGGGATCGTCCCAATCGCCCATCACGCCCAGCCGCTCGAACTGCCCGCGCTGCACCGCCACCCATTTCTCGGCATAGGCGCGGCATTCGGCGCGGAATTCCGCCGCCGGCACCTCGTCCTTGTTCAGCTTCTTGGCGCGGTACGCTTCCTCGATCTTCCACTCGATCGGCAGGCCGTGACAGTCCCAGCCCGGCACATAGGGCGCGTCCTTGCCCATCAGCGACTGGCTGCGAACGATGATGTCCTTGAGGATCTTGTTCATCGCATGGCCCATGTGAATGTCGCCATTCGCGTAAGGAGGGCCATCATGCAGGATGAACCGCTCCCGCCCCGCGCGCTGCTCGCGCAGGCGGTCGTACAGGCCAAGCTTGGCCCAGCGCGCCAGGATCTCCGGCTCCTTGGCGGCAAGCCCCGCCTTCATCGGAAAATCGGTCTTCGGCAGGAAGACGGTGTCGCGCCAGTCGCGTGCGGTGTCGTTGGTGTCGGTCATGGGTCTGCGCCGATTAGAGGAAAGCGAGCGGGGCGGAAAGAGCGTTCCCCTCCCGCTTGCGGGAGGGGCTAGGGGAGGGCCTGTCGCGCGACTGCAAGCGAACCGTTGCGGAGACATGCCCTCCCCCGACCCCTCCCGCAAGCGGGAGGGGAGTCA
>NZ_LSJM01000195.1 GCF_001557215.1 Sphingomonas sp. CCH9-E2 | reverse complement strand
TGATCGAGCCGCTCGGCGCACGCCACCGCGCGACCCGGTTCAAGTCCGCCCGCGTCGTCATGGCGCATCCCGAAGCCGACGGCACCAAGCTCGCTCTGGAGCTGCAGCCCGGCACCGTGCTGCGCATCACCGTCGCCGACGCCGCAGCCGCGCGCGCCTTTGCCGAGACCCTAAGCTGACCATTGCCAAGGGCGGGCCGAAGCGCTTATTTACATTCGTGTAAGGAGCGAGGATGCCCAACCTGCCAGATCCGGTGGAACTCGCCATCCCGGCTTTCGCCCTGCTCGTGCTGGCGGAGATGATCGTCGCGCGGCTGATGGATCGCAGCCGCTATTGCCCGCACGATACGCTGAACTCGCTGCTGCTTGGCTTTGGCAGTACGATCGCGAGTGCGCTCGCGGGCGGTTTGGTCTTTATTTTGGCGACGTGGGTCCACCAATTCCGCCTCTTCGACATCGGCTATGCCTGGTACTGGTTCGTCCTCGCCTTCGTACTCGACGATCTCGCTTATTATGTCTTCCACCGCTCGGCCCACCGGGTGCGCTGGTTCTGGGCGAGCCACGTCATCCACCACAGCAGCCAGCATTATAATCTGTCGACCGCGCTGCGGCAGACCTGGACCGGGTTCTTCAGCCTGGGCTTCATCTTCCGCCTGCCGCTGTTCCTGATCGGTTTTCCGCCGGTGATGGTGTTCTTCGTCGCGGGCCTCAACCTCGTCTACCAATTCTGGATCCATACCGAGGTGATCGGGCGCATGCCGCGCTGGTTCGAGGCGGTGATGAACACCCCGTCGCACCACCGCGTCCACCACGCGACCAACCCGCGCTATCTCGACAAGAATTATGCCGGTGTGTTCATCATCTGGGACCGCATGTTCGGAACGTTCGAGGCGGAGCGTGATGACGACCGGCCGCGCTATGGCATCGTCAAGAACCTGCCCGACTTCAACATCGTCCGCGCCGCGTTCCACGAATGGTGGGGCATTGCGCAGGACGTCTGGGCTGCCCCGAACTGGCACGCGCGCCTTATGTACATGATCGCGCCGCCCGGCTGGAGCCATGACGGCAGCCGCGATACATCCGAGACGATCAAGGCGCGCTGGAAAGAGCGGGAAGAGGCGGGGAAGTTATGGAAGAAGCCGATATCGTCGTCATCGGTGCCGGATCCGGGGGCAGCGCCGCAGCAGGTCGGCTGAGCGAGGACGGCAAGTATCGCGTCGCCGTGCTCGAAGCCGGGGGGCGCAACACCAGCTTCCGCACCTTGATGCCCGGCGGCATCGCGATGCAGACCCCCGCGACCAACTATGCCTATGAAACGGTGCCGCAGCCCGGCCTTGACGGCCGACGCGGATACCAGCCGCGCGGGCGCGGTCTCGGCGGGTCGAGCGCGATCAACGCGATGCTCTACATTCGCGGCGTGCCGTGGGACTATGATAATTGGGCACGGCTCGGCTGTCCCGGCTGGGGCTGGGACGATGTCCTGCCGGTGTTCAAGCGCAGCGAGGCGAATGAGCGCGGCGCGGACGATTTCCACGGCGGCGACGGTCCGCTTCATGTTAGCGACCAGAGCTTCGTCCACCCCGGCACGCGCGCCTTTATCGAGGCAGGCGCGGCGCTGCAGATCCCGCGCAACGCCGATTTCAACGGCGCGCGGCAAGAGGGGATCGGTGTCTATCAGGTAACGCAGAAGGATGGCGAGCGCTGGACCGCCGCGCGCGGCTATCTGAAGGAACGCGCCAATCTCAACATCATCTGCGACGCGACGGTCGAGCGCGTGCTGTTCGAGGAGGGGCGCGTGTGGGGCGTCGCCTATTCACGCGGCGGGCAGACCAAAATGATCCGCGCCCGCCGCGCGGTGGTGATGGCCGGCGGCGTATTCGGGACGCCGCAGACGCTGATGCTCTCGGGCATCGGCCCGGCCGCACATCTCAAGGACATGGGGCTACAGGTCCGCGTCGACCGGCCCGAGGTCGGCGGCAATCTGCAGGACCATCTCGATTATGTCGCGGCGTTCGAGGCGCCGGGGTACGCCTTTCTCGGTCGCTCGCTGCGCGGATCGCTCGCCGGGCTCGGCGGCATGTGGCGCTGGTTCCGCAGCCGCAGCGGCATGATGACATCGCCCTATGCCGAGGGCGGGGCATTTCTGAAGAGCGATCCGGCGCTGGAAGTGCCCGATATCCAGCTCCATTTCCTGATTGCGATCGTCGAGGATCATGGCCGCGCAAAGGTGAAGGCGCATGGCTTCAGCTGCCACACCTGTGTCCTGCGCCCCGAAAGCCGGGGTACGGTGCGCCTTAAGTCGCCCGATCCGCGCACCGCACCGCTGATCGATCCGCAATTCCTGTCCGATCCGCGCGACCTTGACGGGCTGATGAAGGGGACGCGGATGATGTACCGCATCCTGGAGCAGGAGCCGCTCGCCGCGTTCGGGGGCAAGGATCGCTACCCGTTCGACGACGATGCGACGCTGGAGCGCCTGATCCGCGCGCGGGCGGACACCATCTATCACCCGGTCGGCACAGCACGGATGGGGTCGGACGATGCCGCGGTGTGCGACCCGCAGCTGCGCGTACGCGGGGTCGAGGGGCTGTACGTCGCCGATGCATCGATCATGCCGCGCCTGATCGGCGGCAACACCAATGCCCCCAGCATCATGATCGGCGAGCGTTGCGCCGATTTCGTGCGGGCCGATCTCGCATAAAAAAACGGGCCGGCGCTTTCGCACCGGCCCAGTCGTCCGCAGGAGGAACATCGTGAGGGGCCGCACCGCGATGGGTGCGGCCCCAATTTCGTCAGTAGTTGTAGGCGCGCTCGCCATGGGCGTTGAGATCGAGACCCTCGACCTCGACTTCCGCCTTCGGGCGCAGACCGATCGTGTACTTGAGCAGCAGGAACAGCACGAGGCTGACCACACCGGTCCACACGACCGTGGTGCCGACCGCCCAGAGCTGGGTGACGACTTGGCCAGCCATGTCATAGGCGCCAGCCTTCGCGACCGGAGCGGTATAGTCGATCCAGCCCTGCCCGCCGATCGCCGGGTCGGCGACGATGCCGGTGCCGATCGCGCCGATGATGCCGCCAACCGCATGGATGCCGAACACGTCGAGCGTGTCGTCATATTTGAGCGCATTCTTCACCGTGGTGACGAAGAAGAAGCAGACCAGCGAGGCAACCGCGCCCAGGATGATCGCGGTACCGGGATGGGCAAAGCCCGCCGCCGGGGTGATCGCGACGAGACCCGCGACGACACCCGATGCTGCACCCAGCAGCGACGGCTTCTTGTGCACGACCTGTTCGATCACGGCCCAAGCCACGCCCGCAGCCGCGGTGGCGACGAAGGTGTTGACGAAGGCGAGCGCAGCGAAGGCATTGGCCTCCAGACCCGAGCCGGCGTTGAAGCCGAACCAGCCCACCCACAGCAGCGACGCGCCGATCATGGTCATCACCAGGCTGTGCGGCGGCATCGGTTCGCTCTTGTAGCCGATGCGCGGACCGATCACGATGCAGCCGATCAGACCGGCGATGCCCGCATTGATGTGCACCACGGTGCCGCCGGCGAAGTCGAGTGCGCCCCAGCCCCACAACAGACCGCTGTCATCCGGCGCAGCGTGCAGGAAGTCCGGGCCAGCCCAGTACCAGACCATGTGCGCGATCGGGAAATAGGCCAGCGTCAGCCACGCGACCACGAACAGGATCAGCGGAGTGAACTTCACGCGCTCCGCAAACGCACCGACGATCAGCGCCGGCGTGATGCAGGCGAAGGTCATCTGGAACATCACGAAGACCAGCTCGGGGAGATAGACCCCGTTGGAGAAGGTCGCGGCGAACGTGCTCGGGTCGACTCCTGCCAGGAACACCTTGGAGAAGCCGCCGACATATTTGTTGAGCTCGCCGCCGTTGGTGAAGGCCATCGAATAGCCCCAGCCGAACCACACCAGCGCGGCGACGCACACGATCGTCAGCACCTGCATCAGCACCGACAGCATGTTCTTGGTACGCACCAGGCCGCCATAGAACAGCGCGAGCGCGGGCACAGACATCATCAGCACCAGTGCGGTCGCAACGATCATCCAGGCAACGTCGCCCTTGTTGACCATTTCCGCGGTCGGGGTGAACGGCGCGGCGGCGGCCGCGTCCTGAGCCCAGGCGGGCATCGCCGCGAACAGCGCGGCTCCCGCGCCTGCAGCCAGTTTGAGTGCAGTTTTCATCGATACCCCCTTGTTACAGCGCGGTCTGATCGGTTTCGCCGGTGCGGATGCGCACGGCCTGACCGACTTCGAGCACGAAAATCTTGCCGTCGCCGATCGCGCCGGTGTTCGCCGCGGCCTGAATCGCCTCGACCACCCGGCCCGCCAGATCGCTGGCACAGACCACTTCGATTTTGAGCTTCGGCACCATGTTGGTGCTGTATTCCGCGCCGCGGTAGATTTCGGTCTGGCCCTTCTGCCGCCCGAACCCCTTCACCTCGGTCACGGTCATGCCCGCGACGCCCAATTCCGTGAGCGCTTCGCGGACGTCATCGAGCTTGAATGGCTTGATGATGGCGATGACGAGTTTCATTCCGCCCCCTTTCGCATTTGACCCGGGGAAGCAGTGAGCAAAGGCCGTGCCAGAGTCCGAAAAGGCCGGATTCCGGGGATTCGGCACGGGGCGAACATTACCGAAAGGTAAAAAATTGTGCAGATGCGAAGCTGTGCCTAATTTTTAGGCTGCAAAAAGGGCTGCCTGCGCAATAAGCACATGTCTGCCGGCGCGGAGGCGATCACGCTCCGCGCAGACGCGAAAACCCCGTGCTCGCTTACAGCTGGTGCCCGGTCCGGTCGCGCTTTGTCGCCAGATAAGCGGCGTTGTGCGGGTTGGGCGGCAGCTGGTGCGCCACGCGCTCAGCCACGGCGACACCCGCGGCCTCCAGCCCGGCGACCTTGGCCGGATTATTGGTCAACAGCCGCACCTGCGTCTGCCCCAGCAGTGTCAGCATGCGTGCCGCGACCCCGAAATCGCGCGCGTCCACTGCAAAGCCCAGCCGGGTATTGGCATCGACCGTATCGAACCCCTGATCTTGCAATGCATAGGCGCGCAACTTGTTGATCAGCCCGATCCCGCGCCCTTCCTGACGCAGATAGAGCAGGATGCCCCAGCCACTGCCCGCAATGGCGCGGATCGCGGCATGCAATTGCGGCCCGCAATCGCATTTCAGGCTGCCCAGCACATCGCCGGTCAGGCATTCGCTGTGCAGCCGCACCAGCGGCGGGGTGCCGTCGGGCTGACCGATCAGGAGCGCGACATGCTCGTCCGGCGATTCGGGCGTACGGAACGCGACGATCTCAGCATCCTCCGCCCCTACCACCGGCAACCGCGCGCGGGTTACCAGCCGCAGCCGCGCCGGGTCCTCATGCGCCTGGATGTCGGCGGGAGTGATCGCGTCCTCGATCCGGTAGCCGAGCGCCTCGCCCCGCACGAAAAAGGCCGGCAGCAACCCGGCGATCCGCGCCAGCCGCAGCGCGGCGGCGGCGGCGTCCGGCGCGATCGCCGGCATCGCACGATACGGCCCCTTGAGCGGCACGCGCAGATCGAACTGCGGATCGGCGAGCGCCACCGCCGCATCGAAATCGAGCCAGGGCCGGCGTGCGATCATCACCGGCGAATCCGGGACCGCCGCCGCCGCCTGATTGGCGAGCTTGAGCGTCACCGCGCGGCCCGAGGTGATCAGCAGCGGCGCTGCTATCTCGGGATCGAATTCGGCCAGCCGCGCGGGATCCGCCGTTTCCACCGCCAGCAGCGACAGCGCACCGGTGCTCCCGCGAATCGCGAACGGCCAGCCGCGCCGCATTGCGTCGATCGCATGCGCCGCCGCGCGCGGGTCGGACACCGGGGCGCTCAAAAGTCGAACTCGGTCACGATGGGGACATGGTCGGATGGCTTGAGCCACCCGCGACACGGTTCGCACACGCGGTGCGCCATCGCCTGGGCCGCGACGTCGCCGCTCGCCCACATATGATCGAGCCGCCGCCCGCGATCCGACGCCGCCCAGTCCTTGGCGCGATAGCTCCACCAGGTGAAGCAGCGTTCGGGCGCAGGGATGAAGCGGCGGGCAAGATCGACCCAGTCATTCGCCGCCTGCAACCGGCCCAGCGCCTCGACCTCGACCGGGGTATGGCTGACCACATCGATCAGCTGCTTGTGGCTCCACACGTCGCATTCCAGCGGAGCGATGTTGAAGTCGCCGGTGACGATCACCGGCAGGCTGCCCAGCCCCTCGGACCAGCGCGTCATGCGTTCGATAAAATCGAGCTTCTGGCCGAATTTGGGGTTCTTCTCGCGATCCGGAATGTCGCCGCCGGCGGGGACATAGACATTCTCCAGCCGCACGCCGTTGGGGAGGCGCACGCCGACATGCCGCGCCTCGCCGTTCGCCTGCCAGTCGAGCCGGTCGTCCTCGACCAGCGGAACCCGGCTGACGATCGCGACGCCGTGATGCATGCGCTGACCGTGAATAACGATATGGTCGTAACCGAGCGCGCGCAGCGGCGCGCGCGGGAAATCGCCGTCGACGACCTTAGTTTCTTGCAGGCACAATATGTCCGGCGCTTCCTCGCGCAGGAAGCGTTCCACGATTTCCATGCGGAAGCGGACGGAATTGATGTTCCAGGAGGCGATCTTCATCGCGCGTGATCTAGGGGCGATCCCCCGCTGACGCCAGCCCAAGGTTCAGCCTGCGGTGCCGCGCAAAGCGGCGCACATAAACGCCAAAAGGCCCTCGCTCCGGGGGCATGGAGCGAGGGCCGACCTGGCGTTCGTCACGCAGGCGGGACGGGTAGTGCTTCGGGCAACAGGGGGAAAAATCCCGAGGCCCCGTCCGCATGATCATCTTTAGCGCAGCAAAGCTGTCACCAACATGAACGCGAATGTCAGCGGCGACCGCCGGTTTTCCGCGGATCGTTCCAGCGGAACGCTCCGTCGCTCACAGGTGCGTTGAAGCGCTGGTTCGAGAGGCGCACGGTGGTGCGGTTGTTCTGCGCGTCGAGCGCGACCCAGCCTTGGAGCATCAGCCCGCCGGGTGCCGACGCATTGCGCGCGAACACCATGGTTATGCGGCCATATTCGGGGCGCTTGGGATCGCGCGCCTCGACACTGATCACGTCGGGATTGGCGGTCGGAATGACCTTGGCATAGCGTGCCGCGTCGCGATCCGGGTTCATCAGGATGCCGAGCGGCGAGTCCTTCACCGGCCAGCGCTGCACCTGGCGCACCGAATAGTCGATGAACCAAAGCGCGCTGCCATCGGCGACGATCAGCAGCGGGACACCCTTTTCATACTGAAACCGGATCTTGCCCGGCTTCTTGAGCGTCATCGTGCCGTTCAGCGTCTTGCCCGACCGGTCGGTCTGGGTGAACGCGGCGGTCATCGTCTGGGTCGCGCGCAGATGCTGCTGCACCTGGGCGAGCGTGCCCTGCTGCGCGGCGGCAGGCAGGGTCAGCGGAAGGGTGATTGCGGCCACAGCCGCGAAGGGGCGAAACATCATGGAATTGCCAAACATGTCCCGCCCCTGCCGGTTCCGCGTTGAACTCGGTCTGAACCGTTTGTTCAGGCTTCGCTGCGTGCCGAGACGATCTTGCCGGGGTTGCGCGGCGGTTCGCCCTTGGGCAGCGCGTCGACATGCTCCATGCCTTCGGTCACCACGCCCCACACGGTGTACTGGCCGTCGAGGAAGGTCGCGTCGTCGAGGCAGATGAAGAACTGCGAATTGGCGCTGTTGGGATCATTCGTGCGCGCCATCGAGCAGACGCCGCGGACATGCGGTTCGCGGCTGAATTCGGCGGGAAGGTTCGGCTCCTTCGAGCCGCTGGTGCCGGTACCGGTCGGGTCGCCGCCCTGTGCCATGAACCCGGCAATCACGCGGTGGAACACCACGCCGTCGTAAAAGCCGCTATCGGCCAGCTTCACGATCCGCTCGACATGCTTGGGCGCAAGATCGGGGCGCAGCTGGATGTGCACGTCGCCGGTGTCGAGCGTCATGACGAGGCGCGTCGGAAGATCGGACATCGAAAGAAATACTCCAGAAGGGAAACAATCTTGTCCCTCCCCTAGGCCGCCGCGGGGCGGGTTGCAAATCGCATCGTGGCTGCGGCGGATTGGCAGCGCGATTCGAGCGCGTTAGAGGGGAGCCGGGGCAGCGCAGTCGCAGGAGGCTCGATGAACGACGAGACCGACATCGCGACCGGCCCGCCCGATTCGCCGCAGCATGACACGCAGGAGCGGATGTCGCCCGAATTCGTGCGCACCGTGCTCGACCTGGTCGAAACCGGCGATGTCGAGACGGCGCGCGAAAAGGTCGAGCCGCTGCATCCGGCCGATATTGCCGACCTCGTCGAGCTGACCCCGGCGGATCAGCGCCAGGCGCTCGCCGCCGCCATCTCCGGCCTGATCGATGGCGACGTGCTCGCCGAGATGAACGACTGGGTGCGCGAGGCGCTGATCGAGGCGCTCGAGCCGCACGAGGTCGCAGACATCGCCGCCGAGCTCGATACCGACGACGCGGTCGCGATCATCGAGGACATGGAGGAGGAGGACCAGCGCGCCGTCCTCCGCGCGCTCGACCCCGATGATCGCGCCGCGATCGAAGAGGCGCTGTCCTACCCGGAGGAATCCGCCGGCCGCCTGATGCAGCGCGAGCTGATCGCGGTGCCCGAGCATTGGAGCGTCGGCGACGTACTCGACTTCCTGCGCGGCGAGGAGGAGCTGGCGACCGATTTCTGGGAAATCTTCGTCGTCGATCCGGCGCATCATCCGGTCGGCACCTGTGCCTTGTCCTGGATTCTGCGCACCCCGCGATCGGTGTCGGTCGCCGATGTGATGAAGCGCGAACAGACGCTGATCCCGGTCGAGAT
Organism: Sphingomonas sp. CCH9-E2; assembly: GCF_001557215.1. Taxonomy (GTDB): domain Bacteria; phylum Pseudomonadota; class Alphaproteobacteria; order Sphingomonadales; family Sphingomonadaceae; genus Sphingomonas. The sequence goes on along the minus strand of NZ_LSJM01000195.1, from coordinate 13,213 downwards.
GGATCAGGAGGAAGTCGCGCTGATCTTCCAGAAATATGCGCTGATCTCCGCCGCCGTGACCGACGATTCGGGACGGCTGGTCGGCGTGATCACCGTCGACGACATCGTCCACATCATCTCCGAAGAAGCGGGCGAGGACGCGCTGCTGCTATCCGGCGCAGGCGATGGCGACATCAACGAACCGGTGCGCGATTCCTACATCGCGCGCGTCCGCTGGCTGATCGCGAACCTGTTCACCGCGTTGGTCGCATCGACCATCATCGCGCTGTTCGGCGGCGCGATCGAACAGATGGTGGCGCTGGCGATCCTGATGCCGATCGTCGCCTCGGTCGGCGGCAATGCCGGGACGCAGACGATGGCGATCATCGTGCGCGCGCTCGCGACCAATCAGCTGACTCAGTCGAACACGATGCGGATGGTCAAGCGCGAGATCAAGGTCGCCCTGCTCAACGGCGGGACGATCGCCGTATTGCTCGGGCTGGGCGCGGGAGCCGTCTTCGGCAATCCGGCGCTCGGCGGCGTGATCGCGGCGGCGATGGTGATCAACATCCTGGTCGCCGGGCTTGCCGGCGTGCTCGTCCCCGTGGCGCTCGACCGGATGAACCAGGACCCGGCGGTCGCATCGTCGGTGTTCGTGACGATGGTCACCGATTCGATGGGGTTTCTCGCCTTTTTGGGCCTCGCGGTCGCGTCGGGACTGGTCGGGGGATAAGCTTGACCGGCAGCGACCCTGCCCCCAGATCGCGGCAATGGCATTGCACCTGACCAAAGTTGCGTTCGGAACCACCGGGTTCGATCATCTGCGCCAGCGGCTCGCCGCGCATGGCCGGGTCGGTCCGGTCGCGCTCACCACCCGCTATTTGCCCAAGCGCCACGAAGAGATTGCGGGCCAAGGATCGCTGTTCTGGATCCACAAGCACCAGCTGATCGCCCGCTCGCCGATCCTCGCCTTTGGCGATGCGGAGGGCGGGCGCTGCGCGATCCTGCTCGACCCCGAACTGGTGCAGGTCGTGCCACAGGGCAAGCGCGCGCATCAGGGCTGGCGCTATCTGGAGGACAAGGACGCACCCGCCGATTTCGGCACTGGCGACATGGCGTCACTCCCGGCGGACCTGGCGGGAAAGCTGGCCGAACTAGGCTTTTAGCGCGCGAGGCTCGGGAACGCCGCCCTGAACGCCGCGACCTTGGGCTTGTCCCAGCGCACGATATAGCCGTGGTTGGGATTGCGGCGGGCAAAGTCCTGATGCTCCGCCTCCGCCTCGAAAAACGCGCCGCTCTCGATCCGCGTGACAATGCGCGCATCATAGGCGCCGCTACGCCCGAGCTGATCGATATAGGCGCGCGCCACCCGCGCTTGCCCTGCATTTTGCGGGAAGATCGCCGAGCGATAGCTGGGGCCGACATCCGGCCCCTGGCGGTTGAGCTGGGTCGGGTCGTGCGCGACCGAGAAATAGATGCGCAGCAGCGTCGCATAGCTCACCACGCGGGGGTCATAGACGATCCGGATCGCCTCGGCATGGCCGGTGCGCTCGGTCGACACCTGCGCATAGGTGGCGGTCGCACGCGTGCCGCCCGCATAGCCGCTGACCACCGACTTGACGCCCTTCACCCCCTCGAACACCGCTTCCATGCCCCAGAAACAGCCACCAGCCAGCACGGCGACCTGATCGCCCGGCGCCGGCGCGACATCGGTTGTGGAGGCGGGGATCGAAACGGCCTTTTCACCGCCACCGGCCAATACCGGGGGGACCAGGCCGACAATATGCGCCAACCCGACCGCGCCGAGCCCCGCAAGGCCAAGGGCGACGGCGCGCACCATCAGAAGAGCGACGCCGCCAGCACCTGATCGGCGTGCAGCGCGATCATGCCGACCGCGCCGAGCGAAAAGCCGGTGAGGAAACGGCGGAGAAACGGCGATTTGAGGGCCGCGGTCATGAGTACGATCCTTTGTGCTTGGCGCGGAGATGGGGGTGCCACCTCGAATTCCAAGCAAAGACTAACTTTGGCGCGCTGAACCTGCGCTGGTGTTCCCGTTCATATTCGGGAAAACCACGCAAAAGGTTTCAGCTCAGGGTGAAAAAAGATCGCGGCCCGACTCTACCGCAGCGCGGCACAGGCTTCCTGGATCCGCCCGCACGCCTCGGTCAGCAACGCCTCGCTGGTCGCATAGCTGATACGCAGCGCCGGCGAGAGGCCGAACGCCGCGCCATGCACTGCGGCCACGCGCGCATCGTCGAGCAGATAGCCGACCATCGTCTCGTCGCTGTCGATCACCAGCCCCTTGGGAGTCGTCTTGCCGATCAGCGCGCTGAATTCCGGATAGACGTAGAAAGCGCCCTCGGGCCGCGGGCAGGTCATGCCGTTGGTCTGGTTGAGCATCGACACCACCAGATCGCGGCGCGTCTGGAACGCAGCGTTGCGTTCGGTCAGGAACGACTGGTCGCCGTTGAGCGCCGCCACCGACGCCGCCTGCGACACGCTGCACGGGTTGCTGGTCGATTGCGACTGCAGCTTGCCCATCGCCTTGATCAGCCATTGCGGGCCGCCGGCATAGCCGATGCGCCAGCCGGTCATGGCATAGGCCTTCGACACGCCGTTCGCGGTCAGCGTGCGGTCGTAGAGCGCAGGGCAGACCTGCGCGATCGTCGCGAATTCGAAGCCATCGTACAGGATATGCTCGTACATATCGTCGGCATAGATCAGGACATGCGGGTGGCGTTCCAGCACCTCACCCAGCGCGCGCAGTTCCGCCGCGCTGTAGGCTGCGCCGGTCGGGTTGGACGGCGAATTGAGCACCACCCACTTGGTCTTCGCGGTGATCGCTGCCTCAAGCTGTTCGGGCTTGATCTTGTACGCCTGATCCGCCCCTGCCGCGACGAACACCGGCCTGCCACCCGCGAACTCGACCACGTCGGGATAGCTGACCCAGTATGGTGCCGGAATGACCACCTCGTCACCCGCGTCGATCGTCGCGCAGAAGGCGTTGAACAGCGTGTGCTTGCCGCCCGAATTCACGCTGATCTGGTTCTCGGCATAGGTGAGGCCGTTGTCGCGTGCATATTTGGCGACGATCGCAGCCTTCAGCTCCGGCGTGCCGTCGACATTGGTGTACTTGGTCGCGCCGCGCCGAATCGCCTCGATCGCGGCCTCTTTCACGAAATCGGGCGTGTCAAAATCGGGCTCGCCCGCGCCCAGACCGATCACGTCCACCCCGGCGCGCTTCAGCTCGAACACGCGGCTCGTCATCGCGAGCGTGGCGGAGGGCTGGATGCGATTGAGCGCGGCGGAGGTCTGCATGGGGAAACGCCTCTCTGGGAAGGAAATCGCGCGCCCTATAGGTCGGCGGGCTGCTCTTCCGCAACCGTAACAGCGGAAACCAGCCCGCGCACCGCATTGCCGAGCTGGAATCCGTCGCGCAAATCGGCAGGCCTCAGCTCCGCCTCGACTGCGCGGCCACTCGCGAGCAGCTCAGCGCGCAGTACGCCGGGCAGGATGCGGCGGCTGAGCGGCGGGGTACGCAGAATGCCATCGTCGCCGGCCACGAAGATCGAGGTGAAGCTGCCCTCGGTCAGATAGCCGTCATCATCGACATAGAGGGTCTCCCACGCTCCGCCGACGCGCGGCCAGGGACGACGATCGGTTGTCTTGTGCATCAGGCGAAAGTCGCGCGGCGCGACTTGGCGGCGGGCCAGCGCGACCGTCACCGGGCTGGACGGCGTATCGGGCATCGGCGCAGTCCCGATCGCGATCCGCCCCGCCGGCGACAGCAGCAGCCGCACCTTGGCCGGATGGCGCAGGCGGAAGGTCGCCGCCTGCAGCTCGTTGCGCACACCGTGCCGGTCGAATGGAATGCCGAACGCCTCGGCACTCGCCCGCATCCGCGCCAGATGCCGCTCGAGCAGCGCGATCCCGCCTACGGGATCGAACGCCATCGTCTCGATCAGGTCGAACCGCTGCTGGCCGCGCGTCAGGAATGCGCCCTTGGCCAGGCACTCGTCCCATTCCTCACCCGCACGCGAATCGGCGACCACGCCCGAACCGAGCCCGATCGTCGCCTCGCCCGCCCCGTCGCGCAGATACAGCGTGCGGATCGCCACGTTGAACGCGGCATCGCCATCGGGGTCAATCCGCCCGATCGACCCGGTATAGGCGCCCCGCGCATCGGGCTCGACCGCCGCGATCACCTCCATCGCCCGGATCTTGGGCGCCCCCGTCACCGATCCGCACGGGAAGATCGCCGCCAGCGCCTGACCCGGCCCGATGTCGGGCGCGAGTTTCGCCGCGATGGTGGACACCATAGTGTGCAGCGTCGGATAGGTTTCGACCTTGAACAGCTCCGGCACCGACACGCTGCCCGGCGCGGCGATGCGGGACAGGTCGTTGCGCATCAGATCGACGATCATCAGATTTTCCGCGCGCTGCTTGGCGTCCCTTGCCAGTTCCGTCCGCGCCGCTTCGTCCGCTTCGGGGGTCGCGCCGCGCGGGGTCGTCCCCTTCATCGGCCGCGCGATCAGTTCGCCCCGGCGGAGCGCAAAGAACAATTCGGGCGAGAAGGACAGCAGCCAGTCGCTCCCCGTCCACACGATCCCGCCATAGCCCGCCGCCGCGCGCGAGCGAACCGCAGCATAGATCGCCAGCGGATCGCCGATCACCCGCACCGCCGCGCGAATGGTCAAATTGGCCTGATAAATGTCCCCCGCCTCGATCCACTCCCGCACGCGCGCAAAGGCGGCGTCATAATCGCTGCGGCCGATCGCGGGCGCGGGTCGCGCGATCCATGCCCCCGCCGGATCGGGCAGCCGCGCGGCGACAGCATCGGGGGAAAGCTGCTCGACCGTTTCGAACAAGCCGAACCACAGCAACGGCGCGTCCGCGTCGCTCCGGCTCAGCCCGGCCAGCCTTGGCTCCAGTGCGTGTCCGGCTTCGTACGCGATATAGCCCGCCGCATGCAGCCCCTTCGCCCGCGCTGCATCCAGCGCGGCCAGCGCCGGGGCGACCTCATCCGGCCGATGCGCGACGATCACCCGCACCGGCGCGATATAGAGGCGCGCGTTACTGCCCCCCGGCCGGGCATCGTCGAGCAGTACGAACGGTGTCTGGACAAGCATCGCATCGGCCATGAAGCGCTAAGCGCCCGCCCGCAAGCCTCTGTTGCCGCGTGGCCGCGCGCCGCCTATCTCCCTGGACATGTCCACGCCCCCGCTGCGCGCCGCAATCGTGCCCGTCACGCCCCTTCAGCAGAATTCCACCCTGCTCTGGTGCACCCGCACCATGCGCGGCGCCTTCACCGATCCCGGCGGCGATCTCGACCGGCTCAAGGCGGCGGCGCAGCAGCATGGTGTCACCATCGAAAAATTGCTGGTCACCCACGGCCATATCGACCATTGCGGTCAGGCCGGGAAACTCGCTGCAGAACTGGGCGTGCCGATCGAGGGGCCGCATGAGGCCGACCGCTTCTGGATCAGCCGGCTCGACGATGATGGCCGCAATTACGGCATCGACGGCAAGCCGTTCGAACCCGATCGCTGGCTGGTCGATGGCGACACCGTGACGGTCGGCGATCTGACGCTCGACGTCTATCACTGCCCCGGCCACACGCCCGGCCATGTCGTGTTCCACCATGCCCCGTCAAAGCTGGCGATCGTCGGCGACGTGATCTTTCAGGGTTCCATCGGTCGTACCGATTTTCCGATGGGCAATCACCAGGATCTGCTCGACGCGATCACCGGCAAGCTGTGGCCGCTCGGCGACGACACCGTCTTCGTCCCCGGCCATGGCCAGCCGAGCAGCTTCGGGCAGGAGCGCAAGACCAACCCCTTCGTATCGGATCGCGCACTGGCGCAAAGCTAAACCGATTGGTTGACATTTATCGGGGCGCCGAGTAATTCAACCAAATGGTTGAACGACTCGACATGACCTTTCACGCGCTCGCCGATCCCACAAGGCGCGGGATGCTCGTCAATCTCGCTCAGGGAGAGAAGAGTATCGGCGAACTGGCCCAGCCCTATGCGATGACGCTCGCGGGGGCCTCGAAGCACGTCCAGGTGCTCGAACGCGCCGGCCTCGTGACCCGCCGCCGCGACGGTCGCACCCATCGCTGCGCACTCAACGCCGCCCCGCTCGCCGAAGCGAACCAATGGCTCCAGCAATGGGCCGCCTTCTGGAATACCCGCCTCGACGGGCTCGAAGCGCTGTTGCGTGATGCCCGTGCCGGAGACACCGAATGACCAAGGCCACCCCATTCCTGATGTTCCAGCACGGCAAGGCGCAGGCCGCGCTCGACTTCTACGCCGAGCATGTGCCCGACAGCCGCATCGAATCGGTCGAACGCTTCGGTCCGGACGGTCCCGGCCCCGAGGGCACGATCATCCGTGCCTATGCGACGATCGCCGGACAGCCGGTGATGGTCCATGACAGCTTCATCACCCACGGGTTCGACTTCACGCCGTCCTGGTCCTTCTTCCTCGACTGCGACGATGCGGCCACCTTCGACCGACTGTTCGCGACGCTGTCGGAGGGCGGCGGCGTGCTGATGCCGCCCGGCAATTATGGCTGGAGCAGCAGTTTCGCTTGGATCAACGACCGCTTGGGCGTGTCGTGGCAACTCAACCTCGCCTGACGGAGGCCCATCATGCCCGCTCTCGAAATCCTCGCCCCCGACACGCTGCGCATCGAACGCATTCTCGATGCTCCGCCCGCGACGGTATGGCGCTATCTGGTCGAGGCCGATCTGCGCCGGAAATGGTTCGCGGGCGGCACCGATGCCCGCGCCGATGCGCCGGTCGAGCTGGTGTTCGACCATGACAATCTCTCCGCCGACCCCGTCCCTTACCCCGAGAAATACGCCAGATGGAAAGGGGCCGTCGGACGCGAACGCGTCGTCGAATATGCCCCCCCGCACGTCTTCGCGATCAGCTGGGACGATGGCGCCGAAGGCACTGCGCGGTTCGAGCTGTTCGCCGAGGGGAACGACAAGACCCGCCTCGTCCTGACCCATAAAGGCATCACCGGCCCCGCCCCGATGGCCAATTTCGGGGGCGGCTGGCATTCGCATCTGGCGGTGCTGCAGGGCCTGCTCGCCGGACAGCCGGTCCGCGACTTCTGGGCGCTCCACGCGGAGTCGGAGGCCGAGGTGGCGGCACTACTGCAGACGCGTGGCTGAACTTCCCGAAGCTGTCGTCGCGCGCTAATCTCCGTGACGGAGGCAGCCATGAGCGATACGAACCAACTCGACGGCCAGTGTCTGTGCGGCGCGGTGCGGGTGCGACTTAGGCCGCCCGCCCCGGTGATCGAGGCGTGCCATTGCACCATGTGTCGCCGCTGGGCGGGTGGCCCGGCGCTGTCGCTGCGGCTGGTGACCGACCCGCAGATCGAGGGAAGCGAGCATGTCGTGCGTTACCGCTCCTCCGACTGGGCGGAGCGGGCCTTTTGCCGCACCTGCGGGACGCACCTCTTCTATTATTACGCGCCCAAGGACGGCTATTCGTTCGGCGCGGGACTGTTCGACGGCACCGATGGTTACGCGCTGGCGGAGGAGATTTTCGTCGACGAAAAGCCCGCGGGCTATGCCTTTGTCGGCGACCACGAACGCCTGACCGGTGCCGAAGTCCTCGCCAAGGCCGGGATCGCCTGAACCGACCCCTTCGACAAGTCGCGCCCGACTCCCTAGATCGGCGCGATGTTGATCCTCGGCCTCGAATCGAGCTGTGACGAAACCGCCGCCGCGCTGGTGACCACGGACCGCCGCATCCTGTCGCACCGCCTGGCGCGGCAGGATGAGGCGCATCGCCCGTTCGGCGGTGTCGTCCCCGAAATCGCCGCGCGCGCGCATGTCGAAGCGCTGGAGCCGCTGATCGCCGCCGCGTTCGAGGAAGCGGGCGTGACCCTCGCAGATGTCGATGCGGTCGCCGCGACCGCCGGGCCGGGGCTGATCGGCGGGGTGATGGTCGGCCTCGTCACCGGAAAGGCGCTGGCGCACGCGGCCGGCAAGCCGCTGGTCGCGGTCAATCATCTCGAGGGGCACGCCCTTTCCGCGCGCCTGACCGACCCCGATCTCGCCTTCCCCTATCTGCTGCTGCTCGTCTCGGGCGGGCATTGCCAGCTGCTGCTGGTCGAGGGGGTCGGTGCCTATCGCCGCCTCGCCACCACGATCGACGACGCGGCGGGCGAGGCGTTCGACAAGACCGCGAAGCTGCTCGGCCTCGGCTTCCCCGGCGGACCGGCGGTCGAGGCGGCGGCAAAGACCGGAGACCCGCGCGCGGTGCCGCTCCCCCGCCCGCTGGTCGGATCGGGCGAGCCGCATTTCTCCTTCGCCGGGCTCAAGAGCGATGTCGCGCGCAAGGTCGGCAAATTCGCGCCCGAGGATCTCGCCGCATCGTTCCAGCAGGCGGTGGTCGATTGCCTGATCGACCGCACGCGCATCGCGCTGGCCAAGGCACCGCAGGCCACCGCGCTCGTCGTCGCGGGCGGAGTCGCCGCCAATGCCTCGGTCCGCACGGCGCTCGAAGTGCTCGCGACGCAGCACGGCCTGCGCTTCGTTGCGCCGCCGCTCTGGCTCTGCACCGACAATGCCGCCATGATCGCCTGGGCCGGGGCGGAGCGCTTCGCCGCCGGCTTCAGCGATCCGCTCGACGTGCCCGCGCGCCCGCGCTGGCCGCTCGACCCGGATGCGGAAAAGGTGCGCGGCGCGGGAGTGAAGGCATGAAGATCGGCGTACTCGGTGGCGGCGCATGGGGCACGGCACTCGCCCAGGTCGCGGCGCGCGGCGGCGAGCCGGTGATCCTGTGGGCGCGCGAAGATGACGTCGTGACGTCAGTCAACTCCGCGCACGAGAACGCGCTGTTCCTCCCCGGCGTGCCGCTCTCGCCTTCGATCCACGCGTCCAGCGACCTTGCCGCGCTGTCGGATTGCGACGCGCTGCTGGTCGTCGTCCCCGCGCAATTCCTGCGCTCGGTCCTGTCGCAGATTCCGACCGGAAACCGTCCGCTGGTGCTGTGCGCCAAGGGGATCGAGGCCGGGACGCAAAAGCTCGTCGCCGAGATCGCGCGTGAACTCCATCCCGGCGCGCCGGTCGCGGTCCTCTCCGGCCCGACCTTCGCGCATGAGGTGGCCAAGGGGCTGCCCACCGCCGTCACCCTCGCCTGCGAAGACGATGCCCTGCGCGACGCTCTGGCAGAACGGCTCGGCGGCGCGACCTTCCGCACCTATGCCTCGTCCGACGTCACCGGCGCGGAGATCGGCGGCGCGGTCAAGAATGTCCTCGCCATAGCGTGCGGCGTGGTCGAGGGTGCCGGCCTCGGCCTCAACGCCCGCGCCGCGCTGATCGCGCGCGGCTTTGCCGAGATGACCCGCTTCGGCGTCGCGCGCGGCGGGCGGCCGGAGACGCTGGCGGGGCTGTCGGGCCTGGGCGACCTCGTCCTCACCTGTTCCTCGACCAATTCGCGCAACTTCTCACTCGGCGTGGGTCTGGGTCAGGGCAAGGCGGCAGCCGAGCTGCTCGCCGACCGCCGCACCGTGGCCGAGGGTGCCGCGACCGCGCCTGTCCTGCGCGAAGCGGCGCGCGCCGCCGGGGTCGAGATGCCGGTGACCGAAGCGGTCTGCGCGCTGCTCGAAGGAACGCCAGTGCGCACCGTCGTAGACGCGCTGCTCGCCCGCCCGCCGCGCGGCGAAACCGCATGAGATGGGCAGCGCTGCTGCGGGGGATCAACCTCGGCAAGCGTCAGCTCAAATCGGCGGAACTCGCGGCGGTGATCGCGGGGCTGGGCTTCACTGACGTCAAGACCCTGCTCGCCTCGGGCAATGTCGTCTTCACCGCCCCCGACGCGCACGCCGAACAGCTCGAGACGCAGATCCACGACGCGCTGGCCGAGGCGACCGGCCTCAAGTCCGAAATCTTCGTGCGCACGCCCGAAGAGATGGACGCCGTCATCGCCGCCAACCCCTTCCCCGACGCCGCGACCGCTCGCCCCAGCTTCCTCGTCGTCACCTTCCACCGCAAGCCGGTCGATAGCGCCGCCGTTGACGCGCTGATGACCGACCATGACGGTCCCGAACGCGCACAGGCGTTCGACCGCGAGCTCTATATCGATTTCCCGGCGGGGCAGGCCCGCTCGACCCTGCACGCGCCACTCGGCAAGGCGACGCGCGATCCAGTCACCACCGCGCGCAACTGGAACACCGTGCTGAAAATCCGTGACGCGCTTTAGCTTAGCGCCTGCGCCGCCAGACCGTTGCAATCGGCATCGGTCGCCAGCGGCGGCCGATCCCCCGCAATCGCATCGCCCAGCAGCTTCAACACCCCGCCGACATTCGGCTTGGCGCCTTCGGGCAGGCGCATCGACGGTGCCTTGATCGTCCCGCCGACGGGCACCGGCTTGGTCAGGCGCAACAGGCTCTCCTTCTTCGGCGACCCGGTCATGGCGAGCGACAGCCGCTCATCCGACAGGTCGACGCTGCCGTTGAAGCGCGACTGGCTGCGCGAGGTGTCGATCAGGAACGGCGCCATCCGCCCCGTGCCATTCTTCACCTCAAGCCGCAGGATCATGCAGCGCAGCGTCGCCACCCGATCCTCATCCACCAGCGCCCCGCGCCCGACATCGAGGCCGAGATAGGACGCGATATTGGCCGGAATCCGCCCGGTCCCGCCGACCAGCGCGATGCTGCCGCTCGATCGCCCCACCGCGCTACGGATCGTGTCCCCTGACCCGGTCAGTCGCACGCGCCCCTGCAGCGGCGCGTCGAGCACGCCGTCGCCAGCCAGCGCCGCAATCCGACTGCCGCGCAGGGTCAGGTCCAGATTGAGCGTCGGCACCGACTTGCCGCCACGCTGGTCGATCACGACGCGCCCCGCCAGCCGACCGGGGGTCATCTCCATCACGAACGGATCGACGGACAGCCGGGCAGCGTCCAGCGCCAGCGTCGCCCGCGCCGCGCGAAAGCCCGGCGTGCCCACGATCCGCCCAACGCGCACGCGCAGCGCGCCATCGACATCGCTCACGCTCTTGAGGTCGATCTGGGTCGACGGGATCAGCCGGTCGCCGATCCGCGCGCGCCGTGCCGCGGCAACCGCCAGGCCACGGTCATTCGCAAGATCTTCGAACCGCAGCGTCGCCAGCGCGACATCGCCATCGATCCGCGTGCGGCCCGGCGTGCTCTTGTCGATGCTGGCGGTGGCACTGGACAGGCGCGACTGGCCGATCGTCCCGGCCAGCCGCTCGACCTGCCAGGTATCGCCCTTGCGCGACACCCGCCCGATCAGCTTCACCGGCTGGGTCCCGAACAGCCCCGCCTCGATCACCCGATCGACATCGAGCAGGTCCGCACCCTGCGCCGCGATGTCGAACGCCATGTCGCGCGTGTCGAACGGCGCCGCCATCGCGCCCTGCACCGCGATCCGCGTGCGCGGCCCGGCCAGCCGCGCGCGGAACGGCCAACGCACGCGCCCGGCAATCGGCGCACCGCGCACTTCGATGCTCACCGGCTCTTCCGCCAGCGCGCCGGTGCCCGACGCGCGAAAACCGCGCGGGTCGGAATCGATGCGCACGGCCAAGCGGCGATCCTTCTTCGCATCGCGATAGTCGAGGATCAGGTTGCTGACCGCCAGCCGCTCGAGCCCGCTGCCGCCACCGCTGCTCCGCTCCGATTCGCGTTCCCAATTCTTGCGCCCGTCCTTGGCGCGAATCAGGATCAGGCGCCCATTGGCGGCCTCAACCGGCTCAGGGGCAAACCGTCCCGTCAGGATGGGCAGCACCGGCAGGCGCACCGTCACCCGCTCGACCCGCACCATCTCGCCCGTCCCGGCCCAGTCCGGCTGGGCGATACGCAGGTCGCGAATGTCGAGCAGCGGGCGGAACGAGAAGAATGACCGTCGCTCGATCGAACCGATCGTCACCGGCGCGCCGATCTGCGCCGATAGCGCGCGTTCGGCCCGCCCCTTGAACGCGCCCCAGGGCAGCATCGCCAGTAGCAGAAGCAGCAACGCCATCACCAGGGCGAGGCCGATGGCGATGCGGACGATCAGGGTGCGGGAAGGCGCAGTCATCGCCGCAGGACGCGCCGTCCCCGATTTCGTTCCGGCTGCGGTTCAGAAATCGATCGCGATGCCCTTCAGCTCCCAGTCGCCATAACGCGTGGGATCATTGCCGAGCGGGTCGCTCTCCGCCTTCTTGCCCGCCCCCGGCTTGGGCAAGGGCGGGCTCTTCGAGAGATAGGCGGGCGGCTTCACATGATCGGGGCGCTTGCCCATGATGGTTCCTCGATTGAAGCAACGGGTGACATTTCCCACATTGGGGAGTGAAAGGAGCGAATCCAAGTGAACGGGTTCAAGACGACGATGTTGCTGGCGGCGCTGACCGCCCTGTTCATGGCCCTTGGCTTCACCATTGGCGGGCGCGGTGGCATGATCATCGCGCTGCTGGTCGCGGTGGGGATGAACCTCTTCACCTATTGGAACGCTGACAAGATCGTGCTGAGCATGCATGGCGCGCGACAGGTCGATGCGGCATCCGCGCCCGAATTCTACAGCCTGGTCTCCGGCCTCGCCCAGCGCGCGCAGCTGCCGATGCCCAAGGTCTACATCATCGATTCGCCCCACCCCAACGCCTTCGCCACCGGCCGCAACCCCGAGAATGCGGCGGTCGCGGCGACCACGGGCCTGCTCAACATCCTCAATCGCGACGAGATTGCCGGCGTGATGGCGCATGAGCTGGCGCACGTCCGCAACCGCGACACGCTGATCATGACGATGGTTGCGACGATCGCCGGTGCGATCTCGATGCTCGCCAATTTCGGCCTGTTCTTTCGCGGCGGCGACGACAATCGCGGCGCATTTCTCGCCACCATCCTCGCCGTCATCGTGGCCCCCTTCGCCGCGATGATCGTGCAGATGGCGATCAGCCGCACCCGCGAATATGGCGCGGACAAGGGCGGCGCCGAGATTTCGGGCAACCCGCGCGCACTTGCCTCGGCGCTCGCCAAGCTCGCCCATGGCGCGGCGGCGGTGCCGAACCCGGTCGCACAGCGCAACCCTGCGGCATCGCAGCTCTATATCGTCCCCGGCCTGGCGCGCGGCGGCGACAGCTTGTTTTCGACCCATCCTGACACCGGCAACCGCATCGCCGCACTGGAGGAATTGGCGGTCACGATGGGCCAGAGCGCTCCGCGGGACGCTTTCGCTGCCCCCGCCCCGGCCGAGCCTGTCTCTTATACACATCTG
>NZ_LSJM01000194.1 GCF_001557215.1 Sphingomonas sp. CCH9-E2 | reverse complement strand
GAGGCCGAGCGGATCGAGGATCACGCGCGCATCGCCCGCGACAATGGCGAGAAGATCATCGCCAACCCGTCGATCGCGCTGGACGCGATCACCCGGCAGCAGGCGACGTTCACCACCCGCGACCTGGCCGTGTTCGCGTTCCGGCACAGCGACGGCAAGGAGCAGTTCGACCAGGTGATGACCGCGGTGCGCGCCAGCCCCGAGCTGGTCGCGTTGGGGAAGGACGGACGCGACCAGGAGCGGTTCACGTCGCGCGACATGATCGCGGTGGAGGCCCGGCT
>NZ_LSJM01000193.1 GCF_001557215.1 Sphingomonas sp. CCH9-E2 | reverse complement strand
GCACGCCGAAGCCGCACGCGCATGTCATGCTGGCGATGCGCGATGTGGGGCCGGACGGGTTCGGCAAGAAGAACCGGGACTGGAATAGCACCGAGCTATTGAAGGACTGGCGCGAGGCGTGGAGCGCGCACGTCAACGAGCGCATGGCCGAGTTGGGGCTTGAGGGCCGGATCGACCATCGTAGCTACGAGGCGCAGGGCATCAAGCTGGAGCCGCAGCACAAGATCGGCCCCGCGGCGTCGCGGCGACCGGCGCAGGGGCTGGAGGCCGAGCGGATCGAGGATCACGCGCGCATCGCCCGCGACAATGGCGAGAAGA
>NZ_LSJM01000192.1 GCF_001557215.1 Sphingomonas sp. CCH9-E2 | reverse complement strand
GTCGCTAACCGCCACGCCGTGTTCCGGGGGCTGATCCTTTCGCATCGCGGGTTCGCCGCCGCGCTGATCGCGTTGGCGCTGGCGATGAAACTTGCCGTGCCGACGGGGTTCATGCCGGTCGAGCGGGCAGGCACGATCGTGGTGATGGTCTGCACCGGCATGGGCCAGCAGCAAGTCGAGATCGACGTGCCGGGGATGCCGGTGAAAGAGGATGGCGCGACGCGGGTTGCGGGTCAGCCCTGCGCCTTTGCCGGGCTGGGCATGGACATGATGCCGGGGGTGGACCCGGCGCTGCTCGCCGGGGCGCTGGCGTTCATCCTGGCGCTGGGGTTCGCCGCTGTTGCGGTAGTGCGCGTCGAGCGGGCGCGGCAATTGTGGCCGCCGATGCGCGGGCCGCCGCTGATTTCCTGATCCTTTCGGCCGTTTTGGATAGCTAGCGCCGCATCGTTTGCGCGCGTCTCACGGTCACCCTCACCCTTCCGCGCCTTCGGCGCTCCCTCCCTCTCCCGCTGGGAGAGGGAAGGGGCCTGCGAGCGTAGCGAGTGGGAAGGGTGAGGGTGATCGCGCCGACCGGGCCGCGCCGATCAGGAATGCACATCTCATGAAGACTCAATTTGCGGCCGCGCTGCTTGCGGCCACTTGCCTTGCGACGCCCGCTCTTGCCGACGACAGCGATCAGGTGCCGGTGATCATCGTCACCGCCAAGGCCAATCCCGAGGACCCGCCCGTCGTCGGTGAGGCGCGTGAGCGGCTGGCGCGGACGCCGGGGTCGGTGTCGGTGGTCGCTGCCGAAGCCTATGAGGATCGCTTCGCCATCGGGACGCCGGACATATTGCGCGACGTGCCGGGCGTGCTGGCGCAGAAGCGCTATGGCGAGGAAGGGCGGCTGTCGATCCGCGGATCGGGGCTCGACCAGAGCTTCCACCAGCGCGGCGTGATGCTGGCGCAGGACGGTGTTCCGTTTGCCGATGCCGATGGCTTTTCGGATTTTCAGAAGATCGACCCGCTCGGGGCGCGCTTTGTCGAAGTCTATAAGGGTGGCAACGCGCTGCGCTTTGGCGGGGCGCAGCTTGGCGGGGCGATCAATTTCGTGACGCCCAATGGCAAGACCGCGCAGTCGCCGGTGCTGGTGCGGGTCGAAGCGGGGAGCGACGACAGCGTGCGCGGCGTCGCGCAGGTCGCGGGCAAGTCGGGCGCGTTCGATTTCTACGCCGGGGCCAGTGCCTTCCACAGCGATGGCTATCGCGTGCAGGGCTATCAGGACCAGATCCGCGGGACGCTCAATCTGGGCTGGTCGTTCGGTGACGAGAATGAGGTGCGCGCGATCCTCTATGCCGCCGATATCTATCAGGGGGTGCCGGGGACGGTGACACTGGGTCAGGCGCTGACCAATCCGCGCGCGTCGGGGACGAGCGCGGTGTCGCAGAACCAGCGGCGCAATCAGGGCGTGTTTCGCGGGACGCTGCAGACGCGGCTGCGGCTGACGGACAGCCTGGTGTTCGAGGGCGGGGTCTATGCGACGCAGACCGACCTGTATCACCCCGTGGGCATCTTCATCATCCAGGACACCGATGCGCAGGGCGCGTTCGGGCGCTTTGACTGGAAGGGCGACCTCGCGGGCATGAAGGCCGACCTGTTCTTTGGCGCTTTCTATCGCGAGGGCGGGACCGAACAGGATCTGTTCGTCAATGCCGCGAGTGCGCAGGGGCCGCGGATCGGCGATGCGCGGCAGGTGGCCAATGCACTCGACCTGTTCGCCGAGGGGCGCGTGTTCGTGACCGAGGGCCTGGCGCTGGTCGGCGGGGCGAGCTGGGGCCATGCCGGGCGCGATTATCTGAACCGCCTGAATGGGCGCACCGCGGATCAGGATTATGAGTGGTTCGCGCCGCGCGTTGGGCTGCTGTTCGAGACTGGCGATGCGCAGGTCTATGCGAACTTCACCCGCTCGGTCGAGCCGCCGCATTTCGGGGCGCTGGCGCAGACCAATCTGCTCGGGTCGGTGTTCGTGCCGCTCGACCCGCAACGCGCCTGGACGGCTGAGATCGGGACGCGCGGGCGCAGCGGCGCGGTCGCGTGGGACGTGACTGCCTATCGCGCCTGGGTGAAGGGGGAGTTGCTGAGCTTCTCCACCTCGCCGACCATTCCCTCGACCATCTTCAACGCCGACAAGACGGTGCATCAGGGGATCGAGGCGAGCCTGGACTGGTGGGTTCTGGATGGGTCGGACGGGAAGCTGCGGCTGCGCCAGACCTATGCCTTGTCGGATTTCCGGTTCGACAATGATCCGGTCTATCGCGACAACCGCCTGCCGATCGCGCCGGTGCATAGCTACCGCGCGTCGCTGCGCTACGAGGGCGGGAGCGGGTTGTTCGTCGAGCCGAACCTCGACTGGCGGCCGCAATCGACCTGGGCGGATTATCGCAACACGCTGAAGGTGCCGGGCTATGCGCTGCTGGGCATCGGGGCCGGGTTTGAGTTGCGTGGGGTTACGTTGTTCGCCGATGCCCGGAACCTGACCGACAAATATTATGTGTCGGATCAGTCGGCCGCGATCACCGCGACCGCGGCGAGCGCGATCTTTCACCCCGGTGAGGGGCGGACGGTGGTGTTCGGGCTGCGGACGCGGTTTTGAGTCTTCTTCGCCCCTCCCCTTCAGGGGAGGGGTTGGGGGTGGGGCGTCTCAATCT
>NZ_LSJM01000191.1 GCF_001557215.1 Sphingomonas sp. CCH9-E2 | reverse complement strand
GCGCAAGCGACATCCCATATCCAGTTCAGCGACCTCGGCCTGCATTCGGTCGCGCTGAACCTCGGCTTCTTCACGCTCAAATGGTATTCGCTCGCCTATATTGCGGGCATCCTGGTCGGCTGGTGGTATCTGCTCAAGCTGCTGGCCCAGCCCGGAGCGCCGATGGCGCGCCGCCATGCCGATGACATGGTGTTCTACGCCACCATCGGCATCATCGTCGGCGGGCGGCTCGGCTATGTGATCTTCTACCAACCGGCCCTGTTCCTCGAACCGCTCAAGCTGGTGCAATTGTGGGAAGGCGGCATGTCCTTCCACGGCGGCACGATCGGCGTGATGCTCGCGATCCTGTGGCTGTGCCGCAAGGAACAGCTCAACTGGCTGCGGGTCCACGACTATGTTGCCTGCTGCGTCCCCTTCGGCCTGTTCTTCGGGCGAATTGCCAATTTCGTGAATGGCGAGCTGTGGGGTCATCCCACCAATGTGCCATGGGGCATCGTCTACGACATGCGCGATCTCACCCAGCCGACCGGCGAAACCTTCGCGCGTCACCCCAGCCAGCTCTACGAAGCGGGGCTTGAGGGCCTCGTCGTCGGCCTGGTCCTGTGGTTCCTCTTCTGGAAGACCGACGCGCGCTATCAGCCGGGCAAGCTCGTCGGCACCTTCATCCTCGGCTATGGCCTGTCGCGCTGGTTCGTTGAATTCTTCCGCGAGCATGACGCGCAGTTCGACGGCACCATCTTCGCGACGCCCGGCCTGCACATGGGCCAGCTGTTGACGCTGCCGATGATCTTCGGCGGCCTCTACCTCATCGCCACCGCGAAAAAGCGGCGCGAGCGGGTCGAGCCCTTTGCGGGCGATCAGACCGTTGCGTAAATCTCCCCTCCCGCTTGCGGGAGGGGTTGGGGGAGGGCATGTCGCCAAGCGATGACCGAACAGGCTAATCCAGACGGCCCGCTGCCCGAGCGCATCGCCCGCGCCATCACCCTGGCCGGGCCGATCCCGCTCTCGCAATATATGGGCGCGGCCAACACCCATTATTACGCGACCCGCGATCCGCTCGGCACGCGCGGCGACTTCACCACAGCGCCCGAGATCAGCCAGATGTTCGGCGAACTCGTCGGCCTCGCACTCGCCGATCTGTGGGACCGCGCCGACCGCCCCGACTGCCATTATGTCGAGCTTGGCCCGGGTCGCGGCACGCTCGCCAGCGATGCGCTGCGCGCGATGCGCAGCGCCGGCCTGACCCCGCCGGTGCATTTCGTCGAAAACAGCCCGATGCTGCGCGCCGAACAGGCCAAGGCAGTGCCGAACGCCGAATGGTCGCTCGATCTGGTCGGCCTGCCCGATGACCAGCCGCTGCTGGTCGTCGCGAACGAATTCTTCGACGCGCTCCCGATCCGGCAATTGGTCAAGACGCCACAAGGCTGGCGCGAGCGGCTGGTCGCGTGTCAGGACACCTTGTTCATCCCCGTGATCGGCAACACCATCTTCGATCTGATCATCCCGCCGCAGTTCCGCGACGCGCCCGAAGGCTCGATCCTCGAAACCTCGCCCCCCAGCGTCGCGATCCTGCGCGCGCTCGCCGCGCGTTTGTTGCAACAGGGCGGCGCCGCGATCGTCATCGACTATGGCTATGCCGGCCCCGCGATCGGCGACACGCTGCAGGCGGTGCGCGGCCACGCCTATGTCAATCCGTTCGAGGATCCGGGTGAGGCGGACCTCACCGCGCATGTCGATTTCGGCACGCTGATCGAAGCCGCGCGGGTCGAGGGGCTGGAGGCGTACGGCCCCGTCACTCAGGGTGCATGGTTGCGAGAGCTCGGCATCGAACCGCGCGCCGACGCCCTCACCCGCGCCGCCCCCGACCGCGCCGCCGACATCGCCGCCGCGCGCGACCGGTTGATCGGGGACGACGCGATGGGCGACTTGTTCAAGGTCGTCGCGCTGACCGCTCCCGGCTGGCCGATCCCGGCGGGATTTGCGGAATGACGATCACGGCCACCCTCACCATCGACACCCCCACCCCCGCCGACGCCGCCGCGCTCGACGCGATGGCGGAGGCGAGCTGGCGCGACACCTTTGCCCATTTCTACAAGCCCGAGGATCTCGCCGCTTTTCTCGACGAGAATTTCGGCGAAGACGGCCGCCTGCGCCGCGACCTCGCCAACCCGGCGATCACCTGGGCCGTCGCCCGCGCCGACGGTGTCATTGCCGGCTATGCCAAGATGGTCCCGCCGACCCTCGAACAGGCCGGCCCGGCCGACGCGCAGCTCTCGCAACTCTATGTTGCGACCGACTGGCACGGACGCGGCGTCGCGCAGGCGTTGATGGACTGGGCGATGACCACCGCCCGCGCCCGCCGCGCGCCGGCGCTGCTGCTGACGGTGTTCGAGGAAAACCACCGCGCCATCGCCTTCTACGCCAAATATGGCTTCGTCCATGTCGGCGACTATGCCTTCCCGGTCGGCCGCCAGATCGACCGCGACCTCGTGATGCGCCTGGCGCTGTGAGCGAAGCGCTCACCATCCTGCGCGCCGCCGCGCTCGACGGTGTCGCGCATGGCTTCATGGGCCGCACCGGCGGCGTCACCAGCGGCCCCACCGCCAGCCTCGACATGGGCCGCCGCGGCCTGCCCCCCACGCCCGAGCTCCAGGAAAACCAGCGCCGCGTGATCGCCGCCATCGCGCCCGGCAGCCGCCTCGCCACGGTCCATCAGGTCCACTCCCCCGACGCCGTGATCGTCGGCGCGGACTGGGACGAGGCTAACCGCCCCCACGGCGACGCGCTCGTCACCGACCGTCCCGGCGTGCTGCTCGGCATCCTCACCGCCGACTGCGCGCCGGTGCTGTTCGCCGACCGCGAAGCAGGCGTCATCGCCGCCGCCCATGCCGGGTGGAAGGGCGCGCTCCACGGCGTCACCGACGCGACCCTCGCCCGCATGGAGGAACTCGGCGCAGACCGCGCCCGCATCGCCGCCGCTATCGGCCCCTGCATTGCCCGCGCCAGCTACGAAGTCGACGACGCCTTCCTCACCCGCTTCGCCGCCACCGACCCGGCGAACGAGCGCTTCTTCACCCCCGGCAAGCCCGGCCACCACCAGTTCGATCTCGAGGCCTATGTCGTCCACCGCCTCGCCGCCGCGGGCCTGCGCCGGATCGAGGCGCTCGGCGCGGACACCTATGCCGATCCCGCGCGTTTCTTCAGCTATCGCCGCGCGACGCACGAAGGCGCACCCGATTACGGCCGCCAGATTTCGGTGATCGCATTGACGGAGTGACGGATCGGTGCGACGGCTGCGGCAATTAGTTTCATCTGATACCAGGAGCGGCCCGCCATGACCGACACGCCCGACCAGACCCCCGACGAAGCCGCAATCACCGGCGCTCCCGCCCGCCGCCGCCCCAAGCCCTCCGCCGACACGATCGGCAATCGCAAGCTCAGCCCGGCGACCATGATGATGGGCCATGGCTATGATCCGATGCTGTCGGAAGGCTCGCTCAAGCCCCCGATCTTCGCCACCTCCACCTTCGTCTTCCCCAACGCCGCCGCGGGCAAGCGCCATTTCGAGGGCGTCACCGGCAAGCGTCCCGGCGGCGCCGAGGGTCTCGTTTACTCCCGCTTCAACGGCCCCAACCAGGAAATCCTCGAGGATCGCCTGGGCGTGTGGGAAGAGGCGGAAGACGCCCTCGCCTTCTCCTCCGGCATGTCCGCCATCGCCACTTTGTTCCTCGCGATGGTCAAGCCCGGCGACACGATCGTGCACAGCGGCCCGCTCTACGCCGCCACCGAAACGCTGATCGCGCGCATCCTCGGCAAGTTCGGCGTCCACTGGCTCGACTTCCCCGCCGGCGCGACGCGCGAAGAGATCGACGCGGTGCTGTCCAAGGCCGCATCGGGCAATGTCGCCCTCATCTATCTCGAAAGCCCCGCCAATCCGACCAACGTGCTGGTCGATGTCGAAGCCGTCGCCGCCAGCCGCGACGCGATCTTCACCGGCGCCAACAAGCCGCCGATCGCGATCGACAACACCTTCCTCGGCCCGCTCTGGGCCCAGCCGCTCAAGCAGGGTGCCGACCTCGTCGTCTATTCGCTGACCAAATATGCCGGGGGCCATAGCGACCTCGTCGCGGGTGGCGTGCTGGGGTCAAAGGACCACATCAACACCATCCGCCTGATGCGCAACACCATCGGCACGATCTGCGACCCCAACACCGCGTGGATGCTGCTGCGCTCGCTGGAGACGCTCGAACTGCGCATGAGCCGCGCTGGCGAAAACGCCGCCAAGGTCTGCGAATACCTCCGCACCCACCCCAAGGTTGAAAGCGTCGGCTATCTCGGCTTCCTTGAGGAGGGCAGCCGCCAGCGCGACATTTACGACCGCCACTGCACCGGCGCCGGATCGACCTTCTCGCTCTACTTGAAGGGCGGCGAGAAAGAGGCGTTCGCCTTCCTCGACAGCCTCAAGATCGCCAAGCTCGCGGTCAGCCTCGGCGGCACCGAGACCCTCGCCAGCGCCCCCGCCGCAATGACCCACCTCTCGGTCCCCGACGCGCGCAAACAGGCGCTCGGCATCACCGACAATCTGGTCCGCATCTCGATCGGCGTCGAGAACGCCGACGACCTGATCGCGGACTTCGAGGAGGCGCTGAAGGCGGTTTAACTCGCCCTCAACGCGCCCGGTCGAGAAACGCGAGCGGAATGTCGATCCGCTCGCGCCACGCCCGCTCATTATGCTCGGTGCCGGTGAAGCTGCGCAACTCGAACGTCCGCCCCGGCACCCAGCCCAGCGTCGGCAGCATCGCATCGACCGCCTTGACGAACGGCGGATAGGCCGCGTCCAGCGTCATCGTGCCATGGTCGAGATAGACGCGGTTGCGCGCCGGATCGAACGCGCTCCCCGCCAGCCAGGCGCGCAGCGCCCGCGCCACCGCCTCCGGCCCCTCGGGCGGGCGACTATAGGGTGCCATCGGCGCCGCCAGCGGCAAATGGATCGACAGGCACGCCGCCTGTCCGAACACGCGCGGATACTCCCCGATCGCATAGAGCGAGATCAGCCCGCCCATCGACGATCCCATCACCGACGTGTCCGCCGACCCCGCCAGCGTGCGGAACCGCCGGTCGATCGCCGGCTTCAGCTCATCGACGATGAAGCGCAGATAGGCGTCGCCCAGCAACGGCCCGCCCGCCATCTCCAGCACCGCCGCGCGATACGCCTCGGGCAGATGCGCCGCCACCTTCTCCGGGAAATATTCGCGGTAGCGCGCCGCCGTGTTCACGATCCCGACCACGATCGTGTCGCGCAGATCGCCGCGCGCCGCCATCCGCGTGATCGCCTCGTCCACGCCCCACTCGCCGGCGAACGCTGCCTTGCCATCGAACAGATTCTGCCCGTCATGCATGTAGATCACCGGAAACCGCCCCGACC
>NZ_LSJM01000190.1 GCF_001557215.1 Sphingomonas sp. CCH9-E2 | reverse complement strand
CTGCTGCGACGGCCCCCGCCGCCGCGCCCGCTGCGGCCCCGGCATCGGTCTGGTATGACGAGAGCATCCCGCACGAGGTCGAGAAGCTCAGCAATATCCGCAAGACGATCGCGCGCCGCCTGACCGAGGCGAAGCAGACGATCCCGCACATCTATCTGACCGTCGACATCCAGCTCGACGCGCTGCTCAAGCTGCGCGGTCAGCTCAACAAGAGCCTCGAAGGGCGCGGCGTGAAG
The DNA here is from genome assembly GCF_001557215.1 of Sphingomonas sp. CCH9-E2. Lineage (GTDB taxonomy): Bacteria > Pseudomonadota > Alphaproteobacteria > Sphingomonadales > Sphingomonadaceae > Sphingomonas. Next base: position 5,832 of record NZ_LSJM01000190.1, on the reverse strand, counting down.
CTGTCGGTGAACGACATGCTGATCAAGGCGCTCGCGGTCGCGCTGGCGCAGGTGCCCAAGTGCAACGTCACCTTCGCCGGCGACAAGCTGGTCAATTATAGCCGCGCCGACATCTCGGTCGCCGTCTCGACCCCGACCGGCCTGATCACGCCGATTATCCGCGACGCGGCGAATATCGGCCTGGCGTCGATCTCGACTCAGATGAAGGAGCTGGCTGACCGTGCGAAGGAGGGCAAGCTCCAGCCGCACGAATATCAGGGCGGCACCGCCAGCATTTCGAACATGGGCATGTTCGGGATCAAGCAGTTCGACGCAGTGATCAACCCGCCCCAGGCGATGATCCTGGCGGTCGGCGCGGGCGAGAAGCGTCCGTATATCGTCGACGACGCGCTGGGCGTCGCCACCGTCATGTCGGCAACCGGCAGCTTCGATCACCGCGCGGTGGACGGGGCCGATGGCGCCGAGCTGATGAAGGTGTTCAAGGCGCTGGTCGAATCGCCGATGGGCCTGTTGGCCTGAGGCGGCGGTGATGCGTGTCCTGATCGAAGCATTGCACATCGCCGCGGGGATCGCGGTCGCGTTGCTGATCGGGGCGCTGGCGAGCTGGGCCTACCCGCTTGCGCGGGGCGATGTGTGGCTGGTCACGGGGGTTGCGATCGTCTGCATCGTCCTGATGGGCGTGGGGCCGATGCGTCGGGCGATGTGGCTGCAGCGCAACCCGCAGGGCGGGGAGGGCGGCAACGATGCCTGATCGGGAGCCCCCCGCGATCGAACCCGCGATCCGCGTCAGCACCATGCCCGCCGACGCCAATGCCTATGGCGACATCTTCGGCGGCTGGCTGGTGGGCCAGATGGACCTTGCCGCCGGCCTGGTCGCCGCGCGCCGGGCCAAGGGCCGCGCGGTCACCGTCGCGATGGATTCGATGCAGTTCCACGCCCCCGTCGCGGTCGGTGACGAAGTGTCGGTCTATGCCCAGATCGTGAAGATCGGGCGCAGTTCGATGCTGATCGAGGTCGAAGCTTGGCGCCGCTGCCGTCATGGCGAGGAGCGCGAACTGGTGACCCAGGCAAACTTCACGTTCGTTGCGGTCGGCGAAGATCGCAAGCCGCGGCCGGTGGACGGATAATCCGACCGACCCCATTTTTCTTCCCAACCCTCTCTTCCCCAGGGGCAAAACCATGGCTGAATCCTATGACGTGATCGTGCTCGGCTCCGGACCCGGCGGCTATGTCGCCGCGATCCGCGCGAGCCAGCTCGGTCTCAAGACCGCGATCGTCGAGCGCGAACTGCTCGGCGGCATCTGCCTCAACTGGGGGTGCATCCCGACCAAGGCGCTGCTGCGCTCGGCCGAGATTTTCCACTTCATGCAGCATGCCAAGGACTATGGCCTGGCTGCGGAGAAGATCAGCGCGGACCTGGATGCAGTGGTCAAGCGCTCGCGCGGCGTCGCCAAGCAGCTCAATCAGGGTGTCACGCACCTGATGAAGAAGAACAAGATCGCGGTCCACATGGGCACCGGCAAGCTGACCGGTAAGGGCAAGCTCAGCGTCACCGCAGCGGACGGCAAGGTGACCGAGCTGACGGCGAAGAACATCATCCTCGCCACCGGTGCGCGCGCCCGCGACCTGCCGAACCTGCCCGCCGATGGCGAGCGGGTATGGACCTATCGCCACGCGATGACGCCCAAGGAAATGCCGAAGAAGCTGCTGGTCATCGGATCGGGTGCGATCGGGATCGAGTTCGCCAGCTTCTACAACGACATGGGCGCGGATGTGACGGTGGTCGAGATGCTCGACCGCATCGTGCCGGTCGAGGACAAGGACATCTCCGCGCATCTGGAGAAGGCGCTGAAGAAGCAGGGCATGACCATCATGACCAGCGCCAAGATCGACAAGATCGCCGCCGACAAGAACGGCGTGAAGGCGACCATCACCGGCAAGGACGGCAAGGCGGTCGATGGCGAATTCAGCCATGTCATCGTCGCGATCGGCATCGTGCCCAACACGGCGGACATCGGCCTCAAGGAACTGGGCGTCGGGGTGGACGATCGCGGTTTCCTCAAGACCGACGGCGCGTGCCGCACCAATGTCGAGGGGCTGTGGGCGATCGGCGACATCACCGCGCCGCCGTGGCTGGCGCACAAGGCGAGCCATGAGGGCGTGATCGCGGCCGAGGCGATCGCGGGCAAGCATCCGCACGCAATGGACCCGCGCAACATCCCGGGCTGCACCTATTGCCACCCGCAGATCGCCAGCGTCGGCCTGACCGAAGCCAAGGCGAAGGAAGCGGGTTACGAGGTGAAGGTCGGCAACTTCCCCTTCATCGGCAATGGCAAGGCGATCGCGCTGGGCGAGCCGGACGGGTTCGTGAAGACAGTGTTCGACGCCAAGACCGGCGAACTGCTCGGGGCGCACATGATCGGTGCGGAAGTGACCGAGATGATTCAAGGCTATACCATCGGCAAGACGCTGGAGACGACCGAGGCGGAGTTGATGGAAACCGTCTTCCCGCACCCGACGATCAGCGAGTCCATGCATGAAAGCGTGCTGGCGGCGTACGGGCGGGTGATTCACATCTGACGCCCGGACCGGAACATCCCCTGCAGGCCAGGCGTTCGCGCTGGACCTGCAGGAGGAAATGCCCATGAAACATAAACTTATGTTAGTTTCGCTGTCCGCGCTGGCGCTGGCCGCGTGCGGCGAGCGTGCCACGTCCGATGCCGTGACCGACAATGTTGCGGTGGCACCGGATACCAGCCTGCAAAATGGTGCCGATAACATGGCGATGGCGCCGGACGCTGCCGCTCCGATGAGTGGCCAGCAGTTCGCCGACGCCGCCGCCGCGAGCGACATGTTCGAGCTCGAATCCTCGAAGCTTGCCCAGCAAAAGGGACAAAGCGCCGGGGTGAAGGAGTTTGCGGCGATGATGATCAAGGATCACACCAATTCGACCGCCAAGCTCAAAACGGCGGCCGGAGAGGCAGACCCGGCGGTCACGCCGAAGCCGGCGCTGAACCCCGAGCAGGCCGCCAATCTCGACGCGCTCCGCGCCGCCACCGGTGCGGAGTTCGACGCGCTCTATACGCAGCAACAGGTCGCCGCGCACCAAAAGGCGCTTGCGATGCTGCAGAGCTATGCCGCCAATGGCGATGTGGCTCCTCTCAAGGCATTTGCCGGCGAGACGGCACCCGTCGTCGAAGCGCATCTGAAGCAAATCAGCGCGATGTGACCTTTACACCGCGCAGCCGCCCGGCCACTCTCGAACCGATGTCGAGACTGGCCGGGGGCTTATTATGCGTTTGATCGGACTATTGCTTGCAGCGGCGTGCATTGCGACGCCAGCGGCGGCGGAAACCGTCGTCGTCACCGCCGACCGGATGATCGATGTTGTCAGTGGCAAGGTCGTCGAGCATCCGGCGATCTTCATCACCGATGGCCGCATCACCAGCATCGCCGATGCGCGCACCGTGCGCTGGGGCAGTGATGTGCGGCACATCAACCTGAGCGGCAAGACCGTGCTGCCCGGGCTGATCGACATGCATGTCCATCTCGACAGCAACCCGCTCTATGGCGGCTATACCGGTCTTCAATTCACCGACAGCTTCTGGGCCATTCAGGGCACGGCGAATGCCCGGGCGATGCTCAATGCGGGCTTCACCACGATCCGCAATGTCGGGTCCGAGAATTACGCCGATGTCGGGTATAAGCAGGCGATCGAGGAGGGGCTGATCGCCGGGCCGCGCATCGTGCCGGGCGCGCATTCGCTCGGCGCGACGGGCGGACATTGCGACAGCACCTATCTCCCCCCGTCGTTCAAGTCGAAGGGCGTTGCGGTCGGCGACGGGGCGCAGGAGCTGCGCCGGATCGTGCGGGAGCAGCGCAAATATGGCGCGGAGGTCATCAAGATCTGTGCCACCGGCGGCGTCTTTTCGCGCAACACCGAGCCTGGGCAGCAGCAGCTGTCCGAAGAGGAAATGCGCGCCATCGCGGACGAGGCGCATCAATGGGGCCTGAAGGTCGCGGCGCATGCGCATGGTGCGGCCGGGATCAAGGCGGCGATCCGCGCAGGCATCGACACGATCGAACACGCCAGCTTGGTCGATGACGAGGGGATCAAGCTGGCGGCGACGCGCAAGCAGCCGGTGTGGTTCTCGATGGATATCTACAACACCGACTACACCCAGGCCGAGGGCAAGAAGAACGGCGTGCTGGAGGATAACCTTCGCAAGGACCGCGAGATTGCGCAGATCCAACGCGACAATTTCCGCAAGGCACATGCCGCTGGCGTCAAGATGGTGTTCGGCAGCGACGCCGGGGTGATGCCGCACGGCACCGCTGCGGGTCAGTTCCGCGTCATGGTCCAGTACGGCATGACCCCGATCGAGGCGATCCGCGCCGCGACGCTCAATGCGGCCGAGGCGCTGGGCCGGACCAAGGATGTCGGCGCGATCGAGGTCGGGCGCTATGGCGACCTGATCGCGGTAGAGGGCGATCCGTTGCAGGACGTCACCGTGCTGACCAAGGTCACCGATGTGATCAAGGGCGGCGAACGCGTCGCTGACTGACCGGCCCGATACCGGGTCCGCAGCGGGAGCGTCCGCGGACCCGGCAAATGGCGTTCAGGCCAGGGCGCTCATGCCGGGGCGAGCGCGTCCGCAGTGGCTGCGGCAAGGTTGAGGCCGATCGGACCTTCGCCGGCATAGGTCATGCTGCCCGATAGCGCAGCACCGGTGCCGGTGACATTGACCGCGACGACGCCCTGCGTGCCGCGACACCCGATGACCCAGGTGCCGCCGGGATGCCAGGGCGCGTCATTCCCGCCCCATTGGTTGAGCACGCTATAGGTGTTCGCCATCGTCTGGGTGCCGCGGAAGCCGATCGGGCCTTCACCGGCATAGGTCATCGATCCGATCAGCGTCTTGCCATTGTCGGGGCTGGTCACGTCGATCGCGGCGACCGGCTGGTCCGGGCGGCAGCCCAGAACCCACAGCCCGCCCTGATGCCATGGCGCGCTGTTGCCGCCCCACTGGTTGGTAGCGTTGAATCCGGTGCCATCGGAGATCGCGCCCTTGACCCCGATCGGACCTTCGCCGGCATAGGTCATCGATCCGCCGAGCGTCTGGCCGCCGTCGCTGGAGGTCAGGTCGAACGCGACGGCATTCTGCCCGTTGCGCGCGCCCAGCAGGAACAGCCCGGCATCGTGCCACGGCGCGCTATCGCCGCCCCACTGGTTTTCGACCTGATAGCAGTTGGTGGTGACCAGCGTCGCGCGGACGCCGATCGGACCCTCGCCCTCATAGGTCATGCTCCCGGTGAAGCTGCGCCCGCCATCGCCCGAGCTGATCGTCAGTGCGACCGGATTCTGGCCGGCGCGGTTGCCGATGCTGAGCAAACCGCCATCATGCCAAGGCGCGCTGTCGCCGCCCCATTGGTTCTGAATTGCATAAATCGTCACGCTGCTCTCTCCTGAACTGCGAGCCGGCCAGCAGACGCCTTTGGCGACGCCGGTCCGGGTCGTGTTGTGATCGATACGCAGGACCGATCGCCGGATTCGGCGACGCGCCGTTATAATTCGACCGGCGTTCGCGCGCTGGAGAGTGAGCGCCATAATGGATGCAGCTGGCGCGGCACCCGGCGGCATCGCAGCAAAAAGGGCGCGTCCCGCAAGGAACGCGCCCCCCCCCCGATGCCCGGCGCGGACTGCTGCCCGCGCCGAACAGAGCGTATCAGTTGGAGCCGACCACCGCCGCGACCGTGACCGGTGCGGCTGCACCCGGCTGTACCGAATCGGCGCGAACCGGTGCGGCGGTGATGGCGCTCATATGCTTGAGC
>NZ_LSJM01000189.1 GCF_001557215.1 Sphingomonas sp. CCH9-E2 | reverse complement strand
ACGATCGACTGGGCGAGCGAGAGATTGTCGAACAGCGAGCTTTCGGTGATCTCCACCTCCAGCCGGCTTGCCGGGAAGCGCGTCTCGGTCAGCACCTTGATGATCTTCTGCGCCAGCCACGCGTCGCGCAGCTGGACCGGCGAGATGTTGACCGACAGGCTGAGCGAGCTGTCCCAGTCGCGCGCTGCGGTGAACGCCTGTTGCATCAGCGACAGCGACATCTCCGCGATCAGGCCGGTCTCTTCGGCGATCGGGATGAACAGTTCGGGGCTGATCAGCCCGCGCGTCGGATGTTCCCAGCGGGCGAGGACCTCGAACCCGATCAGCTTACCGGTCTGCAGGTCGATTTGCTGCTCGAAATAGGGGACGATCTCGCCGCGCGGGATCGCGGTGCGCAGGCCGTTCTCCAACTCGTTGCGCGTCTGCAGCTCGCGCTCCATGGAGTGATCGAACCACGCATAGCGGTTGCGGCCCGATTTCTTGGCGACATACATCGCGATATCCGCCGATCGCATCAGCGAATCGACCGACTGGCAGTCGAAGTCCGACCGCGCGATGCCGACCGAACAGCTGACATGCAGCCGCAGCCCTTCCGCCTCGAACGGCTGCGCCATCTGCGCGACCAGCTTTTCCGCGATGCGCTCGATCAATTCGGGATGCTGCGGGTCGAACAGGAAGGCACAGGCAAACTCGTCGCCGCCCAGCCGCGCAGTCAGCGCGATCGGCGGCATCGCGCCGGCAATCTCGCCCGCCGCAGCGCGCAGCAACGCGTCGCCGACGGCATGGCCGTGCATGTCGTTGACCGTCTTGAAGTGGTCGAGGTCGATGATCATCATCGCCATCGCCTTGCGCCGCTTCTGGCCGCGCACGAACATCGCCGCGCCTTCCTCGGCCAGGCTGCGGCGGTTGAGGAAACCGGTGAGCGGATCGCGGCTCGCCAGCAGCTGCGCGCGCTCCTCGGCGGCGGCGCGGATGCGCACTTCGTTGCTTAGGCCGCGATGGCGGCGCCAACCGAACAGGATCAGCGCGACGTTGAGCAGCAGTGCGATCACCAGCGTGCGATCGGCCGGAGCCGAGCCCTCCAGGTAATGGCGCAGCGTCTTGGACAGCACCGAGCTGCCGGTCCCGACGAACATCAGGATCGCGGCAACGCTGATCGCGCCTGTGATCAGGTCGGATCCGCCGCCGCTGCGCTCGGTCTGGTCGTCGTCGATGCCCAGCGACATGCCGGAATTGCTCCCCTTCAAACGAACCGGAGATATCCCATGCCGACCGTGTAGAAGGGGTTAAGGCAAATGCGGGAAGAGGGTTAACGCCGCCGCAGTTGCACTTATCTTGGTTTGCGGCTAAGCGCGCCTCCGACCGTTCTCACGAACGCGACGACATATGCCCCCGGGCAACGCTGGCCGACGAGGTTTCGTCCGCCGGCGTTTTATGCGTTTCGGACTTGAGAGCAATGGGAGAAGCGAGTGTTTGACAGTCTGAGCGAACGGCTTGGCGGCGTATTCGACCGTCTCAAGGGTCGTGGCGCGCTGACCGAAGCGGATGTGCGGACCGCGATGCGCGAAGTGCGTATCGCGCTGCTCGAGGCTGACGTCGCGCTGCCGGTCGCCCGCCAGTTCGTCGACAAGGTGACCGAGGAAGCGGTCGGCCAGCAGGTCCTGCGGTCGGTCACGCCGGGGCAGCAGGTCGTCAAGATCGTCAATGACGCGCTCGTCGCAATGCTTGGCCCGGATACGGCCGAGCTGCAGATCGACGTCACCCCGCCCGCCGTGATCATGATGGTCGGCTTGCAGGGGTCGGGCAAGACGACCACGACTGCCAAGCTCGCCAAGCTGCTCAAGAAGCAGGGCAAGAAGGTGATGATGGCGTCGCTCGACGTCAATCGCCCGGCCGCGCAGGAACAGCTGGCGGTGCTCGGCACCCAGATCGAGGTCGCGACCCTGCCGATCGTCGCGGGCCAGCAGCCGGTCGATATCGGCCGTCGCGCGATGCAGGCCGCGAAGCTTCAAGGCTTCGACGTGCTGATGCTCGACACCGCGGGCCGCCTGCACGTCGACCAGCAGCTGATGGACGAGATGAAGGCGGTGGCCGACATCTCGAAACCGCAGGAAATCCTGCTCGTCGTCGACTCGCTGACCGGTCAGGACGCGGTCAACGTCGCGCAGAACTTCAGCGATCAGGTGCCGCTGACCGGCGTCGTGCTGACCCGCATGGACGGCGATGCGCGCGGCGGCGCGGCGTTGTCGATGCGCGCGGTCACGGGAAAGCCGATCAAGTTCGCGGGCATCGGCGAGAAGCTCGACCAGATCGAGCCGTTCCACCCCTCGCGCGTCGCCGGCCGCATCCTCGGCATGGGCGATGTCGTGTCGCTGGTCGAAAAGGCGGCGCAGGCGATCGAGCAGGAAGACGCCGAGAAGATGGCGGCGCGCCTCGCCAAGGGTCAGTTCGACATGAACGACCTGCGCAGCCAGCTGGCGCAGATGCGCCGGATGGGCGGCCTCGGCGCGCTGGCCGGGATGATCCCCGGCATGAAGAAGGCGCAGGGTGCGGTCGAACAGGCCGGCGGCGACAAGATCCTGCTGCGCATGGACGCGATCATCACCTCGATGACGATCAAGGAACGCGCCAAGCCCGAACTGATCAACGCCAAGCGCAAGATCCGCATCGCCAAGGGTTCGGGCACGACCGTTCAGGACGTGAACAAGCTGCTCAAGATGCACCAGGAAATGTCCACCGCGATGAAGCGGCTCAAGAAGATGGGCGGCCTCAAGGGGATGCTGGGCATGCTCGGCAAGGGCGGCATGGGCGGCCTTGGCAACGCGCTGGGCGGTCCGGGCATGGGCGAGATGATGGGCAAGCTCGGTGGCCCCGGCGGCGGACTCCCCGGCCTTCCCGGCGGGGGCGGCGACATTCCGCCAGAGCTCGCCAAGTTTTTGAACAAGAAGAAGTAACTGGTTTCAACGCTTAGAATCTACAGAAGGAAGTACGAAAATGGCTCTCAGCATGCGTCTGTCGCGTGGCGGTTCGAAGAAGCGCCCTTATTACCGCATTGTCGTTGCCGATGCGCGCTCGCCCCGCGACGGCAAGTTCATCGAGAAGATCGGCACCTACAATCCGCTGCTCGCCAAGGATGACGAGAAGCGCATCGTGCTCGACACCGACCGTGCGAAGCACTGGCTGAGCGTCGGTGCGCAGCCGACTGACCGCGTCGCCCGCTTCCTCGACGTCACCGGCGTCAAGGAGCGCGCTGCCAAGAACAACCCGAACAAGGGCAAGCCGGGCGAAAAGGCCGTCGAGCGCGCCGAAGAGAAGGCCGAGAAGCTGAAGGCCGCCGAGGAAGCCGCCGCAGAAGCCAAGGCTGCTGCCGAAGCCGCTGCCGCTGCCCCGGCCGAAGAGCCCACCGCTGAAGAAGCCCCGGCTGAAGAAGCTGCTGCCGAGGAAGCTCCGGCCGCTGAAGCCGGTGAAGAAAAGGCCGAGGGCTGATCCTTTGGCTAACGACACCCCCGTCACGCTCGCCGTCATTATCGGCGCGCACGGCGTGACGGGGGAGGTCCGCCTCAAGGTCTTTGCCGAAGACCTGTCGGTGCACCGCCGCTTCAACGGCGGCGCGCTGACGCTCAAATCGGTGCGCCCCGGCAACAACGGCGCGATCGCGCGCTTTGCCGAAGTGACCGACCGCAACGCCGCCGAAGCGCTGCGCGGCACCGAACTCACCGTCACCCGCGCCGAACTCCCGCCGCTGAGTGAGGGCGAATATTATCATGCCGACCTGCTCGGCCTGTCCGCCGTCGCGCAAGGCGGCGACCCCATCGGCACCGTCGTGACGGTCGAGAATTTCGGCGCGGGCGACGTGCTCGAAATCGAAAAGCCGGACGGCAAGCGCTTCATGGTGCCGATGCGCGCAGAAGCCGTGCCCGCATGGGATGCGACCACGCTCACAATCGCCGACGGCTGGGCGGAATAAGCGCGCTTTCAGCTCGCGCAATCCCGACATGTTTCAGTGCACTGAACGCGCTCGGCGTGGCGCTGACGGCTGCGCTTCATCCAAGGCGTGAGCAAAGTGCTTTACATATCCAATAGGTTATATATCCATATGGCTATGGATGAGTCGCTCGATCTTGCCTTCGCCGCCCTGGCCGACCCCACCCGCCGCGCGATCCTTGCACGGCTGGCCAAGGGAGAGGCCACGGTGTCCGAACTCGCCGCGCCATTTGCGGTGAGCCAGCCAGCTATTTCGAAACATCTCAAGGTGCTCGAACGCGCCGGCTTCGTCGAAACCGCCACCGCCGGCCAGTCGCGCCCGCGCCGCCTCAACCGCGCCGCGCTCTCGCTTCCCGCCGACTGGCTCGACCGGCTCGGTGCCGACTGGGATGCCAAGTTCGACCGCCTCGACGCCTATCTCGCCACGCTCAACACCGGAGACCCCGCATGACCGACGCCGCCGTGACCCCCGAATTCACCATCCAGCGCACCTTCGCCGCCCCGATCGACCGCGTGTTCGACGCCTGGGCCGATCCGGTGCAGATGGCGCGCTGGTCGGGGCCGGAGGGGACGCAGGTGACCGTGCTCAGCGGCACCATCGCTACCGGTGCAACGCTCCACGCCCGTTCCGACGCGGCGGGTGGCAGTGTGCTCTATACGCTGTGCGACTATCGTACGGTCGATCGCCCCGACCATCTCGTCTATGACCAGAGCTTCGCCGATGCCGATGGCAAGGTCGTGCCATGCCCGTTCTTCGACGCCTGGCCCGCGACGCTGCGCACCGATATCCGGTTCGAAGCGATCGAGGGCGGTACGCGCATCACGCTGCGCTGGATCCCGATCGATCCGACGGCGGAGCAGGCGGCCAGCTTCGTCGCCGCGATGGAATCGATGACCGGCGGCTGGAGCGGCAGCTTCGACAAGCTCGACAGCTACCTCGCGGCGTAACGCGCGCAGGGGTTTGCGTGCGGGGCGGAATTCTGATTGGCTGCGCGCCATGAAGCTCCGCCTCGCCGCCGCCCTTGCGCTCGCCCCGCTGTCCGCGCTCGCCCAGACGCCAGCGGGCCAGATCCCGCCCGCTCAGGTGACCGAGATCGGCGACCATTTCGCCAAATATCGCGCGCAGAACCCGACCCCCGGCATGGTCTATATGGTCATCAAGGATGGCAAGCCTGCGCTGTCCGCGATGGTCGGGACGCAAACCCCCGGCGGCGCGCCGGTCACGCTCGACACCCGCTTCCGCATCGCATCGATGAGCAAGGCGTTCACCGCGCTCGCGATCCTGCACCTGCGCGACGCGGGCAAGCTGCGTCTCGACGACCTCGCCGAACAGCACATCCCCGAAATGCGCGGCTGGAAGTATCCGACGACCGACAGCCCGCGCATCCGCATCCGCGACCTGCTCGCGCATGTCGGCGGTATGGTCACCGACGATCCCTGGGGCGACCGGCAACAGGTGCTGAGCGAGGCGCAGTTCAGCGCGATGATCGCGCAGGGTGTGCCATGGAGCCGCACCGGCGGCATGGCGCATGAGTATTCCAATTACGGCTATGCACTGCTCGGCCGCATCATCACCAACGTCTCGGGCGAGCCCTACCAGGCCTATATCGGCCGCACGATTCTCAAGCCGCTCGGCATGGCCGCGACGACCTATGACATAGCGCAGGTGCCGCGCGACAAATTCGCGCTCGGCTATCGCTGGGAGGATGAGAAGTGGGTGGCCGAGCCGGAAATGCGCGACGGCGCATTCGGCGCGATGGGCGGCATGATCACCACCGCCAATGACTACGCCAAATGGGTCGGCTTCCTGCTGTCGGCATGGCCCCCGCGTGACGGAGTCGAGACCGGTCCGGTCAAGCGCGCGACGGTGCGCGAAATGGTGCAGGGCCTCAACTTCGTCCGCGTCGGCCCGCGTCGCGGCGCGCCGGAGGGGGACACGTGCAAGCACGGCACCGCCTATGGCATGGGCCTGCGCATCACCAGCGACTGCGACCTCGGCGTCGCGCTGGAGCATGGTGGCGGCTATCCCGGCTATGGCAGCTATGTCGTGCTGGTGCCGGAGCGCGGCATCGCCGCCTTCGCCTTCACCAACAAGACCTATACCGCGCCTGCCGTGCCGGTGTGGCAGTCGCTGTGGTCACTGGCGCGGGCAGGGGCGGCGGACCCCCGCGCGACCCCGCTCAATCCGCTATTGGCGCAAATGCAGGACGCCGCCCGCGCCGCATATGCAGCCGGTGACCTCAAGCCGCTGGACGGCAAGCTCGCGATGAACTTCCTCCTCGACCGCGACGCCGCGCACTGGCGGACGGAATTCGCGCGGATCAAGGCCGTGCTGGGTCATTGTCCCACCGCCGAACCGCTCGACCCGACCGGCAATCTGTCGACCAGCTTTCGTTGGAATTGCGCTAAGGGCAAGCTCGACGGCCAGATCCTGATGGCCCCGACGAACCCACCGACGATCCAAGCGCTGCGGTTTGCGCCGCGGCCCGACTAACCCCACCGTCCCCCCGGGCTTGACCCGGGGACGGGCTTCTCTGGAGGTGCAAGGTTAGCCCAGCCCCGGGTCGAGCCCGGGGGGACGAGGGGTTCTATCGGGTCGCAGCTACCGCCAAATCGCCCGTTGCGCGCTCAGCATGTTCCGGATCGTCGTCGACGCCACGCCCGCCTGACCCATCGCGTTGCTGATCTGGTCCAGCCCCTTCACCACATCACCCGCCGCGAACAGGCCGGGGATGCTAGTGCGCTGGTGGTCGTCGACCTCGAGGCATCCGTCCTCGGTCGCCGCCGCGCCTGCCGCTACCGCGAGGTCGGACCGGATGCGCGACCCCAGCGCCGGGTAGATGCTGTCGAACGCAAGTCGGCCTTGTGCAGTATCCAGGGCAATCCGATCCCCCTGGATTGCATAGCCCCCGCACGGCCCGTCAACTCGCGCGATTCCCGCTTCCTCCAGCTTGGCCACACACGCCGCATCCAGCCGATGCTCCACATCCGGCGCGATCAGCGTCACGTCGCGGGTAAAGCCGCGCAGGAACAGCGCCTCGCGCATCCCGTGATCGCCGGTCCCGATCACGCCCACGCGCTTGTCGGTCACCTCATAGCCATCGCACACCGGGCAATAGCGCAGCAGCCCGCGCGCCAGCGCTGGATCATGCACCGCATCCTCCAACCCCTCGGGCCGGTGATTGACCACCCCGGTCGCCAGCAGCACCGCGCGTGTCGCAACCCGCCGCTCGCCCGCATGGACGATAAAGCCCTCCGCAACCGGCTCGATCCGCGTCACCTTGGCCGCCTCACGCACCGCGCCGTACAGCTCCGCCTGCGCCAGCATCCGCCGCAACAACTCGACGCCTTCGATCCCCTCGGGATAGCCGGCATGGTTGTGCGTGCGCGGGATCAGCGCCGCCCGGCTCGATCCGCAATCGAACAGCCGGATCGACAGGTGATAGCGCGCCAGATAGATCGCCGCCGTCAGTCCAGCCGGCCCCGCGCCGACGATGATACAGTCTTCCATGACAGCCATAGCGCGGCGAGAGCGGGTTCGTTCCTTGAAGCAGACAGCCAATGTATATACATTCGGACTATACGGAGGCGCATATGGGTGACGAGTTCAAAACCCGGACATTCAAATCGGGCAATTCGGTCGCGCTGCGCCTGCCCAAGGCGCTCGGGCTGAGCGATGGCGATGAGGTCACGATCGTCCCCCATGCCGATGGCAGCTTTTCCTTCTGGCCCAGCGGATCGGCCAAGCGGGTGTTCCTCAGCCTATATGGTGCCTTCTCCGACGGGTTCATGGCCGACGGGCGCGGCGACACCGAGCAGGAAGAACGCGACTGGAGCGGGTCGGCCCCGGATCGCGCCGCATGATCATGCTCGATACCAATGCCTGTATCGACTTCGCCAAGGCGCGGAGCGAACGGCTGCGCGATCGTCTGGCGGAGGCGTTCGAGGGTGGCATTGCGATTTCGGCGGTCACGCTCGCCGAACTACGGGTTGGCGCAAAGGCGACGGGGGCGGACCCAAGCGATGCCCGCCGGCTTGATCTGCTGATCCACTCGCTCAACCTGCTCGATTTCGATGCCGCC
>NZ_LSJM01000188.1 GCF_001557215.1 Sphingomonas sp. CCH9-E2 | reverse complement strand
CTTCTCCCCTCCGGCTTGCGGGAGGGGCCGGGGGAGGGCCTGTCCGCACGCGGTGCAATCTGTTGTGAGGGACAAGCCCTCCCCTAACCCCTCCCGCACGCGGGAGGGGGATTTCAGTCCAATTCTCGCCGGAACAGCCAACTTCTAGCCGTTTGATAGATCAGATGGATCGCGATCGGCACGCTCAGCCACCCTGCCAAGCTGAGATAGGCAGTCCAGATCTGCCAGATTTCTCCGTTGCCTTCGCACCATGGAAAGCCTTTGCAGTCCCCGTCGCTGCTGACGAGCAGTTCGATGCCGAAGGGCAGCCATCCAAAGATGAGGAGGAGGCCCGCAAGACACCCCACGACCCGGAGAGCGAGTAGACTCACTCCGCCGCCTCCAGCTCCGCCTTCACCTCAGCCTGCATCGCGCGCATCCCCAGCCGCGCGAACAGCGCCGCGTCCTTGTCATCCCCGGCATTGCCGGTGGTCAGCAGCTTGTCGCCGGTGAAGATCGAATTCGCCCCCGCCATGAAGCAGAGCGCCTGCGTCTCGTCGCTCATGCTCTCGCGCCCGGCGGACAGGCGCACCATCGACTCCGGCATCGTGATCCGCGCCACCGCGACCGTGCGCACGAACTCGATCTGGTCGATCTTCGCCAGCGGCGTGTCGTGGAGCATGTCGCCCAGCACCGTGCCCTTGACCGGCACCAGCGCGTTCACCGGCACGCTCTCGGGATGCTTGGGCAGCGTCGCCAGCGCGTGGATGAATCCGACGCGATCCGCCCGCGTCTCGCCCATCCCGACGATCCCGCCGCAGCACACGTTGATCCCCGCCTCGCGCACATGGTCCAGCGTTTCCAGCCGGTCCTCGAACGTCCGCGTCGTGATCACCTCGCCATAACGCTCGGGCGCGGTGTCGATATTGTGGTTGTAATAATCCAGCCCCGCCTCCGCGAGCTGCGCGGCCTGCCCCTCGGTCAGCATGCCCAGAGTCATGCAGGTTTCCATGCCCATCTGGCGCACGCCCTTCACCATCTCGACGATGGCCGGCATGTCGCGGTCCTTGGGGTTGCGCCACGCGGCCCCCATGCAGAAACGCGACGAGCCATTATCCTTCGCCTGCGCCGCCGCCTGCAGCACCGCGCGGACGTCCATGAGCTTGGTCGCCTTCAGGCCTGTCTCGGCATGGGTCGACTGGTTGCAATAGCCGCAATCCTCCGGGCACCCGCCGGTCTTGATGCTCAGCAGCGTCGACAGCTGCACCTCGTCGGCCGCGAAGTGCGCGCGGTGGACGGTCGCGGCCTGATAGACCAGCTCCATGAACGGCAGGTCGAACAGCGCGGCAATCTCGTCGCGGGTCCAGTCGGTACGGGTGGTCACATCAAAGCCCTGATCCAAGAGTAAAGAAAGCCGCCGACGCCGATGCCAAGGAACATCATCGCCCCCTGATTGGTCAGCCACGCGGAGCGCGGTACCGGAACATCACGCTGGCGCGAACGCAAAATCGACGCGGTACAGCTGAGCGCGCACAGCCCGGAAATCGCCAGGAACACCGTCAGCGACGCGATGACCAAGCCCGGAATTTTCTGCCCCTGCGGCGACTGCGCAATCGACAGAATGCCGCCAAGGCCCAGCAACGCCAGCGACAGCAGATGCTTTGAATAATCGTAGAGCAGCATCTCCTTGTCGAACCCGGGCTCCGGATCCGGCTTGACGGTCTCGTCGCTCACTCCGCAGCCTCCTCACGCGGCGGCATGTTGTGGCCGAGTAGGGTCAACACCTCCTCCGCCGCATTCACCAGATTGGTACCCGGCCCAAAGATCGCCTGTACCCCCGCGTCGCGCAGTATCTGATAATCCTGCGCCGGGATCACCCCGCCCGCGATCACCTTGATGTCGCTCCGCCCGGCGTCGCGCAGATGACCGATCAGCTGCGGGATCAGCGTCTTGTGCCCCGCCGCCAGGCTGGAAACACCGACCACATCGACATCCTCCGCCAGCGCCAGTTCGGCGGCCTCCTGCGGCGTCTGGAACAACGGGCCGGGCACGACCTTGAACCCCAGATCACCGAACGCAGACGACACCAGGTTCGCCCCGCGATCATGCCCGTCCTGCCCCATCTTCGCGACCAGCATCCGCGGCGCGCGGCCCAGCCGCCGCTCGGTCGCGGCAACGCCGTCCTTCAGCCGCTCCCAGCTCCGGTCCGCGTCATAGGCGCCGCCATAGACGCCCTTGACCGGCGTCGGCACCGTCCCGTGCCGCCCGAACACATCCTCCATCGCCAGGCTGATCTCGCCCAGCGTCGCGCGATGCCGCGCCGCCACGACCGCCAGCTCCAGCAAATTGCCGTCACCCCGCGCACCCTCACGCAGCGCATCCAGCGCCGCCCGGCACGCGGCATCATCGCGCGATGCCTTCACCCGCGCGATCCGCGCCACCTGCGCCTCGCGCACGGCGTGATTGTCGACGTCGAGGATGTCGATCGGGTCTTCCTCGGCCTTGCGGTATTTGTTGACCCCGACGATCACCTGCTCGCCCCGGTCGATCCGCGCGGCGGTGGCAGCGGCGGCTTCCTCGATCATCGCCTTGGGCCAGCCGGTGGCGACCGCCTTAGCCATCCCGCCCTCGGCCTCGACCCGCTCGATGATCGCCCACGCCTTGTCGACCAGCTCCTGGGTCAGCGCCTCGACATAGTAGCTGCCGCCCAGCGGATCGACGACATTGGTCATCCCCGTCTCTTCCTGGATCACCAGCTGCGTATTGCGGGCGATGCGCGCGGAGAAATCGGTCGGCAGCGCGATGGCTTCGTCGAGCGCATTGGTATGCAGGCTCTGCGTCCCGCCCAGCATCGCCGCCATCGCCTCGATCGTCGTGCGAATGACGTTGTTATACGGGTCCTGCTCGGTCAGCGACACGCCGCTCGTCTGGCAATGCGTCCGCAGCATCTTGCTGCGCTCATCTTTCGCGCCCAGCTGGGTCATCACGCGATGCCACAGCACCCGCGCCGCCCGCAATTTCGCGACTTCCATGAAGAAGTTCATACCGATTGCGAAGAAGAAGCTCAGCCGCCCGGCGAACTTGTCGATGTCGAGGCCGCTGGCCACGCCATATTTCACATATTCCATGCCATCGGCGATGGTGAAGGCCAGCTCCTGCACCTGCGTCGCCCCGGCCTCCTGCATATGATAGCCGGAGATCGAAATACTGTTGAATTTCGGCATGTTGGCCGACGTATATGCAAAGATATCTGAAATGATCCGCATCGACGGCTCGGGCGGATAGATATAGGTGTTGCGGACCATGAACTCCTTCAGAATGTCGTTCTGAATGGTCCCGTCGAGCAGGCTCTGGTCGACCCCCTGCTCCTCCCCCGCGACGATGAAGAAGGCGAGGATCGGGATCACCGCGCCATTCATCGTCATGCTGACCGACATCTGGTCGAGCGGAATCCCGTCGAACAGGATCTTCATATCCTCGACGCTGTCGATCGCCACGCCCGCCTTGCCGACATCGCCCGTCACGCGCGGATGATCGCTGTCGTATCCGCGATGCGTCGCCAGATCGAACGCGACCGACAGCCCCTTCTGCCCCGCCGCCAGGTTGCGGCGATAGAAGGCGTTGGATTCCTCGGCGGTCGAAAAGCCCGCATATTGCCGGATCGTCCAGGGCCGCCCGGCATACATCGACGCGCGCACCCCGCGCGTGAACGGCGCAAATCCGGGCAGCCCCGGATCGGCGGTCACGTCCTCGGCGGTATAGAGCGGCTTGACGTCAATCCCCTCCGGCGTGCGCCACGTCAGATCGCGGCCCTTCACTTCCTTGTCGGCGAGTGCCTTCCAGGCGGCGGGGGTGGGCTTCTCACGCATTCACTTACCCTTGAACTCCGGCGCGCGCTTGCCGAGAAACGCCATCACACCTTCGCGAAAATCCTCGGTCTTGCCCGCAATCCGCTGATGCGCCGCCTCGACGCTCAGCGTTTCCGACAGCGTGTTGTTGAGCGCCGCCTTGATCTGCGCACGGATCAGTCCCAGCGCGATGGTCGGCTTGGCCGCCAGCGTCGCGGCGAGCTTGCCCGCCTCCGCTATCAGCGCATCGTCCGCGACCACGCGCGCGACCAGCCCCGCATCCTTGGCGTCATCGGCAAACATCTTCTCGCCCAGCAGCGCCATCTCCAGCGCCTTGGCCCGCCCCGCCGACTTGGCGACCAGCCAGGTCGCGCCGCAATCGGGCACCAGCCCGATATTGCTGAACGCGAGCAGCAGATAGGCGCTCTTCGCCATCACCACGATATCGCCGCCCAGCGCGATCCCGACGCCCGCGCCCGCCGCCGGGCCATTGACCGCGGTGACGATCGGGATCGGCAGCTTCGACAGCGTCTCGGCCAGCGGGTTATAGTGGAACTCCAGGCTCTCGGCCGGATCGACCGGCCCGCGATCCATCCGCCCCGCCAGGTCCGCGCCCGAACAGAACGCCCGCCCCTCTCCGGTCAGCAGCACCGCGCGCGCCCCTTCATTCACCGCGCGTAGCAACGACGCGCGGATCAGGTCGAGCATCTCGAACGTCACCGCATTCAGCCGCTCCGGCCGGTTCAGCCGGATCGTCGCGACGCCTTCCGTCAGATCATACAGAACCGTGTCGTCAGACATCCCTCAACCCCTCATCGTCACCCCGGCCTTGTGCCGGGGTCCACTCATCCGCGAGCGCATCGCTCACCATCGACACCCACGCTTGCCGCCCGGTGGACCCCGGAACAAGTCCGGGGTGACGGTTAGTGGTTATCACGCGGGCTCTCCATGATTTCGGTCAGCACCC
This sequence comes from Sphingomonas sp. CCH9-E2, assembly GCF_001557215.1. GTDB lineage: Bacteria > Pseudomonadota > Alphaproteobacteria > Sphingomonadales > Sphingomonadaceae > Sphingomonas. Next base: position 1,232 of record NZ_LSJM01000188.1, on the reverse strand, counting down.
CGCCCATGTCGCGCGGGTGGACGAAGAAGATCAACGTCCCATGCGCGCCGATCCGCGGCTCGCCCAGCACCCGCGCGCCCTTCGCCTCGAACCACGCCTTGGCCGCATGGATGTCAGGCACTTCGTAACACAGATGATGCTGCCCGCCCGCCGGGTTCTTCGCCAGAAACCCGTGGATCGGCGACTCCGCGCCCAGCGGTTCGATCAGCTCGATCTGCGTGTTCGGCGTATCGACGAAGCACACCTTCACCCCCTGCGCCGGCAGGTCGAAGGGGTCGTGGATCGTCTCCGCCCCCATCACGTCGCGATAAAAGGCGATCGAGTCCGCGATCGACGGCGTCGCAACGCCGATATGGTTGAGCCGGCCGAGCTTCATGACGTCATTCCACGGTTCAACATGACAGCCGCGACTCCTTCTGCTGCGGCACGAACTTGCCATCGCGATAATCATAGCGCTCGACGAACTTCGCCGTCCCGCTCGCCTGCACCGCGAACGACTTGCCCTTCACGATGTCGACGATCTTCCCCTCAAGCCGGATCAGCGGCTCGCCGCCAAAGGTCTTGCCGGTCGTCTCATCGACCGCGCCCTCGTTCGACGCCGACAGCCATATCCGCTCAGACTGCACCGGCCCATCGGGCTTCAACTCGGTGATCGACGCGCCGCCGCATGAATAGCCCTGCGCCGCGTCGCCGCTTTCGACATAGACCGCCGGGTTCTCAGTAAAGGTATCGACCACCCGCCATTCGGGCACCGCACCCCAGCCAGAGCCGCGCACCAAGGTCGGCCATTTCCCGGTCACCGCAAACCCGTCGCCCTGCGGCTTCAGATAAGCGATCGCCAGCGCCCCCGAACAGGCATGACAGTCGGACTCGTTCGCCCCGGGGCTCAACAGCACCGCAACGTCGCCGATCCACAACAACCGACCCGGCTTCACATTGATGACCCCGGCATCGTCCTCCTGCACCTGTGCCGCACCGTCCTTTCCATAGGTCGTGCGGAAGGCGAGTTTGAGCTGCTCTGCCTCGGGCAAGGCGCGCACGCCGGTTGGCGTCGGGGTCGCTGACGGCGTCTGCGCGGTCGTGTTGCCGCTCTCGGGTGCCTGCTGACAGCCCGCCAACAGGGCCAGTGCGCCGACAAGCGTGATCCCGACATGATTGAAGCGGCGGAGTTTCACGTCTTCTCCCCTCCGGCTTGCGGGAGGGGCCGGGGGAGGGCCTGTCCGCACGCGGTG
>NZ_LSJM01000187.1 GCF_001557215.1 Sphingomonas sp. CCH9-E2 | reverse complement strand
GTCTCTGGGCCACTCAGCGGGGGGCAGATCAGCGGTCTTGTGCGAATTCGCGCCAGTTTTCGCGCACCTCGCGCCGGTCACCGCGCCAGTTCTGGCGGCGCTGCTCCCAATAACGGCGCTGGGCAGCGTTCCACCGCACCGGGCGACGGTCGCGGTCGTACACATAATAGCCGGTGCCCGGATAATAATAGTCGCCATACCAGCCCCAATAGGGGTCGCCATAGCCTCCAGCGTAATAGCCGCCACCACCGCCGCCATAGCCAACCGACACGCCGCTATAGCCATAGCCGTCGGTACAGGCGGCAACGCCGAGCGCGGCGGCACCGGCAAGGCCGAGCTTCACGATACGCAAACTGAGCATGATGCTTCTCCCGGACGCGGTGTCGCGCCCTAATGCCCTGAAAACGGGGGAGAAGCGGTCAGGGTTCCGTAGGGCGGGAGCATCTCATTCCTCCCCTGCGCCGCGGTGGAGGTAGCAGCGCGCAGCGCTGACGCAGGGGCCGCCCCGAAGAGGGCGGAATTTGCCGCGCTGTGTACGGCTGCCTGCGCAGCCGCCCCTCCACCACCCGCTTCGCGGGCGGTCCCCCTCCCCTGAGACAAGCGCAGGGGAGGAATTAGCGGCTCAATGCCCGGGAAACTCGATCAGCGCGGTCACGTCAATCCCCTCGGCACGCAGCGCGTCGGCGCCACCGAGGTCGGGCAGGTCGATGACGAACGCCGCCTGTGTCACCACCGCGCCGACCTTCCGCAACAACCGCACCGCCGCGCGTGCGGTGCCGCCGGTGGCGATCAGATCGTCGATCAGCAGCACCCGCGCGCCCGGCGCCACCGCGTCGGCGTGGATCGCGATGCGGTCGGTGCCATATTCCAGCGCATAATCCTCGGCGACGGTCGCGCCGGGCAGCTTGCCGTCCTTGCGCACCAGCAAAGTCCCCGCCCCCAGCGCCAGTGCGACGGGCGCGGCGAAGATGAAGCCGCGCGCCTCGATCCCCGCGACCAGATCGACCGGGCCGTCCACCGCCTCGACGATCCGCTCGACCGCACGGGCGAAGCCGGCAGCATCGAGCAACAGCGTGGTGATGTCGCGGAACATGATCCCGGGCTTCGGGAAATCCGGAATGGTGCGGATCAGCGCGGCGAGATCGTCATTGGTCGGGGTCATGCGGCACGCTCCATGGATTGGATACCGGGTCGGTCTATCAAGCCCCTCCCCTTTAGGGGAGGGGTTGGGGT
>NZ_LSJM01000186.1 GCF_001557215.1 Sphingomonas sp. CCH9-E2 | reverse complement strand
ATCCACAACCAGCGCCCGCCAATCTCCAAGCCGGGCGGGATCAACGTAGCGATGCGCGGCCAGAACAAGCCCGCGGTGGTGAGTACTGGGAAGTTGAGCAGATAGACCGAATAGGAAATGTCACCGAGCCATTGCAGCGCGCTGCCATGGGCGGCGCGCGCGACGAGCCCTCGATCCGATGCGGTTGAGGCCACCAGAAGCGCGAATGCGGGCACGAGCAGGACGTCGTGTAGCGCGGACAGGAGTATCGCAGCGATCGCGCCGATCGCGATGAGCTGGGCCAGGGTCACCCAACGGGCGCCCAGCCGGACTGCGCCTTTCAGGTTCTGGAGCACCATGCCGAGCGAGAAGCCGGCGAGGCAGCGAAGCAGCGCAAAGGCCGAGAGAATGTCGAGATCGGGGTAGCGCAGCAGGATGAAGCCATAGACCGCGACGGCAACCGCGCCGAGCAACAGGATTGCGGCTTGTCGCTTGTGTGCGAGAAGCGCCGCGAGCAGCGGGAACAGCAGGTAGATGTGCATCTCCGCGCTGATCGACCAGGCGGGGATGTTCCAGCTGAGCGTCGCCTCCCGGCTCCAGACTTGTAACAGTGCCGCTTGCAATGTGAGATCGCCGATCTGGGACCAGGACAATGGGTGCCAGTGGGACGGCCAGCCGAGCAGCCAATAGCTGCCCTCGATGCCGATGACCAACGCGGCCAGGTAGAGAAGCGCGAGCAGGTGAACGGGAAAAATCCGTCCGATGCGTGCGATCATGAAGCGTGCGAACGGGCGCCAGTGCAGCCGTGCCAGCCGTTCCTGATAGCTGAGGCTGACAACGAAGCCGCTCAGGATGAAGAACAGATCGACCCAGACATAGCCGCGGCGAACGGCGGGTTCGAACAGTCCCAGCGGCACAAGATAGCCTCGCTCAAGCTGGAGATGGTAGACAAAGACCCCAAGCGCGGCGAACCCCCTTATCGCATTGTGCGCGAGGACATAGTTCCGGGCCGGGCCGGTGGCGGTATTGCTATCATCGATCGGGACCGTCGCCATCAAAGCGGTTTGCGCGCGCCCGCGCGCCATCGGGTGTGAAGATGTTTCGATCCGAGCGCGTCGACGTCCCGCATGCCTGCCCCCCGCTGGCGTCGCCCGGACGACGATCGCTCAACGGGAGATACGCACGGCCAGGCGGCAGCCCTTGCGGTCCAAGGCGTTTTCGAAGCCGCCCGCGCGGTTGGCGACGGATATTGTCTGCTGCGCGATGGGCTGGGCCACGCTACCGTATGGGCAAAATAGTCCAATACTATAGGGGATGACATCGATGGACGTAGGCGTAGCGGATACTGGCGTCGATCTGGCCCGCGAGCTTATCCGCCGCTGGCGGGACGACCCGGGTGCCACTTATCGCAGCTGGTTCCTCTGGGACGAGCGGCTCAAGAACTTCCGGTCGATCCGCAGGGGCTTGGGTCAGGTGGTGACGGAGATCAGGGCCGGAACCTTCGGGGTGGCCTATCGTGGGTCGTCGCTTGAGACCGTCGTCCATTCGGTTGCCGAACAGCGGCAGATCTTCAAAGGCGCGGACCATGCGTTCCTGTGGAAGCCCAAGCTGCGCATACCCGACATCTACGAGAATCCCGACAACCAGCGCGCGTTCGGTCAGCTGCTCGACAATTGCTCGTGCTGCGACACGGCGGAGGAAATCATCGCGCACATCCGCGCGATCGACGCGCTCAAGATCAAGGGCCTGGGGCCGGCGGTCGCGAACCTGCTCTATTTCCTGCATCCGACTCTGGTGCCGCCGTTCAACACCGCGATCGTCAACGGCTACAACGCGCTGACCGGCGCCAAGGTGAAGCTCGGATCGTGGGACCATTTCCTGGCGATGCGCGCCGGCATCCTTGACCTCAACGACCGGTATCGCGACCTGTTGTCGAACGACCTGGGCGCGATCGGTGGGCTGTTGTTCGACATCGGCTCGGGCCGCTATCCCGCGCCACCGCTCGACCTGGCGGGCGGCAAGGACTGGCTGGCCCGGCTCGAAGAGGCGCGCGCCGAGGCCCGCAAGCTCGACAAGGTAGCGTCGCAACAAAGCGAAAGCGACCGCACGCATGCAGAGATCCAGGCTTGGCTGCGCGACCTGGGGCTGGCGCTCGGCTATGACGTTTGGATTGCCGCCAATGATAGGGGACGGCTCCACGCTGGGGTTCCGCTCGGGCAGGGCTGCCTGCAGCATCTGCCCGATGCGATCGCGGTCAGCCCTGGCGCGGACTCGATCAGGTTGATCGACGTGCTGTGGCTGGACCAGACCCAGCATGTCGCGGCTGCGTTCGAAGTCGAGCATTCGACATCGATCTACTCGGGGATCGTTCGCATGCTCGATCTGGCGCTGTCGGGCGGAGATCTGCAGGCGACCGCTGGGCTCTTCCTGGTCGCCCCTGACGCGCGCGAAGCCGATGTGCGAGCCCAACTCAGGCGGCCGGCTTTCAGCCGCGTCGCCGATCTGGATTTTGCCTATCTGCCCTATGCAGAGCTTGAAAAGCACCGTGAGGCAATCGCCCGCTTTGGCTCCGGCTTGAAGGCGATCAAGGCAATCTCGCACAAGCTTCCATGACTATGCGCCATGCCAGCAGGCCCACTCTGTTCGGTCCGAGCGCTTGAACGCGGAAGCCCGCTCTCAGGCTCGCCGCTTCTTCGCCAGATAATCACGCAGCGCCACATCGGTGAGACTTAGTCGATTGCTGCTATGGTCGACCGGAGCTTGTCCGAGCAGCCGGGCTATCGGCCCTTGATAGGCCAGCCAGTGGCGAAGTCTCGTGCCCGACGGGTGACTTTTGAGCTCAAAGCCCTCAGCCACGATGAACAGGCGGGCCACGCCGGTTTGCCATTCGAAAGCAGTGTTCACCTCGAGGCGGCTGATCACGGCCCGGTTCCTGACCTGGCGTCCCCGCCGCAGAGGGCTGCCATGGTGAAATCCGAGCGTGCCGCCAAGCTTCGGTTCGCCTGTTAGCCGGATATAGGGATGCCAGAGGGAGTAGCGCTCGAAATCGAGCAGCGTCTGCCAGACCCGTGCAGGCTTCGCGGTTAGCAGGAGCTCGTTTTCAACCAGGGTCAACGCGATACTCTCCCGGAGCCGAAGAAAGGGGGGACGAACGAAAACCAAGGTGAGTGCCGATGACGCTCGCGCGCGCACGTTTCATCTAAGACAAGGCGATTTGGTCCCGGAGGCGATAGCCGCAACGCTTCTTTCGGTAGCTTGCTATCGCTTGCGGCAATGGGCCGCCGATCCCGAGGCCGGGTCCCCGGAAATGCGAAGGAGGCCGGGCAAGGCGATCCCGCGCGACATGGCGGTCGGCGGACACGGCCGGCCGTTGCAGAGTTCTTCCATTTGAGGCCGGTTGGCCGACCGGGTCTGGCGGGGCGGCAGAAGCGCCTAGGGCTTATGGTTCATCTCCATCATCGCGTCGTGCTTCTCCGGCGCGCCTGAGGTCAGGCGTCGATACTCCTCGGCCGACATTCGCGGCATTGCCCGCACGAACGCGACCATGTCCCAGATCAGCGCGTCCGAGTGAGTTTTTCCCCAGGACGGCATCGCACTCAGCTTGACCCCATGCTTGATTACCCAGAATTGCTGCGCGGGGCCGAGATGGACGTTCCGCGCGAGCTGGGGCGCCTGGGGATACAGGCCCACGCTAAGCTCGGAAGGTTCAACCCCCGGCCCCAGATGGCACGATGCGCACATCTCTCCGTAGAGACCTCCCCCAGAGGCGATGCGCGCCGGAGATGCAAGATCCGGAGGTGGCGCGACGTTTCCAGCGCGAAGCGCGATCGAGCGGTCGCGCACGGTTTCGAGAAGTGCATAAACCGGCGTAGTATGAGGAGAATCGGCAGCGATATTATAGGCGCCGAAATAGACGAAACCTGCCGCGAGAAGCAAAATC
>NZ_LSJM01000019.1 GCF_001557215.1 Sphingomonas sp. CCH9-E2 | reverse complement strand
CGCGCGACAAGCGTTGCATGGGGGTGCGTCAACCGTTGCTCGACCTGATCGGCCTGGCGCTGCCTCCACGCTGCCCAGGCTGTGGCGATGTGGTCGATGCCGATCACCGCTTCTGCGCCGTTTGCTGGAGCGGGATGCGCCTGATCGCGCCGCCTTGGTGCGCAACCTGCAATTTGCCCTTCGAGCGGGATCGCGGTCCGGGTGCGCAGTGCGGCGAATGCCTGGCCGATGCGCCGGTCCATGACGGAGTGCGGGCCGCAGTCGCCTATGGCCCAGCGGCGCGGGCGCTGGCTTTGCGCCTCAAATATGGCGGGCGGACCGGCTTCGCCATCACCGCCGCGCGGCTGATGGTGCGCCTCATGCCCGACGACGCCGAATTGCTCGTGCCGGTGCCGCTGCACCGCTGGCGCATCTGGGGGCGGGGGTTCAACCAGGCGCTGCTCATCGCCCGCGCGCTCGGCACCGCGTCGCACGTGCCGGTCGCGCCCGATCTGCTCCGCCGGGTCAAGGCCACCCCAGTGCTGCGCGGCCTCGGCCCCCGCGGCCGCGCCAAGGCGGTTGCCGGAGCCTTCGCGCTCGCTCCTGGCGCGAAGCAAGCCGTTCGCGGCAAGGCGATCATTCTGGTCGACGACGTTCACACCAGCGGCGCGACGACCACCGCCTGCGCACGCATCCTCAAGCGCGCCGGCGCCGCCAAGGTGACGATCCTGTGCTGGGCGCGGGTGATCGATGATGCGGAGGCGGATTGACAAGCGCGGTCGCGATCCACAACTCGGGACCATGGCCAAGATCGAAATCTATACCAAGGCATTTTGCGGTTACTGCCACCGCGCCAAGGCACTGCTCGACAGCAAGGGCGCGGCATATGAGGAATTCGACCTCACCATGGGCGGGCCCAAGCGGGCGGAGATGCTCCAGCGCGCCAATGGCCGCACCACCGTGCCGCAGATCTTCATCGACGGCGCGCATATCGGCGGTTCGGACGACCTCATGGCGCTGGAGCGTGAGGGCAGGCTGGACGCCTTGCTCGGCACGTGAGCCAGCCGATGCGCGCCGCGATCCTTCAGATGACCAGCGGGATCGACCCGGTGGCCAATGCGCGCACGCTGACCGAGACAATCGCATCGGCGGCGGGGGAGGGTGCAGCGATGCTCTTCACCCCCGAAATGTCGGGACTGCTCGACCGGGATCGTCAGCGCGGCGCAGCGTCGATCGTGGCGCAAGCCGACGATCCGGTGCTCGCCGCCGTGCGCGAGGCTGCGGCGCGCGATGGCATCTGGGTCCATCTCGGCTCGCTGGCGTTGCGCGGTGATGACGGTCGGTTCGTCAATCGCGGCTTCGTGATCGACGCCGACGGCGCGATCCGGGCGACCTATGACAAGCTGCATCTGTTCGACGTCGACCTGCCGACCGGCGAGCGCTGGCGCGAATCTGACACCTATGCCCCGGGCGACCGTGCAGTGGTGGTGGAGACGCCGCTTGGCCCGCTCGGTCTCGCGATCTGCTACGATATCCGCTTCCCGGACCTGTTTCGCGCGCTGACCGATGCCGGTGCAACCCTGCTCGCCGTGCCCGCCGCCTTCACCCGGCCGACGGGCGCAGCGCATTGGCACACCCTCCTCCGCGCCCGAGCGATCGAGGCCGGGGTGCATGTCATCGCCGCCGCGCAGACCGGCACGCACGAAGACGGCCGCGCCACCTATGGCCACAGCCTCGCGATCGACCCCTGGGGCGAGGTGTTGCTCGACATGGGCGAACCCGCCGGCCTCGGTTTCGTCGAGATCGACCCCGCCCGCGTCACCGACGTGCGCAGCCGCGTCCCCGCCATCGCGCATCGCCGCCCGATCCCACCGGTGACCCGCGCATGATCGTGTTCGACCTTAAATGCACCCGGACCCATGTGTTCGAGGCGTGGTTCGGATCGAGCGCCGATTATGAGGATCAGCGCGCCCGCGGCCTCCTGACCTGTCCGATTTGCGGCGACGCTGATATCGCCAAAGCGGTGATGGCCCCGAACATCCCCGCCAAGGGCAACCGCACCCCCGCTACCCCCGCAGCAGCGACCCCGGACCCCAAGGCGCTGATGGCCGCGCTGGCGCAGGTTCAGGCCAGGATGCTGGAGGGCTCGCAATGGGTCGGCATGTCCTTCGCCGACAAGGCGCGCGCGATGCATGCGGGCGAGGAAAGCGTCGCGCCGATCCACGGCCAGGCCAGCATCGCCGAGGCCAAGGCGCTGATCGAAGACGGCGTCCCCGTCGCGCCCTTGCCGCTGCCGGTCATCCCGCCCGACCAGCGCAATTGACCGGGCGAGCAGCGCAAACTAACCAGCCCGCAGTGTCTCGGTAGCTCAGCAGGATAGAGCAACGGTTTCCTAAACCGCAGGTCGGAGGTTCGAATCCTCTCCGGGACACCATTTCCTGGTTCAGCGGCAGCTGCTTCCCGGTCCCGAATCCAGGTCCAGACACCGCCCGTCGATCTCCTTGGGATCGATCTTCAGGCCGATCACGCTCGCCAGCGTCGGCAGGATGTCGACGGTCTCCACGCCATTGGGCTGGTCGAACGGAGTTATGCCCTTGCGCCAGAACAGGATCGGCACGCGGCGGTCATAGTCCCAGATGCTGCCATGCGTCGCGACCGACCCGCCGGGCACCGGGATCGGCGTCACGCGCGGCTTGAGCGCGACATAGAAGTCGCCCGACCGGCCGGGATAATAGGACGCCCGCACGCGCTGAATCAGCGTCCAGCTTTCCGGCGGCCCACTCGGGCTCGGCGTCGCCATGATCTCGTCAGCAGTGAAGACCGCGGCAACCTGCGGATGCGCGCGATATTGTGCGACCGCCTCGGCCAGCACCTTGGCGCGCAGCTTGGGCGCCAGCTTCGGGTCGACATAGATATCCCCGAAGTTGCCGCCCCACAGGACGCGTCTTTCGCCCAGCTTCAGCTTCGCCGCAACCTTGTCGCTCATCGGCTTGGACGACAGCCCGGTCTGCGCGCGCGCGGCATCGGGGATGCCGTGCAGCACATTGCGCTCGGGCAGATCGTGGCCGCCATGATCGGCTGTCAGCACCACCTGATAATCCACCCCGCTGCGGTCGAGCACGTCAAAGAACGCGCCCAGATCGCGGTCGAGGCTGGTCAACTGCAGGCACATTTCGGTGCCCTCGGTGCCATAGCCATGGCCGACATAATCGGTCGCCGACGCACCCACGATCAGCACATCGGTCGCGTCGCCGCGGCCGAGCTTCATCTCCTCGAAGAACGCCGCCGCCAGCGCCAGCGTCGCGCCGTCCATCTCCGGCGATGCGCGGAAGGCGCGGCTGTCCCCGGCTTCACGCGCGAAGCGTCCGGTGCCGACGGTGCGGCTGCCCGCGCTCACCGCAACGTCGCGCGGCTTGCAATAGTCGGGCAGCTCCAGCGCCGGCTGCGCCTTGGCGATCTGCGCGGCGATCGTGGCATTGGCGCGGGTGACGATCGGTGCCTCGGCGGTGCCGGTGTAGCTGACAAAGCCCTTGCCACCCCACCACCAGGTCTGGTCGGCGCTCTTGCCGCCCATCATCACCGCTGCGCGATCCTTGGCCGACACCGATACGACGCGCGTCGCCGGGGTTGCGGCCTTCATCCGATCGCCCAGCGTCGGGACCAGCAGATGCACCGGCGACACGGTATATTTCTCCGAGGTGCTGCCCGGAACGCGCTCGTCCTCGGCGCAATAGATCGTCTTGTCCTCACGCGCGGTTTTCAGATCGACCCAGTCGTTCGCAACGATCCCGTTTCGCGACGGACGCGCGCCGGTCAGGATCGTCGAGTGGCCGGGGCAGGTCTCGGTCGCCGCGTGGCTCTGATAGCCCGAAAAGACCACGCCGCGCGCCAGTCGCGCCAGCCCGCCGGTGAAATAGGGGCGATAGGCGGCGAACAGATCGGTCGAAAACTGGTCCACCGAAATCGTGACGATCAGCTTGGGCGGGGCCGCCGGAGCAGGCGCGGGGGGAGTTTCCTGTGCCGCAACCGGAACGGCGACGAGCATGGCAGTGGCGAGCAATCGAGCGAGCATGGTCCCTCCGGCATGGCAAAAATGGCCGCGCCCGCTATGTTCCCACGACATCGGTACGGCAAGGGTGGTCAATGCGCAGATTCGGTTTCGCTTTGGTGACATTCCTGCTGGCGCTGGTCGCGCTGCCCACCGCTGCGCAGCCCGCGGGCCAGAACAACCTGACCGTCGATCTGCTCGCCGAAAGCGACACCCCCGCTCCGGGCAGCGAGGTCACGATCGCCTTCGTCGCCAAACCCGATCCCGGCTGGCACGGATATTGGAAGAACCCGGGCGAGGCCGGCCTCGACACGCGGCTCGACTGGACGCTGCCCCAGGGCGTGACGGCAGGGGAGCTGCGTTACCCGGTGCCGACGCGGCTGATGATCGCCGGCATCATGAACTATATCTACAAGGGCAATTACACTCAGTTCGCAACGCTGAAGATCCCCGCCGGCCTCGCCCCGGGCACGAAGCTCCCGATCGCGGTGCGCGCGGCCTACCTCATCTGCACCGACGAAATCTGCGTCCCCGAAACCGAAAATCTGACGCTGAGTCTCACCGTCGGCGACGGCACGATCACCCCCGAACGCCGCGCCCAGTTCGACCAGTGGCGCCGCCTGCTGCCCAAGCCGCTCGGCAGCGAAGCCAAGTTCCAGGTCACCGACGGCACGCTGCGCATCGCGATCCCGTTTCCAGCCTCGGTCGATCTGTGGAAGGATGCCTATTTCTTCGCGCAGACCCCGGACGCCGTCACCTATTCCGCGCCGCAGAGCGTCACCCGCGACGGCGACACGCTGATCGTGTCGGTCAAGGCCGGGTCGAAAGTCCCCGAACGGCTGGAGGGCATCCTCGCGACCGGCGAGCGCGACGGCTTCGCGCTCACCGCAATCCCCGGCACCGTCGCCGCCGCCCCCGCAGCGCCAGTCGGCATCGACTGGAGCGCAGCCCTGTTCGCGCTCGGCGGCGCGCTGCTCGGCGGGCTGATCCTCAACATCATGCCGTGCGTCTTCCCGATCCTCAGCCTCAAGGCACTCAGCCTCGCCAAGAGCGGCACCAGCGAGGCGCATGCCCGCGCCGAGGGTCTCGCTTACACCGCGGGCGTGGTCCTCGTCGTCCTCGCGCTCGGCGGCCTCATGCTCGGCCTGCGCGCGGCGGGGGCGAGCGTCGGCTGGGCGTTCCAGCTCACCGATCCGCGCGTCATCCTGTTCCTCCTGCTCCTCGTCCTCGGCATCGCGCTCAACCTCGCCGGGCTGTTCGAGTTGATGACGCCGAAGTTCGCCGGCCGCCTCGCCAGCGGAGGTTCCGGCAGCGCCTTCATGACCGGCGCGCTCGCCGCGTTCATCGCCACGCCGTGCACCGGACCGTTCATGGGGGCAGCGCTTGGCGCAGCGCTCGTGCTCCCCTGGTATATCGCGCTGCTGATCTTCCTCGGCCTCGGCCTCGGCCTCGCGCTGCCGTTCCTGCTGCTCGGCTTCGTCCCCGCGCTCCGCAGGATGCTGCCGAAACCTGGCGCGTGGATGGACAGTTTCCGCAAGATCCTGGCGATCCCGATGTTCCTCACCGCGATTGCGCTCGCCTGGGTGCTCGGCGGCCTCACCGGGGTCAACGGCATGGCCACCGGCCTCATCGTCGCGCTCGCGCTCGGCGTCGTGCTCTGGGCGCTTGGTCGCCGACAAGCGCGCGGGGCGGGGAACGGCATCGCTTGGGCGATGAGCCTCGCGATCGTGATCGGCGGCATGTGGCTGGTCGGCCGCATCGAAAAGCCCGCCGCTGCAGCAGCAACCGCGTCCGGCGCGCAGCCGTTCAGCGAAGCGAAGCTCGCCGAGCTGCGCGCCCAGAACAGACCCGTCTTCGCCTATTTCACCGCCGACTGGTGCGTGACGTGCAAGGTCAATGAAAAGGCCGCGATCGAGACCGACGCGGTGCGCGACGCCTTTGCCAAGGGCGGCGTCACCGTCCTGGTCGGTGACTGGACCGACGGCGACCCCGCGCTCGGCCGCTTCATCGAACGCCACAACCGCGCGGGCGTGCCGCTCTACCTCTGGTATCCGGCGGGCGCGACCGAGCCTCAGGTCTTGCCGCAGCTTCTCACCCAAGGCATGTTGACCGAGCTAACCGGGGGCAAATGAACCGCAGATCAAGGAGATGAGCCGATGCACCGACTGATCCCATTTGCCGCAGCAACCCTCGCGGCGCTCGCACTCCCCGCCGCCGCGCAACAGACCAACGGTCAAAAGGCGACCGACTTCAAGCTGACCGACGCCAGCGGCAAGACCGTTCAGCTCAGCGACTTCAAGGGCAAGACCGTGGTGCTGGAGTGGAACAACCCCGGCTGCCCGTTCGTGCAGCGCCATTATGAAGGCAATATGCAAAAGACCCAGGCCGCGGCCAAGGCGGGCGGCGTGGTGTGGCTGACGATCAACTCGGGCGCACCGGGGAAGCAGGGCTATATGCAGGGTGCCGAGGCGCAGAAATGGGTCGCGGACAAGAAGGCGAGTCCGGCGCATTACCTGCTCGATCCCAAGGGCGTGGTGGGCAAGGGCTATGCCGCCAAGACTACCCCGCACATGTACATCATCGACGGCGCAGGCGTGCTGCGCTTCCAGGGCGGCATCGACGACAAACCCGCCGCCCGCGTCGAGGAAATGGGGTCGGCACGCAACCACGTGCTCGCCGCGCTGAACGAGATCAAGGCCGGGAAACAGGTCTCGGTCGCCCAGACCACGCCCTATGGCTGCTCGGTGAAATACGCCGAGTGATGGGCTTTCCTTCCCTGTGATAGGGGGCAGGGAAGGAGAGAAGGCCGGGGGCAACCCCGGCCTTTTTTATTCCTCCCCGGAACGGGGGAGCGTCAAAGTAAGTCACCACCAGCACTTCACTTAACCCTCTTCCGCTTGCGGGAGGGGATAAGTGAAGTGCTG
>NZ_LSJM01000002.1 GCF_001557215.1 Sphingomonas sp. CCH9-E2 | reverse complement strand
AAGCTGTGGCGGGAGGCGTTCGACGCGGCGGCGGCAGAGGGGCGAATGCCCGCCGAATTTGATTCCCACTTCATCGATCTGTGGCGCTATTACTTGATGTATTGCGAAGGCGGGTTTCGCGGCGGGGGCATCCATGTCGCGCAGGTCACGCTGATCAAAGACTAGGGAGAGCGATGATGCGGGCATGGGGAGTAGCGCTCGGCGCGCTGGCATTGGCGGGCTGCGCAGCGGGCACGGCCACGCCGCCGCCCGCAGTCCAGGCAGCGCCGCAGGATGTCGCGAAGCTGCGGCAGGTCGGGGCCGCCGTGCTGTTCTGGTCGCAGGAAGAGCGGTTCAAGAACTTCCCGGCGATGGAGACGATCTTCCCCGGCACCACCGCCAAGGCCGGGCGCAAGGTCCGCGCGCTGCCCAAGGGCGCGCCGCTGCCGATCGGCTGCGGGTCGGGCGTGATCATCGATGCCGCGCGCGGCGAGATCCTGTCGAACAATCACGTCGTCGAGAAGGGCACGGCCTTCAAGGTCCAGCTCTATGACGGCCGCGTCGTCGATGCCGAGGTGGTCGGGCGCGATCCGCAGACCGACATCGCGCTGCTGCGCATCAAGGCGACCGGGCTGCGCGCGATCGAGGTGGGTGACAGCGGCAAGATCGAGGTCGGCGACCTCGCCTTTGCCATCGGCTATCCGTTCGGGTTCGATCAGACGCTGACGATGGGGGTGATCTCCGGCCTGGGGCGCACGGGCATCGGCGACGGGCTGCAGGACTTCATCCAGACCGACGCGGCGGTGAACAGCGGCAATTCGGGCGGCGCGCTGATCGACAGCCGCGGGCGGCTGATCGGCATCAACACCGCGATCTGGTCCAAGTCGGGCGACAATAGCGGCATCGCCTTTGCCGTGCCGATCAACATGGCAATGGCGGTCGCCGACCAGCTGCGCCGCAACGGCAGCGTCAAGCGCGGGCGGATCGGGGTGACGGTCGGCCCGGTGACGGCCGAGGCGGCGGGCAGCGGATCGACGCGCGGCGCATTGGTCGCCGAAGTCTCGCCCGACAGCCCGGCGGCGCGCGCGGGCCTCAAATCGGGCGATATCATCACCTCCGCCGACGGGCGCGCGATCGAGGGGCCGGGCAACCTCACCGCGATCCTCGGCGTGCTCGAACCGGGCAAGACGATCGCGCTGGGCTATCGGCGCGGCGGCGCGACCGGGACGGCGCAGGTGACGGTCGAAGCACCGCGTCCGGTGCAGGTGACGCGACCCGCCACCGGCGGCGCCGGGCTGGCGGCACTGGGCGCGACCTTCCGCGACGTCGCGGCCACCGACAAGGTGCCCGAGCAATTGCGCGGGGCGGTCGTTGCCAGCGTGCAGCCGGGTTCGGCGGCGGCGCGATCGGGCCTCGCGGTCGGCGACATCGTCGTCGGCGTCAATGGCGAGCAAGTGCAGAGCGCGGCAGAACTTGCCCGCGCGTTCCAGAATGTTGCGAGCGGCGCAATATTGTTCGTCGCGCGCGGCAACAGTCTGATCCAGCTCAAGCTCGAACGCTGACACGGAGGGCGTCGGGACAGTCCAAGCGCCTTTCCTCAACTTGGGTAACAGGCGTTACCGAGTCCAATGTCGTTACGCGGATAATACGTACGTAGTTGGCGGAGTCGCGCGTAGGATTCGTCAAGAATCAGGGACTTCGCGCCAAGTTTGATATGGCAACCAAGACTGAAACTGTTAGTGTCGCGCGGGCGGGGGCCACATTAAAGACGAACCTGCCTGATCGAGGGATCAGTTCGCGAGGCCGGCTTGGGAGCAGGCCCGGAGAGTGAGGAGACGAAGGTAATGGTTACGCTCAACAAGAAGATGGCGATGGCACTGGTAGCAGCAAGCCTGCTGGCGTCGCCGTCGATCGCGCAGGACAAGAAGGGCACGAACCTGAGCGAGAAGGAAGCTGCGGCGACTGAGAGCTCGAAGGCTGTCGACACGCTGGCGCTGGGCTACAAGCTCGCCGACTATGCCCGCACCGCCAAGGATGCGCGCGCGATGATCGTCGCGGCCAAGATGGTCGACTCGGTCACCGTCAAGGAAGGCACCGACAAGGGCAAGATCGAAGGCACCGGCAAGGGCACCGGCACCGCCAAGGTGACCACCTCGGCTGACCTGTTCGCCGAAGCCAAGACGCTGGCAGCGGGTGACGCCGACATCGTCGCCGCAGTCGAAGCGGCGCAGGCGGAAACGTCGAAGGGCGTGGTCGGCGGTGCGATCCGCACCGTGCAATATGTCCCGGGCAACACCGTGTGGACCGTGCGTTTCACCGCACGTGGCGGTGAGCCGCTGGTCGTCGGCGTGCGCCGCGACTCGGCGACCCCGGTCGGCCTGAAGATCTTCGACGAGAACGGCAATCTGGTTTGCCAGGACATGTCGGGCAACGTGACGATGTATTGCCGCGTCAACCCGATCTGGACCGGCCCCTTCTCGGTCCAGACGATCAACTATGGCGCCTATGGCACCGGCGCTGCGCTGGTGACCAACTAAGCCGAAAGACTGGCCGCCCCGAAGCAGTGCTTCGGGGCGGCGGTTTTTCAGGGCGTGGCGGTATCGCAGACGCGCCGAGGGGGAGGACATGATGCGCTCCCGGATTAGCACGATGTGCAAGTTTCCGATCGTCGCAGCCATGCTGGCTGCATCGATTTCCGTTGCCGGAACCACGGCGGCGCAGACCCGGGAAGGCGCGGATTCGGCGCCGAAACTTCTCCCGGACACCGATAACTCGAAAGCCGCCGAAGCGCTTTTGCTCGGCTATCGCCTCGCCGACTTTGCGCGTGCCACCAAGGATGCGCGCGCGATGATCGTCGCGGCGAAGATCGTCGATGCGGCGCCGGTCAAGGAGGGTGCGGACAAGGGCAGCCTCGATCGCGCAGCCAAGGCCGAGGTGACGCCCAAGCCGGTGACCGGCGCGGACCTGTTCGCCGAAGCCTCCCGACTCGCGGCCGGTGACGCGGACCTGATGGCAGAGATCGAAGCCGCGCGCGCCGAGGCGAGCAAGGGCGTCCCCTGCATGTGCCATACGCTCCGCATGGTGCAATATGTGCCGGGCAAAACGACCTGGACGGTCCGTACTTCTTTTCGCGGTGGCGAACCCAAGGTGATCGGCATGCGCCGCGATTCGGCAACGCCGCTGGCGCTCAAAATCTTCGACGAGAATGGAAGCCTGATGTGCCAGGACATGTCGGGCAATGTGACGTTGTATTGCCGGATCAATCCCATCTGGACCGGCCCGTTCGTGATTCAGGCGATCAACTATGGCGAGCAGGGCACCGGCGTCGCGTTGGTGACGAGCTGAGGATGAGGAGCAACTGATGTCGCGGAACGATCGACATGCACGGCTGAAGGCCGTCCTGGCCTTGCCGCTCGTCGCGGCCCTGCTGTCCGCCCAGACCACGCCCGACATCAAGATCGAACCGGTGCCATCGCCCGATGTGCTGCGATCCGAGGCGTTCGAGGCAGCGCAATATGCGCAGATTTCCGGTGCCGCTGCAGCGCTCGATCGCACGACCGCGCGCTTTGCCGCGGGGGGTGGCCCGCTCGCCGTGCTGGAGCAGGAGCGCGACAAGAAGCTCGCCGAGATCGAGGCGGTCGATCGCCAGTTCAGCGCACTGATCGAACGCGGCGCGCAGGTGCCGGAGGAAGAGCGCCGCGCGCTGACCCAGCGCCGTGCCGCGCTGCGCAGCGAAGTGGATGCGATCGAGGCCAAGATCGCCAAGGATTTCCCGCAATATTTCGACCTGACGCGCCCCAAGGCGCTCGACATCGCGGCAGTGCAGAAGCTGCTCAACCCCGATGAGGCGATGGTCGTCATCCTCGTTTCGGACGATGCCAGCTACACCTGGGCCGTGACGCGCGAGGGTTCGACCTGGTCGCGATCGGAGGCGATGAAGCAGGATGCGCTCGCCGCCAAGGTCAACACGCTGCGCGCGAGCATGGAAGTGGACGGCGCGCGCGGATCGGGCCGCCAGCCGCCGCCTGCCGCTGGCGGTGCTGCCGCAGTGGCGCCGCAGGGCAAGGCATTCGACCGCAAGCTGGCCTATGAAATCTACAAGGAGCTGATCGCGCCGGTGGAGGGCGTGCTGAAGGGCAAGCAGGTGCTGCTGACCAATGTCAGCGGCCCGCTCACCTCGCTGCCGCTCGCGCTGCTCGTCACCGCGCCGCCACAGGGTTTGGATACCGACCCGGCGGCGGTGGCGACCAGCCCGTGGCTGATCGACAAATATGCGCTGGCCGAGCTGCCCTCGGTGTCGGCACTGCGCTCGCTGCGTTGCTTGCTCATCGAAAAGCCCGCCGATGCGCATCCGGGGTGCGACACCAAATCGGGTTCGGCCAGCTATGCGCAGGTGCGCGGTGGCGGCGTCGCGCTGGCCGCTTATGGGGCCCCGACGCTGGCGGGTGCCTATACGCCGGAAGCCGCTCGCAGCGTGACCCCAGGTCTTGCCGGGCAGATGTACAAGGGCAAGCTCGCCGACCCTGAAAAGCTGCGCGCGCTCGCTTATCTGCCCCAGGCCAAGGCGGAGCTCGAGAACCTGCAAAAGGCGTTCGGAGGACAATCCGCGGTCGTGATCGGGGATGCGGCGACCGAGGCTGCGGTCAAGGCGAGCAAGACCCTGCCTGCGGCGCGCTTCGTCGTCTTCTCGACCCATGGTCTGCTTGCGACGGAAGTGGGCGACAATGCCGAGCCGGGGCTGGTCTTTACCCCGCCCAAACAGGCAACCGAACTGGACGACGGGCTGCTCACCGCATCCGAAGTGTCGCAGCTCAAAATCCCCGCCGATCTGGTCGTGCTGTCCGCGTGCAATACGGCCGCTGGCGACGGGAAGAGCGCCGACGGTCTGTCGGGCCTCGCCAAATCCTTCCTGTTCGCGGGCGCGCGCTCGTTGCTGGTCAGCCATTGGGCGGTCAGCGACGCGGCAACCTCGCTGCTGATGCAGCAGACCTTTGGCAATATCCAGAAGGGCGATGTCGCCGGGCGTGCGCGTGCGTTGCAGGCAGCGATGAAGACGGTGCGCAGCGAAGGTACCGGTCAGTTTGTCAGCCCCAAATATTGGGCGGCGTTCACGCTGGTCGGCGAACCGGGGAAGTGAGGTGGCAGCGCCTTGGCCGTTGCTGCTGACGATGGCGCTGGCGGCAGCGCCATTGCCGCAGCAGGCCGGAGAGCGCGTCGATATTCCGGACGTGGTAATCGACGCAGTGCATGCGGGGCGTCAGGAAGAGGCGATTGGCTTGCTTACACAGAGCTATCGCAGCTGTGCGGCGACGGCGCGAGGAAGCGCGCGCTGTTTCACCCAGCGGACATATCTCGCCAAGATGCTGGCCGAGTCGGGCGATCCCCAAACAGGCGAAGCGTTGGCCCGTGAGTCGGTTGCCGAAGCGTCGCGTGCCGGTTCGATGCAAGAGCATGCATTGGCCTGGTCGATCTTGGGGATCACCCTGGATGAGCAGGGGCGATTGCGTGAAGCTGAATCGGCCTATCGGAGCAGCTTGAATCTGGCTGGTCAGTCCGGAGATGCCCGCCAGCTCGACGATTCACGGTTCAATCTTGCCCGTAATCTTGAGGCACAGGATCGGTTCGGAGCGGCCGAACAGCTGAGACGTGATGCAGCAGCCCATGCAACGCGCGCCTTTGGCCCAGCGAGCATCCAACATGGACGGGCTCTAATCGATCTCGCGCAGAATCTGCACGGTCAAGGACGCAGCGGTGACGCGATGGACGTCGCGCAACGCAGCCTCGCTATCGTCGATGCGGCGCGACCGGTGGACGATAGCGCACTGGGCTCAGCTCATAATGTGCTGGCGGTAATTCTGCACGAGCGGGGGCAGACGGCACAGGCAGAGCGCCATTATCGCAGTGCGCTGCGGATCAAGGAGGCAATCACCGGCTCTCAGAGCGAATCGGTTGGATCGATCCTCGGCAACCTTGCGTCGTTGCTCGCGGATCAGGGGCGCGAGGAGGAAGCACTTCCCCTATATATTCAGTCATATCGAATTAGTGAGCGTGCCTTGGGCAGTGACCATCAGCGGGTGGGCGACGCGCTAGGCAATCTCGCATTCAATCTGGATCGACTGGGGCGACATCGGGACGCCGAGCCGCTGCATCGGCGCAGCGTCGCGATTGCCGAAAGATGGAGTGGCCCGGCCAGTCTCAGCGCTGCCCATCGGTTGCTCAACCTGTCGATGAACTTGCGGTTTCAGCGCCGGACCGAAGAGGCGCTACCGATGGTGCAGCGGGTGGTGGCAATTCGCGAAAAGGTTCTTGGGGAGCGGACGCTCAATACGGCGCGCGCTTATGCCGATCTGGCGGCAACATTGTTTGCCTTGGGCAGGCGCGCTGAGGTCGAAGATGCGATCCGGCGCAGCGTGCGGGGGTTTCGGGCTGTGCCGGCAACGCATCCCGACCGCATCCGCGCCCAGTCGAACTTCGCCGATCTGATAGCGGACAGCGCAGGCGGCAGCTTTGCCTATGCAATGGCACGGGATGCGACCGAGGGCGCGCTTGCGCGGATCCAGTCCTATGCCGGTTCTGACCCTGGCCAACAGCGCGAACTTGTAGCCTTTTCTCGCGTGTTTGAGGCGCGGGTGGGTGTCGCCTGGAAGCTGTCGAAACGATGATGATGCACAGCTCTCCCACGGTCTGCCCAAACTGCAGCGTTGGACGCTGCGTTGTGGCCTTTTCGGACTGTCAGAACCTGTCGGTCGCCTCGGGCGAAGGGCGGGGTCAAGGCATGACTTGTTCGAACCAGCAGGAATAGTGCCCGACCGATGCGTCTGATGATGCCCCTTGCCCTGATCCTTGCCGCTTTGCCGCTCGCTGCCGCCGCACCGTTGCCGCATGACGGCCATGACGCGGTATCGGCACCCGATGCGGTGATCGAACGGGCCGAACTGGTGCGCGACCTGATCGCGCGGGCGCGGGCCGACCGCGATGTCGACATGATGATCGTTGCCGCGCGGATGCTGGCGACGGGGGAGTTCGTGCTGGTGCGCGCCGAGAATGCGCCGATGATCCTGGGCCGCGCCCGGACGGGTGAGGAATTGCCGGTCACCGCACCCTCGGCGCTGCTGGTCGAGGCGCGTGGCTGGGCCGGAGGCGATGCCGACAAGCTGGCGGCGATCGAGGCGGCGCTGGCCGAAGCAAGCAAGGGCATCCTGCCCGCCGCGATCGTCTATACCCACGACCTGCCCGCCGACCGCGCTTTGACGATGCGCGCGCGGGCCGAGGGCGGGCGTCTGGCGCTGGTGCGGGTGCGCGGCGATGGCGATGCGGCGCTGGAGCTGGCGGTGACCGATGCCAGCGGGCGCGTGGCGTGCAGCGATCGCCCGGCGGCGACGTCGGGGATTGCGCGGCGCGACCTGCTGTGTCGCTGGACGCCCGGACGGACCGAGGACTATCGGATCACGCTGACGAACAAGGGCCGCGTGTGGACGCGCGCCATTTTGGTGTCGAACTGAACGGGGGACGGACAATGTTGAAGCAGATCATGCTCGCGCTGGGGGCCCTAGGGCTGGTCGCTGCGTCGCTGCCCGTCGCGCCCGGCGCTTCCGCTGCACCCGAACCAAAGGGCCGCATCCGCGCGGTGATCATCGGCGTGGTCAATTACAAGGAAGGCATCGCGTCGCCGATGATCGGCGCGTTCAACGATTCGGTGCTGATCGCCGAGACGCTGATCCGCGAGGGCGCGAAGGCGGAGGATGTGACGCTGCTGCTCGATCCGCCGACGCCCGAACTGCTCGCCGCGCGCGGCAATCCGCGCATGCGCCAGACCAAGGTCAAGCCTGATGGGGTCGGCACGCGCGCCAATATCCTCGCCGCGATGAAGCGGATGGTGGATACGACCAAGCCGGGCGACGAGGTGCTGCTCAGCTTCTCTGGCCACGGGATGCAGCAGAATGAAGCGGTGGCGGGATCCGAGCCGGACGGGTTGGATGAGGTGTTCCTGCCCTATGACACCGGCCCGGCGAACGGATCGGAGAAGATCGAGAATGCGGTGACCGATGACGAGATCGGCGCGGTCATCGACGCAATCCGGGCCAAGGGCGGCAACGTGACCTACCTCGCCGACTTCTGTCATTCGGGCGATTCGAACCGTGACGCTTCGGGCAAGGACAATGGCGCGCCGACCTCGACCAAATTGGGCCTGAAGGTCAGTCGCAAGTTCGCGACCGTCAGCGACGGCAATTTCGTCCGCGACCTGGCGGTGGAGACGTCGAAGGGCAAGGCAGGCTGGGGGGCCTATGTCGGGCTGCTCGCGGTACCGTCGGCGCAGCAGGCCAAGCAATATCAGGCGCCGCGCTATGCCGACCCGCTGGAACAGGCGGCGCACGGCCTGTTGACCGTCTATGCCATGGCCAATTGGAACAACCCGCGCGTCTATTCCTATCGCGACCTGGCTAACCGCATCACTGCGGGCATCGACGGGCACAAGGCACCGCGACCCGAATTCGACGGCGATCTCGACCGCCCGGTGATGGGCGGCCTGATGAAGACCGCCGTTGCCACGCAAGGCGGGGGGAGCTGGGCGGTCTACAAGCCCGCGCGCGTCTTCACCGCCGACACCAAATCGACCGATCCGGTGAAGATCGACAAGCTCGAAATGGGTGCCGGCCAGCTGCAGGGCGTGATCGAGGGCACGATCATCGGCCTCGCGCTCACCTCGCCCGCCGGGGACAAGACGATCCTCTATGGACGGGTCGAGAGGGCCGATGCCTATAAGGCAATCCTGGTGCCGACCGCGTTCGGCGACATCACGGCCGAGGCGTGGAACGATGTGCGCGACATCGATGGCAAGCCGCTGTCGCGCGAGGTGCGGCTGGTCGCGACGATCGAGCAGCAGCCGGTGCAGCTCGACTATCGCATCGCGCTGCCCGCCACCCCCGCCAGCCCCAGCAAGGCGCAGGCGGCGGCACTGGCGGCGCTCAAGGAGATCAAGCCCGCCGATATCGGCGCGAGCTTCGTCCAGCCGGGCGACACCGCCGATCTGATCCTCACCTTCAACGGCGACAAGCTCGCGCTCACCCAGCCGCCGGGGCAGGTGACGGCCGATTTCGGATCGATCGACCTTGCCGCTGCGCTGGCGCAGGATGGCAGCAACCCGACGATCCGCGTGCGCTTCGCGATCGGCGGCGCGCTGGTCAAGGCGACGCGATTCAGCCGATTGCAGCGCGTGCTCGCCAGCCCCGCCCTGGCCAGCGGGCAGCCGGACGAGGATCCGGCAAGGCATGTCGCAGTCGAATTCTATGTCGCCCGGCCCAAGGCGCTGGCGGCCGGGGCGGCGTGCCCCGACACCACCGCCGATTACTATGCGGTGGCCAAGGACGCGCGGCGGGTCGGTGGCGATGGCAGCGAGGCCGGCGGCTTCCGCTTTCAGCGCTGCGACTGGCTGTTCATCAAGGTCACGAACACCGGCAAGGCCGATCTGTACGTCAACCCGCTGATCTTCTCCCCCGATGGCGGCATCCTGCTGTTCGACGGACAGGATGGGCGGTTCCAGATCAAGGCCGACAACCCGACCCGGCTGCGCGCCGGCGAAAGCGGTGTGCTGCAATATAGCCTGACCGACGCCAGCCCCGGCGGCGATCTGCGCGACGATTTGGTGCTGCTGGTCAGCGACGTCACCGATGGCGTGCCGCTGAGCTATGCCCGGCTGGCTCAATGTCCGGTGGTCCCGGGGCCGGAGGACGGTGCGGCCTGTGCCACCGCCGCCGGACCGACGCTGGCGGGCACGCGCATGCGCAACAATGGCGGCGCAGGGACGGGGATCGAGGAGCTGATCGATTCGGCGCTGGTCGGATCGACCACACGCAGCGGCCCGGCGAAGAAGCCGACGGCGGTCTCGGCGCTGCGCTTCAGTTGGCAGACCGAACGCACCGGCAGGCAATGATTGCACAAGCCGTCTGAATAGGGCAGGTTCCCCGCATCACTGAAACGGGGGTATGCAGTGGTGCGGGGGAAGTGGATGCTTGCGGCGATCGGGCCCGCACTGGTTGCGGTGCCTGCGGCTGCGCGTGACGGGGTGTCGAGCGCACCGCCCGCGCCGGCCTCTGCCGCTGCGACGATCGCAGTCGACGCCCGCGCCCTGCTGATGGCCGAAGCCACGGTCCATGGCGGCGATCTGCCGCCGCCGACGCGGGACTTGCTGGCGCTGCCCGGATCGGACCTGCGCACCCTGTCCGCGCTCATCCCCGCGGATGGCGCACCGCTCGGTCAGGCCTATACGCTCCCCAGCATCCCCGCGGCGCCGGCGGTGTGGAACATCCTGCTTGAAGCGCCGCGCAAGTCGCGGCTCGACGCCGCCCCGATCGAGCGCATGTCGCTGGAAGGAACGGCCGATTACAGCCGCTCGCGCACCTTCGGGCTGGATGCGCGGCTCGAACTGCGCATCGACGGGCGCGAGGATAGCGCGATGGTGCGGCTGGGTGGCCGCGTTGCCGGAATGCTGCGGAATCTGGAGCGCCGCTGAGGTACGAACAACCGGGACTTCCCCGGCGGTGTCGTGTCAGCGCACCTTCATCTCGTCGAGCAGGCGCTGGGCGCCATCGACTTTGGCCATGGTCCAGAAGATGTAGCGGCTATCGACATGGATCGAGCGGGTGATCGACGGATCGAACCACCAGTCGGAGATGATCCCTTCGATCGTTCCGTCGAACACCAGTCCCACGAATTCGCCGCGCGCGTTGAGCGTGGACGAACCCGAATTGCCGTTGGTGATGTCGACCGTGCCGAGATAGTTGACCGGCAGCGTGCCGAGCTCCGGCGCGGTATAGGCCCCGTAATCCTTGGCCTTGATCAGGTCGATCGTCTTCTGCGGCGCGTCGAACGGCTCCTTGCCGGTCTGCTTTTCGACGATGCCCTCACCCGTGGTGAACGCTGACCAGGCCATGCCGTCGCGCTTCTTGGCCTTCACCGTGCCATAGCTGAAGCGGAGCGAGCTGTTCGCGTCGGGGTAGAGCGTGCGCCCCTGCGACGCGGCATAGGCCATGCGCGCTTCCATATAGGCCGAGCGTGCCGCCTGAAGGTCGCCGACGCGGGCATTGGTCGCGGCTTCACGCGCCGCGACATCGGGATAGGCGGCGATCGCCAGCTGCACGAACGGATCGGTCGAGGCCTTGAGCGCGTCGGCCGACTGGTCGAGCAGCGCGATCCGGTTGGTAGTCGTGCCGAGCTGCGTATCGCGATACAGCGCGTCGAGGCCGATCTTCTCGATCGCCGCGTCGAAGCCGGGGTTGCGCGCGGCGGCGGGCAGCTGGCGATATTCGGCAATCGCCTTTTCGAACAATGCGCGGTCGACCTTCGGGTCGAAGCGGCGCTCGATCTGGGTCAGTGCTTCCTGCACGGCGCGGCGGTCGCGATCCTGGAAGCCGGCGCGGCGCTGCGCGTCGGGCTTGGCGCGCTCGAGCGACCAGCGATAGACGCGCATCGCCGCGCCATAAAGCTGGCTACGGTCGAGCAGCCCGCGGCGGAGGCCCTCGAGCGCGGCGGTGTTGGCGGCGGCCGCCTGCGTATCGAGCGCGGTCAGCGCGGCGCCCCAGCGCGTGTTGCGGGTCGCGTCGGCGGCGATCCAGGCGCGGAACGCCTGCTCATCGCCTTCCTTGCGTTCGATCAAGCGGATCGAGTCCGCACCGGCAAGCTGCCCCAGGATCTTCTTCTTGTAATTGTCCGTGCCCTTCAGGATCGAGGCGTAGCGGATCGCCAGATCGGGCGAGGATGCGGTCGCAGCGTTGATCGCGTCGGAATAGTCGGACAGCAGCCGCTGCTGGAGCGGATAGAATTTCTCGAAATAGAAGCGCGTCTCGGCCCCGGTGCGGTGGCGTTCGGTGGTGCCGGGGAAGCCCGCCACCATGATGAAATCGCCCTCCTTCAGCCCCTGTTTGGCGATCGGCAGCCAGGCCTTGGGCTTGAACGGGACATTGTCCTTCGAATAGGGCGCGGACGACCCGTCGGGTGCGACATAGGCGCGGTAGAAACCGAAATCGCCCGTATGGCGCGGCCATTGCCAGTTATCGATCTCGCCGCCGAAATTGCCGACGCCGCCGGCGGGCGCATAGACTAGGCGGACGTCCTGAATCTCCAGCTGTTGCTGCAGGAAATATTGCTTGCCGCCGAAATAGGCGCGCACGTCGCAGCGGCGGTTGGGCTTCTTCTCGCATGCGGCGATCAGCGCCTTGCGGTTGGTTTCGATCCGCCCGTTGCGCGCTTCGCCCGACAGCTTCACCGCGCCGCGCAGCATGTCGGCGGTCACGTCGCGCAGATCCTCGATCACATAGACGCGGCTGCCGGGGGCGGCGGGGAGTTCGTCGCCGAACGAGCGGGCGAGGAAGCCGTCGCGCAGGTAATTATGTTCGGGCGAGCTGTTATACTGGATCGATCCATAGACGCAGTGATGGTTGGTCGCGATCAGCCCCTGATCGCTCAGAAACGCCGCCGAACAGCCGCCGAGCGAGACGATCGCATTGAGCGGCGCGCGATTGAGGTCGCCCAACGTCTTGGGGTCGAGCTCGAGGCCCGCGGCGCGCATCTGGTCCCCGATCGCTTCGGTCTGGCTGGGCAGCCACATGCCTTCATCCGCCGCGACGGGACCGGCAACCAGAATGAGCGGGGCGAGCAACAGGAAACGATGGCGCACGTCAGCATCCTCGATGATATAATGTCACAGTTTGCGGATAGCCCGCGCCGTAACTGGTTGCAAGCGCAACCGGTTGATCAGCCGGGCTCGTTCGCATTGGCGGGCGGCGTGGTTGCCAGCGACGCGGCGGTCGCCTCGACCCGCTCCATCACGCGCAGCACATTGCCCTGCGCCAGCTTGGCGAGATTGGCGTCGCTCCAGCCGCGCCGCGCGAGTTCGGCGAACAGCAGCGGATAGCTGTCGACGCCCTTCATGCCGATCGGGCCGGTGCCGCTGATGCCATCATAGTCCGCGCCGATCCCGACATGGTCATGGCCCGCGACCCTGGCGATGTGATCGACATGATCGGCGACCGTGCCGACATCGACGCGCGGTTCCGGGTTCGCGCGCTCCCATGCAACCAGCGCCGGGACGTCACGCCATTTGACCGCGTCGGTGGTCAGGCCGTTCAGCTTGGCAAAGGCGATCCGCTTATTGTCCCAGTCGTTCCACACGGTGGAGAGAAAGGCCGGGTAAAAATTGACCATCACCACGCCACCATTCTCCGCGATCCGGCGCAGCAGCGCGTCGGGGATGTTGCGCGGGCGATCGGCGACGGCGCGGGCGGACGAGTGCGACGCGATCACCGGCGCCTTGGTCACGTTGAGCACCGCGTCCAGCGTCGCGTCCGACACATGGCTGACATCGACGATCATGCCGATGCGGTTCATCTCCTCGACCACCTGCCGGCCAAAGGGGGTGAGCCCGCCCGCGCGCGCCGCATCGGTCGATGAATCGGCCCAAGTCAGGCTCTTGCCGTGGGTCAGCGTCATGTAGAGCACGCCGAGTTCGCGGAACTGGCGCAGCACCGACAGGCGGCCGCCGAACTGGTGCCCGCCCTCGATCCCCATCAGCGACGCGATCTTGCCCTGTGTCCGCGCCGCGCGGACATCGGCGGCGGTCTGCGCGAGGATGAAGGTGTCGGGATGCGCACGCACCACGCGCTGGACGATGTCGATCTGGTCGAGCGTGGTCTGCACCGCCTGCGCGCCGGTCTGGCTGGCGGGGATGTAGAGCGACCAGAATTGCCCGCCGACCTTGCCCTTGCGCAGGCGCGGGATGTCGGTCTGCAGCGGCTTGGCGAGCTTGCTGGTGTCGCGGGTCAGATCCACCGCCTCGACC
>NZ_LSJM01000185.1 GCF_001557215.1 Sphingomonas sp. CCH9-E2 | reverse complement strand
ACCGCCACTTCGCCCCGGACATGGCGCTCGCCACCGCGCTGGTGACCAGCGGCGCGCTGGGCGAAGGGCTACCGGGAGTGGAGGCATGAGGACGGACATCGCCGCATTCCTAAGCCCCTCCCCTTCAGGGGAGGGGTTGGGGGTGGGGCCTGTCCTCGCAACCGACGGTCTCGGTGAGATTGAAACGCCCCACCCCAACCCCTCCCCTAAAGGGGAGGGGCTAAAATGATCGTCACCGCCCGCAACGAAGGCCCGCTGATCGTCAGCATCCCCCATGCCGGTCTCGAAATCCCCGCCGACATCGCCCCGTCGCTCGTCTCGCTCAACCGCGCGCGCTACGACGCTGATCTCTACATCGACCAGCTCTACGCCTTCGCATTTCAGCTCGGCGCGACGATCGTCCGCACCACGACCAGCCGCACAGTGATCGACGTCAACCGCGACCCCAGCGGCGCGACGCTTTACCCCGGCCAGTTCACCACCGGCCTGTGCCCGACCGAAACCTTCGACGGCGACCCGCTCTACCACCCCGGCAAGGAACCCGACGCAGCCGAAATCGCCCGCCGCCGCGCCGCCTGGTTCGACCCCTATCACGCCGCCCTGCGCGCCGAGATCGAGCGCCTGCGCGCGCTCCACCCCGCGATCGTCCTCTACGAAGCGCATTCGATCCGCAGCGTGGTGCCAAAGCTGTTCGACGGCCGCCTGCCCGAATTCAACATCGGCACCAATAGCGGCCGGTCCTGCGCGCCCGAACTGACGCAAGCGATCGCCGCGATCTGCGCCGAACAGGGCCGCAGCCATGTTGTCGACGGCCGCTTCAAGGGCGGCTGGACCACGCGCCACTACGGCCAGCCCGACACCGGCGTCCACGCGATCCAGATGGAACTGGCAATGCGCACCTATGTCACCGAAGTTCCCCCCGCCAACTGGCCCCCGCGCTGGGACGACATCCACGCCGCGCAGGCACACGCCACGCTCCGCCCGATCCTCACCGCCGCCATCGACTTCGCGAAAGCCCAAGCATGACCACGCGCACCGACAATAGCCGCTGCATCAAGGCTCCGACCGGCACCACCCTTACCGCCAAGAACTGGCAGGCCGAGGCGGCGTTGCGGATGCTGATGAACAATCTTGATCCCGATGTCGCCGAAGCACCCGAGAGCCTCGTCGTCTATGGCGGCATCGGCCGCGCGGCGCGCAACTGGGAAGCCTATGACAAGATCGTCGAGACGCTCCGCCGCCTCGACAATGATCAGACGCTGCTGGTCCAGTCGGGCAAGCCGGTCGGCGTGTTCCGCACGCATGAAAACGCCCCGCGCGTGCTGATCGCCAATTCGAATCTCGTGCCCCATTGGGCGACCTGGGAGCATTTCCACGAACTCGACCGCAAAGGGCTGGCGATGTACGGCCAGATGACCGCGGGATCGTGGATCTATATCGGCACCCAGGGCATCGTTCAGGGCACTTACGAAACCTTTGTCGAGGCTGGACGTCAGCATTACGGTGGCGACCTGTCAGGCCGCTGGATCCTCACCGCCGGGCTTGGCGGCATGGGTGGCGCGCAGCCGCTCGCCGCGACGATGGCGGGCGCATCCTGCCTTGCGATTGAATGCCAGCCGAGCCGGATCGAGATGCGCCTGCGTACCCGCTACCTCGATCGCGCCGCGAACAGCATCGACGAAGCGCTTGAAATCATTCACACCTCCGACAAACCCGTCTCGGTCGGCCTGCTCGGCAACGCCGCCGAAATCCTGCCCGAACTGGTCCGACGCGGCATCCGCCCCGACATGGTCACCGACCAGACCAGCGCGCATGATCCGATCAACGGCTACCTCCCGGCCGGCTGGACGCTGGAGCAGTGGTTCGCCAAGCGCGAAACCGCCCCGCATGAGGTGGAGGCTGCCGCCCGCGCCTCGATGGCCACCCATGTCCGCGCGATGCTGGCGTTCGAAGAGATGGGCGTCCCCACCTTCGACTATGGCAACAATATCCGTCAGGTCGCGAAGGACGCGGGCGTCGCCAACGCCTTCGCCTTCCCCGGCTTCGTCCCCGCCTATATCCGCCCGCTCTTCTGCCGCGGCATCGGCCCGTTCCGCTGGGCCGCGCTCTCGGGCAATCCGGAGGACATCTGTAAGACCGACGCCAAGGTGAAGGAGTTGCTCCCCGGCAACCACCACCTCCACCACTGGCTCGACATGGCAAAGGAGCGGATCGCGTTCCAGGGCCTCCCCGCGCGCATCTGCTGGGTCGGCCTCGGCGACCGCCACCGCCTCGCCCTCGCCTTCAACGAGATGGTGGCGAAAGGCGAACTGGAGGCCCCCATCGTCATTGGCCGCGATCACCTCGACAGCGGATCGGTCGCCAGCCCCAACCGCGAAACCGAAGCGATGCTGGACGGCAGCGACGCCGTGTCCGACTGGCCCCTGCTCAACGCCCTGCTCAACACCGCCAGCGGCGCAACCTGGGTCTCGCTCCACCATGGCGGCGGCGTCGGCATGGGCTATTCGCAGCACTCAGGCATGGTCATCGTCGCCGACGGCACCCCAGAAGCCGCCAGGCGGCTCGAGCGCGTGCTATGGAACGACCCGGCCACCGGCGTCATGCGCCACGCCGATGCGGGCTATGAGATCGCGAAAACCTGCGCGGGAGAAATGGGGCTGGACCTGCCGGGCATCCTGTAACCCCCTCCCCTTCAGGGG
>NZ_LSJM01000184.1 GCF_001557215.1 Sphingomonas sp. CCH9-E2 | reverse complement strand
CTTTGAGAGAGGCGGGCAGGGCGGCGATCGCTTTCATCGCCTCTGCCAGTTGCTGCTCGGCGCCGATTGCCTGGTCGGGTAGCGGCGCCTCATCGGCGACGTCATCCGCCTCGCCCAGCGGCAGGGCCATGGAGAAGAAGTTCCGGACCGCGCGCCGGCGCCGCCAGTCATGGCATTTGTTGATGACGATCCGGGACATCCAGACCTGGAAGGGTCG